>JAEUQT010000002.1 GCA_016789445.1 bacterium | reverse complement strand
CACCCTGTGCGGAACCGACGGCGCCCGGCTTGCGGACGAACGTGGTGTCCGAAGTCTTAGTCATGCCGAGATTGCTGGCGATTGCCGGCGTGATTGCCTTGGTCAATTCGAAGTATTCCTGCTCGAGAAGACCGACCTCGCTCTGGAGCTTCTCGCTTGCGGCGATAGCTTCCTTGTGTGCAATAACGTTGAAGATGGAAAGAGAAACGAAGTAGGTGTAGCCCACGATCGTGAGCACGATGCCCAAAATGAGGACATGCAAAAGGTAGTGTTCGCCCGGAAGAGCGTTGACTCGTATGAAAATGTGATTGTCTTTTCGGTGCATAGCTGGTTTCCCTGTCAGCTTGGCGTTCTGATTAGTTAGATTTTCTGAAGTACTCTGAGCTTGGCGCTTCGCGCACGGGGATTCGCTTTCAATTCCTCGGCACTCGGCTTAAGCGGCGATTTCGTGATGCGTTCTGCATTTCCGTTTTGCGCCCACTCGAGGAACATCCGCTTCACTTCCCTATCTTCGATGGAATGGAAGGTGATGACTGCCATCCGTCCTCCCGGCGCGAGCTTCTGGAACGCGCTTGAAAGGCCGTATTTGAGCGCCCCCATCTCGTCGTTAACGGCGATGCGGAGTGCCTGGAAAGTCTTGGTTGCGGGATGCAGTTTCCCCCGGCGATAAAAAGCAGGAACCGACTCGCGGATGATTTCCGCCAGTTCCTTCGACGTCTCAATCCTCTTCGTCGTGCGCGCTTTAACGATACCACGGGCGATCTGCCTCGCGTACCGTTCTTCTCCCCAGCCGTAGATAACGTCGGCGAGCGATTCCTCCTTCCACGTGTTCACGGCGAGCTTCGCCGTAAGCGTGTGTTCGGTAGGATCTTCGTCGTACGTCATGAGAAGCGGCTCATCCTGCAAAAACGAGAACCCTCGTCCTGCCGTAAGCTGAAATCCGCTCCAACCGAGGTCGAAAAGCGCTTTCGTAATGTGCGTGACCCCGAGATTATCGAGATACATGCCCGTATTACGGAAGTTGCCTTCAACGAGATGGACCTTCGCGACCGAGTCTTTCAGTGCCTCCTTCGCGCGGGCGATAGCCGCCGCATCAGCATCGATGCCGATGAATGCGCCTTTCATCCCGAGGAGGTGCACTATTCTCTGCGCATGCCCTGCTCCGCCGAGAGTCCCGTCGAGGACGATGTCGTCAGGACGGATCTGCAAGCTTTCGATTACTTCCTGTAAAAGAACTGATCGATGACCACCGATAAGTGACATCGGGTCGCTAGAGGATAGTTGACGTCGCGTGCGCATGACGATATGCAAATCCTCTAGCTACCCCAGATCACTATCAGACGCAACTACAGTGCACCGATCTGCCCGAGTGTCTCCGCCATGTCCTCGGCCTTCTTCTCGATCTCAGACTTGTATGCCTTCCAGGCATCCGCATCCCAGATCTCGACCCGATCCGATACTCCCGCGAATACGACCGTCTTTGAAAGCTTCGCGAACTGCCTCTGGTGCTCCGGAATGAGGACCCGACCCGCGGCGTCAACTTCGACTTCCGCAGCACCAGATAGGATGAAGCGATTGAATCCGCGCGTGTCTGCCTGCGCGAATGAAAGCTCCTGCAGTTTCGCGGCGACTTTCTCCCAACTTGAACGTGAATATACGAAAAGGCAGTTGTCTAAACCACGCGTCATAACCATCTTCTTTCCGAGGCCCGTACGGTAGTGCTTCGGAATGCTGACGCGATTCTTCTCGTCGAGAGTATGTTCGTATTCGCCGATGAACATGATTGAAACCTTATTTTTGGGAGGCTTGTGGGATCAAGATGGACGCGCAACGTTTAATCGCCCATCCCAATCCCACTTTCTCCCACTGGATTAGAGTATACCCCACTATACTCCATGCAATAGCACTTATCCACACAAAATGCCTAGGGTTTCTGCGATGAAATAGACATGAAGCGGAAGCATTGAAAATGCTTCATGAAATGATAAAACCGCGCGCAGCTACGCTGCGCGCGGTGATATTTCCTCTCTCCGACCTACCGGCCGAACAGACGTGAAAGGATCGATTCGGAAGAGTCAGGCTCCTCGACCTCGACTGTCCGTACCGACCAGTCAGGCTGGATGCTTACGTTCTTTTCCCAGCACGAGAACATCGCGTTCACATCCTGCCAGAAAATCAGGCGAACGATTTCGCGAACGCCTTTTATTGGTGCTATCGCGAGTTCGATCTGCTCGAGCCGCTTTACGCTCTCTTGCACATCTTTCTTCGATGACACGTCGATAAGCCGCCGAAGCGTCGTTTGCGCCCCCAATTGGGAATGCACGAAACGCTGCTCCTTCTCGTGCTCCTTCATCAGGGGCTCGAGCTCGAGACTTAGTTGCCTCATGAGCGTTGAGAGCTTGCGATGCTTTATCGGCAAATCCCCGACATACGCCCCGGTTTTCGACCACTCTTCCGGAGGAAGAAGGTCTTTTTCCGAGAGAGCGTCGACGCGTTTTTGAATCACGTCGATCACGTGCTCGAATGCGGGCGCGCTTTGGGAAGCTTTCGCTGCAAACATTCCTATCTCTCCTTATGCATCTCAGAAACGGACTATCTTTCTAAGTCCGTAAAATTTATACCACCATATTTATTCAGCGTCAAATCCCCCGCTTGACTATCATCTGGTATAGTGCCGCTTTGTTCTTTGCATTTGGAGGGTTACGAAATGATAGAAATCACGGCACCTGCCCCGCTTCCCCGCGGACAGCGGTTGAGATTGAAGCTATTGAAGCTGATCGGATGCGTCGTGGCGTTCTACATCGGATGCAAGATGTTCGACGTCGGCATCGCGAAACTCAGCGGCAACGCGCTCGAAGCGTGGGAGGAGAAATTCCTTTTTGTCAGCACGACGCTCTGCTTCTTCTTCACCTATCTCACGTGGAAGACGCGCGACGTGAACGGCGTGCTGCGTGTGCTCGGGTTTCTCGCGCTTGCACTAGGGACGCTCGCCGCGCTCACGAATTACGAATGGCGCTGGTTCGCGCACGCGACATCCGGCGTCATCGGCATGTTCACCATCCTCGTCTCGCTCAGCCTGCTGGTGACGGTACTGGAACGGCGGGCATGAAATCAAAAGGGCCATCCCAGCGGGATGGCCCTTCTTCTTTTGTACTAGATATCCTGCTCCGGACAGTCATATCCGCCGGTGCGCGGCGGGAAATGAATCACCTTCTGGACGGGACCATGTTCGGTCCCGCGTCGCACGGAGATGACGAGCCACGGGATCTGCTCGATACGCGCGATCGCCACGATGAACTCCGCATCGCTCATCGAATCGACAGGCTTGCCATCGATCCGCCACAGGATGTCTCCGTAGAGAAGTCCGGCCCGCTTCGCCGAGCTCTCGCAATACACTTTCGTCACGATCGCGTACTGCGGATGCTTGAAGCCCTGCTGCGTGCGGATGAGCTTCACCTCGAATCCGCGGCGCATCTCGTTTTCCGAGGACGCGAGGTTCGTTGAGAGTGCGAGCGCCATACAGGCGATGAAGAAACGCATGGGTATCTCCTTTCCGTTTCCACTTCCGCTACCTTACTCCGCACGTATTCATATCGTCAAGAAAGAGCCGCCCTGACGGGCGGCTTAGTTTATGAATCCTGCAGCAGTTTCCCGCATTTGAATTCATCGTCATGGAGTGTCGGCACGAGCGTGACCGTGCGCACGATGCCGCTCGGTCGTTTGACCTTCAACACTGCCTTCTCGGTCGATTCGACCTCGTGTGCTGCACGCAGGTATGCCGAGATCTCCTTCTGCAGGATCTCGTGTCCGTTGATCTCGATGATGCTATCCCCGATCTCGAGACCGGCCGCAGCAGCTGAGCTGCCGCAGGCGACGCCGATCACGATGAGATCAAGAAGCGTCGGCGGTTCGTCGTCTGAGACCGCCTCAAAAAGCTGTGTGCCGATAGTCCGTATCTGTTCACGCGCCTCGACATGCGAGATGCCGAAGAGCAGCGCGAGCAGGAATACTCCGATGCGATACATCAGTTCCTCCTTTGTGCCTTCTTCCTGTACTTAATCCCTTAGCATGGACGGAGTCAAGAAAAAAGCACCTCTCCGAAGAGAGGTGCGAAGTTTGCGCAGGTCACTCGGGGAGCGACCACACGAAGTATAGGTCTAAAGTATCGCTTCCTCAACAGCCGGTTCCGGCGCAGGGGTTTCTGCGGCTGGGGGTTCAATCGGCGCCGTTTGACCCCCGGTACTCTCGGCAGGGGTTTCCGGCTCTGCAGCAGGCTCGACCGGCTCAATTGGCGCCGTTTGAGCCGCCTCCTCCTCCTCGGGGGCTGGTTCTTCCGCAGGAATCTCTGTTGGTGTCTCAGATTCCGTCGCCGCGCCCGCCACTTCGCCTTCCGGTGCCAACATGCGAGCGACTTCTATCGGCTGCTCTTCCTCCTCTTCACCCCACTCACCGGCACGAAAGACATTCCCGATCGAAGTCTCGATATCAGTGAAATACGCCAAAGTTCCCTGCATGCCACCCGTCGTGAGTACGGAAATACCTACCAGAACTCCGACCGCGATCGTGCCGCTCGCATACGCATCCTTCGGCAGCGGCAATTTCTCACGTACCCACGTGCGCGTCTCCGAGACCATCGGTACGAAGATCTCATCCATCGCGCGCTTGCGCAGATACACCGTGCGCTCCGCTGCCACTTCGCGCAATCGGGTGCCGCCCGAGCCATGCGAAGGTTCGTCATCCGTATCCTCATCACCTTCTTCCTTCTTGCGGCGTCGCACCAGCGCGGCTTTCACTTCCTTCGTGATCGTGAGCACCTCTTCGACGATGACGAGTGCCGCCGGTACGCCGATAAGCAGCGCGAAGCCGAGCGGCTGCCGCGCGAAATCCAATACGAATCCGACATACGGCAGGTGGAAGACCACTTTACCGATGACCTCCCCTCGCGGTACCGGATTCGCATCCTGATCCTCGTTGGCATCGCCCTTCGTACGGAAGACACTGCGGCCTTCTGCATCACTCTCGTACCCGATGATGCGGTGTGTCGTCGGGATTTCCGTCTTCGTATCAGCACCGAACGTGATCACATCGTCGATCCCATAGCTCTGCATCGGCTTCACGATGACCAAGGAGCCCGTCGGGATCGTCGGTTCCATCGAGCCGGATTTCACGATCTTCAATTCGATATTCCCCGGAATCGGCAGCATCGACGCCACGAGAAGCCCCGCGATGGCGAGCATCATGGTCACGAAGATTCCGTAGAAGATGTAATTGAGTGCTTTCATCATAGTTACCTACTCCTTCCTCCGATGAGGATGTTCACCGTGTTCAGGATATTCTTCACTGCTGAAGAACTCGTGGCGTTGCCGGTGACGACCGTTCCGCCTGCGCCCGCCGAATTGCCACCGGTATTCGAGCTGGAGGTCGTCGTGTTCGTCACCGTCGCGCTGTTGGTGATATTCACCTTGACCGGCCCGGCGTATTCGCAGGTCGTTCCCTTCTTCACGCACTTGAAGTTCTTGTTGTCCTTCGATCCTTCCGCGCGGATGGAGACATCCACCGTAAAGGAATCCGTCTGTGCCTCGTTGCCGAGCTTCGTCGCATCGCAGCTGATAGCCGCCGTTGCTACGTTCACCGCCAGATCCCCCGCGCACCACGTGATGCCCACGTAGCGCGTCGTCGAAGCGGTGAATGCGGTGCCGAATACCGAATCAGCGAGCGCATAGGTCTTGTTGTCAAAGACCTTCGTCGCCGCCTGTTTTCCTGTCGAGGTACCGAATATAGACCGCTCACCTACTTGGTACACGCCGTCACCTGGGTGCGGTCCGCCGTCGTCGTACCAGGCGAAGAATTCAGTACCATCCGCTAGTTCCCCCGAGTTTGCGCCCCCCGTGCTATCTTCCGCCATCTCCGGCTCATTGCGCCCGTTCTCATATTCCTTCAGTTTCTCGAAATCGAGACAGATCCACGCATCCTTGTTCACATGGAAGCTGAGGGTCGTTGTACCCCTGTCCCCGGGCTTGATGTCATTGAAGTTAAAGAATTTGTCGGAATTCGGCTGGAGATTCTTCAAGGACCAGGTCGACGAAGGGACGGCCTGTCCGTTGTAAAACGCTTGCGAATCGATGCGGAGATTGAATCCGCTGCCCGTCGCATAGGTGAAGCCCGTCGCCTCCGTCCGGAAACCGAACGCAAGTATCACCACCGACATGATGCCGGCGGTGAATACTATGCGTGCTGGTAGTTTGAGACGAAGCATGGGTCTTACCTACTTAGAATTGCGGCTATTGCTGAGGAACGTTGAACGCAACACAGTAGTAATCCTCGCCCGCTGCTGCTGTCGGCACCCATTCCCAGTTGTCGTAGTTCATGACGTCCGTGCTGCAGTACAGTTCTGCGGAATTACTTTGGTCAGTGTTCTGTCCGGTAAATCCGATGTAGCCCTGCTGGAACACCTCACGCACATAGACGGTGCCTCCGACCGGAATCTCTGCTGGGTTGCCAGCCGAGAAGGTCGTCCATCCGGCGAGTACGCCTGCATGGTCATCTGGGTCAACATTAGAGGTCGACCACTGGAAATCCCATGGCACTTCCTTACATTCAGGATGAGCGGCAAGGAATACATCGGCTGTCGTCGAAGTCACGTCCGGTCCGTTATTGCCCCAGTTCGGAAGTGAAGCCTCTGCAGGACACTCGATCTTCGTCGCATGCAGGAGGCTTGTGTTCGGATGCTCCGGCTCCTCAGGCATCGGGCACTGGAAGCTCGCGTTATTGCGCTGCTGCACCGCGAGGAATTCGAGGTCAGCGACTACGCTATCGGTTTGCGCCACATTGTATCCGTCAGCCGAACCATCGCAGGTGATGACACCGCCGCCATCCACGTTCTGTTCGCCGAAGCACCATGCAGCGCCGATGTACTGCGTGGTCGTCGCCTGAAGAGCAAGCTTCTGCGCTGTGCTGAATCCACTGAGCGGCTGGTCAGGGCCATAGACGATAGTCTCGCCCGGCGTGTAGACGCCATCGCCCGCAAGCCCGTCATTCCAGACGAAGAGCTTGAGGAACGGAGAGAGTTCGCCCTCCGGAGTATCCGTATCCCCTGCCGATTGTTCCGGCTCGATATTCGAGTTCTCGTTGTCCTCGACGTTCGTCGCCATCAAGCAGGCATACGCATCGTTGTCGTACACATGGAGCGAGATGACGTTCGTACCGCTATCCCCCGGCTTCACATCATTGAAGTTCCAGAAGACATCGCCGGATGCGAGGTCTTTCTCCGTCCAGGTCGTTGCCGGTCCGTCGATGACGAGCTTGAAGAGGAGCCCGGCGGGATTACTCTGCCCGTTCGAGCCGGGTACGCCCTTATTCGTAACGACGAACGTAAGCGTGTTCACGCCCGGAACGAGCTTGGTCAAGACATCGTAGGTGTCGTACGTGCCCGCCTGGAAGTTATTCTCATCAGCGAGTTCCGCGCCGACATCCTGTCCGTTCAGGTCGACGTCGTAGTAATTGTCCGCCGCGACCTGGAGTGTCGCCGTTGTTGCAGGGCCGCTCCAGTTGAAGGTGCGGGTAAACGTAAAGGATTCATCCGTGGTCGGGTCTGTCGGTCCTTGCGTACCCCATATCCACGTCGCGCCCGGGATTTCTCCGGTCGCCGTCCATCCTGGATGCACGAATGCGAGTGCGATGGCCGGATCACCATTCACGGTCGTCTGCGTGTCGGAGACGATCGTGAGACTCCCGCCGACGAGGTTCCCGTTATAGGTCTGCAGCGTGTGGTCCACCTTGAGATCGATTGCACCTGCGGTGAAGGTGTTTCCTTGTGAGGTCTCCGTATCGGAGAAGAACGCAGAAGTACCGTTCACGATTGCCCCACCTGCTCCGACGATGAGCATCAACGACAAAGCGATTCTTGATAAGTTCAGATTCATAATGTTTTTTATTTAAGTCACGGATAGTTTTCTACTGAAAACTTCCGCGACCCCGCCTCGGAGCCAAGCTCCTCCGGCCTTGCGATGGGGCCCCAACCCCATCTCACCCCCGAATTAATAAAGTGGCGCTGTATCCTCTACAGCCCCTCCCGCCCTTTTGGTAAGGGCGGGATCAGGCTAGAGAGGACTATTTATGTGCGTAAGCAGCACCCGCCTGTGGCGTGAAGTCCACTTCATCCGATCCACCTGTTTGTGCAGCACCCCCGTTAGGGCCCCAGAAGTTGTTTTCAGCACTAAGGTCGCCAACAATGGAGCCATAAGTGTTGACTCGTGTGTCACCTAAGAAGTTATTGAAGCTAACCGTAGCTGGATTACTATCGATCGTTGAATCCACCCCAATCGCTTCCTGAGCTGCACTTGTGTGCTCGAATTCGTTGTAACGAACCGTTGCACCCATCAAGCCTGCGATACCTGCGACATTGTTATCGATGTCGTTGTATTCGATAATAAATACTCCGGTATGAGGATTTGTGTAGACTCCCTGAGTCGCACCACTAAGAACATTGTTTGCAATCAATCCACCTCCAAGTGCAGCGCCTGTCTCCGTCAGAATGGCAGCGCCCGTTCCACCTGTCACCGTATTGAAGGTGAGAGAAAATCCCGAGGCATCGTTGTCGAGATAAAAGGCAGCCTGTTCAGCCGGACTTTCAGCCTGGCCAATTACACCGTCAAAACCAGTTACGGTGACGCCGCTTGCGCTCAAGACCACAGGAACATCGAGATCAATACCGCGCGTAACCGCAGCAAGAGTTACTCCGGAATTTTCAATTCGAATTGCCGTGTTATCACCTGTCCTGTCATAGGAATCAGCTACGCAAACCGTTTGTCCTGACGATGCAGCATTGACAGCCGCCTGGATGGAATTAGATCCTGTCACCGTTACTGAACAACTAGGCGCTGCATAAGTTGCAAGCGCAGCGCCAACCTGTACCGTCGGAGGCGTCGTTGTACCAGTCGCCGGCGGAAGCTGTGAGCACTGGAAACCAGGATTATTTCGTGTCTGAACAGCATAGAACAGAACGTCAGCTGTAATCGAGTCTGTCTGTGCGCGATTGATGTTCGGGAGTGCGCTTGCCTGACATACACCGCCGACGTATGTACCGAAGCAGTAACCGATGCCGGTCGAAGTCGCGCCATTTGCCGCAATCACGCCAAGCGACTGCCACTGACCATTAAGAGTTCCTGTTGTCGTACCGAACTTGAATGAAAGGAATTGGCCGAGTTCGCCATTTCCTGCGCCATCGGTCACATCGCCTGCTTCCGTTTCCGGTTCCAAGCGCGAATTCTCGTTGTTGCCCGTCTCGACGACTGCCGCGCAGAGATATGCGTCATTCGTACCGTTTCCAAGATTGTACGTAACCGTACCGCTATCGAGTGGCTTCAGGTCGCCAAGCGCGAATGAAAAGCCATTCTTGGTGTAGGTCGGCTGATCCGGCGACACACCCCCACCAGTGTAGAGATGACTCAGGTCAGTAATCGTAATATCAACATCGCCTGCCGTAAATGTATTACCCGTCGAGGTTTCCGTATCCGAAAAGAATGCACCAGTGGAAGCCGCGATCGCAGCTCCCACGAACACGAGCATCGCGATAGACGCGACGATGCGTGCGTTGAGTATTCCTGTCATATGTTTTGTAAGTGTCTAATTTTTGTAATTCTTGTAATTGGTTCCTTGTCGGGATCGACCGTTAGTTCCCTGACAATCGCTCACGACAAAGAGCCGTCGCGCCTCGCGAACAAGTCGCGCAGGCGGGACGGCTCTTCGAAAGAGCTCATTGAGCTTGTAATGAAGCTGATGTACAGCATTTGCGGAGTGTCTTCGTTGTTTCCCCGCAAACTCTTGAAGACACTGTGATGATAGTAATGAACTGAAAATGACGCGAACATGAAATCCACAGTTTTTCATTGCACATAATTTTTTCTTTTTCTCGTCAATTTCTTCTCTCGGAAAAATGAAGGAAATATTTTTGAACACGAAAGGCGTTTTTATCAAAAGCGGCACCACACATCACATATACAAAAAAGATAGCGGCGGATGCATTCGCATCCGCCGCTATTCAAAATCTGAAAGTCGTACTTATGCAACGACAGGGGTGTTGTTCTGGATATTCACTGGAACACCGTTCGCGACGCGACCATTCAGATTGTCGATGAGTTCCTGTTGTGCCGAAGCTTGAAGAATCTCGATCCCGACAACATTGCCATCTTTGTCCAAATCGACAAGAAACCGGTCTTCGGTCTTCACCGTCTTCGCCACCTTTCCTTCGGTGACATTGACGTATACGGCATCTGCCATCATGTCGAAATCGATTTTCATATGCTTGTTATTCAATGGGCTGATAGTAGGCGGTGACGATGACTGGATTATTGGCGTCTTTGAACCCCTGCTTGAAGTATATGACTTCAATGACACGCTTTTCGTCGATCTTCTTACGGGCTAGTATTTTACCTTCATATGCGTCTCTTGTAAAGTCTGGATTCTTGATGGCTTGCTTAAGGTGATCGATGTCAATCCCTCGCTCGACCATGCGAGACTGGAAATGCGTCGTGAAGAGTAATTTCATCATATGACGATGAAGCTAGGATGAACGGAGTATACCCGATTTCCGCGAACACAATCACAGTATACCGCATGATTGTGGCACAAAAAGATAACGGCGATTGCTGTGCAACCGCCGCTTGTTTCATTCTTCCGACTCTAGTTCCAGAAGCAGCTTCTCGCAATCCTCTTCGAGGAGCTGTGCCGCGGCCTCGGTATCTTTCAGTGCGGATTGGTATGCAGATTCACCTGCATACGCTCCCGGACGCGCCACTTCCTCGATACGGGCAAGCATCTCGTCGACCTGCTTCTGCAGCGCCGTATGCTTTGCGTCACAGTCGAGTTCATACTTCGACGGGTGGCCGTCTTGGATACAGGAGACGAATCCCAAACGGGACTTGATCCCCTGCAGCGTGATGTGGATCTTCTTCATTTCACTCGGCCAGAACGGCCGATCACCATCCTGCGCATTCGCTACTACTGCCGTGAAGCAGAGCAGGACAAGGGCGAGCAATCTCATGTTTTCCTCCTTGAGATGACCGCCGTAGTTATACGCCTTACCGGCAAAAGAGCAACGACCTCTTGTTTGACATAATTGTCGAATAATGTTTTTATATCCCCGCTGAGGTTGTCTCAGTTCCTATTGGAGGTACGAATGTCTAAGTTGGGAATGCTTGCGATTCTTGCGACTTCGATCCCCTTCGCCGGCGCCGTCGCCTGTGACGATCATGCCGAAGCTACCGGCGCGACGCGCCAGCCGACCGACTGCGTCGACAGCGACATGGTCTATTCGGAAGGCGCCAAGACGATCGACACGAGCATCGACGGCCAGCCGCTCAAGCAGGTCTGCGTCATCGAGGACGGCAAGGGCGTCTGGAAGGACGCGAAGTAATCCCTCCACAAAAGAAGGCGGCAGGTGCAAAGCACCTGCCGCCATTTTCATTCACCGACGAACGCGTCGACATCGTTGGAGAGCTCGAGATGCTCGTCGAACAGGCTCTTGTACTCCTCGTAGCTCGTACCGCCGGTCTCGATGTTCTTCTCGGCCTTGCCGATAAGGATGTTCACCTGTTCCTGATACTGCACACGCAGATCATCGCAGGTGCCGTCCTGAGAACTGCCGTGATCGTCCGAGGGACACTCGAAGTCCCGCAACTTCTCGCCGATGCTTTCCAGACTCGCGATCATCGAGTTGTACTCATCTCCCGGCTCCTCGTGCGCTACCGCAGGAGCTACGACCAAGAGACACCACATCAGTGCCGCCACAATGGTTTTCATTCATTCCTCCTTTTTTGGGACTGACCGCGCGTAGTTATACCTTCCCTGTGATATTCCGCAACAGAAAAGCGGCAGGTGCGTAGCACCTGCCGCTGCGTCAGGGACCGAGCGGGATGAGCGGATACTGTTCCGTCAGTCGCTCGATCTCCATCGCGTACTTCGCACACTGCTTCTCGATCTGCGCTCGCTCGATATCGAAGAGATTCCGATCGAGCGTGAGCGAGGCTGCGAGCGCTTGCGCATCAAGACGGGCGAGATCCACTTCCAATCGCTCCACGTCGTAATGCAACGCCTTGAAGGCAAGCGTGCAACTGATCGGTTCTTCGGTCTGCTGACAGAGTTCGTCCGCCATCTGTTTCGCCGTCATCATGAGACCGCTCACGGTCGCGCGTGTCTGCGCGAACGCGAACGTCACCGATCGCTGGACGATGAGATGCTGCGCCGGCGATTTGCCGGTTTCGCTCTCTGTCGCCTCCACCGCACCCGCAGGTACCGTGGAAAGGAAGAGAAGAAGTACTGAAAGTGCTCGAAACATCAATTTCCTCCATCGATTTCGAGTCTGGAGATATTAAGCAATATTTCCGGACATTTTGCAAAGAAGAAGCGGCAGGTGCTTTGTACCTGCCGCGATTCATGTGAGCCCCGTCTGCAGTAGCATCTGACGCTACGGAACATGGAGGGATTTGAGTCGTTCGAGTTCAGCTCGTCCATCACGCAACGCCTGGTTCATCTCCGAGAAGAGGGCATCCCGACGGGCGTAATCTCCGGCTGCAGCAGCACGAGCCGCTTGGAAGAACTTACTCTCCGCATCGAACGTCTGAGTGATGAGCTGATCAAACGCCGATCTGCAGCCGTCTTTCTCCGCCGACTTCGAGCATCGTTGCTCTCGTTCTGCGGTACCGATCAGCGTGAGGTTCGTCAGGTCGCTGAAGACCCGATTCATCTCCTGCTGTGGATCACCCGCTGCCGAGTATCCGGCGACTGCGGCCAACACGATTGCGGCGAGAGTTGTTTTCATTGCCATCTCCTGTTGCAGTAACCCCACCTGCTTGTATTTTATCACATTATTTGCTGATAGTCAACATGTATGGAATTATGCACTCCGAAGGCCTGACAGCGGGAAATAGCGGGAGTATAGTGATTTCTGGCATATAACAAACGGAGGAAACGATGCCAAAGACTCAGCTTACCGAGACGGACAACGGCTACAGTCCCCTACCGAAAACCGCTCAATCCGAGCGAGACAGGATCGGTCAGGACGTCTTCGATGATGATGACTGCGGCGACAGTCCGACTATCGGCTCTCGCGGCTGACGCGAGTTCCCTCCAGATCTCCCGCACCACGTGCGGGAGATTTTGCATATGAAAAGGCGGCATGCGAAAGCATGCCGCCGTCTATCAAGAGTACCGAAGCACCGCATCGCGCCGATCGGTCTGCCGCTGCCGCGCCATCCGTTCCGACTTCGGGCATCGCGTCGGCATCCGCGGACCACGCTTCTCACGTGGTTGCGGGACGCGTAGTCCGTTTGCCGTGAGCACGGGATCCCCCATGCTCAGATGCATCTTCGGAGAGAAAGCGATAGCGAATGCCGCGACGCCGAACATGCCGACACCGAGAAAGATCGTCCTCATTCGTTCCTCCTGTATTCCGCCCATAGGCGAAGTCGCTAGGATAGCATGCGCGCTTCATCTGTGAAGTTGACACATCCCCAGTGAACGAATACCGTCAGGGAAGAAAGGAGTAATGCATGGATCGAAATGTACGTATTGTTTTCGCACTCATCATTGCAGGGGCTCTTTTCGCGGGCGTGATGGTGATCGCGCTCATCGATGCGCCGCAGCATCACCTCGAAGAGATGCACTGAAAGACGCCCCGGAACTTCCGTTCCGGGGCGCTAGTTATTGCGAAGGATATTTCCTCCTGAACTCCTCGAATGCCTGCATCTGCAGACCGAACTGATGATCGAGATACGCGCGGACGCCGGGATCTTCCGAACCATACGGCCCGAAACCCATCTCTTCGTTTTCGGCCTGCACGGTATCGAGCGCCTGGATGATCACCGTCGCGTCATGCGAGCATTCGCCCGCCTTCGGCTGCGATGGGCAACGCTGCATCTGCTGGAAGATCACGCGATCCTTCAGCATGACGATACGCGCCTGCAGATCGTGCTTCAAATCGGCTTTAGCGGCACCCATGCCGAGCAGGGCTAGGAACGCCATGCCGGCCAGGATGTATACGATGTCCCTCATGGGGATCCTCCCTTTCAAACCGCAGTAGTTTTGCCCTATTTGATGGAGACCGTCAAGCAGAGAGGGCGACGCCGATGCGCCGCCCCGATCTCTCAATACCCGCAGAATGAAAGGGATTCGAACGACCCTGCCATGGCGCGGAGTCGTCGCGCCTGACGCAGATGGGTCTTCTTCTCGAGACCGCGCGCCTCCTTCTTGAGGCTTTTCTCGGCCTCGTCGCAGAACTTCTTCCAATCCTTTGGAGAGGCTGATATCTCAAGGATGTATTCCGCAAACTCGCGCGCTCGCGCTCGGACACCGGTCCGCTTCTTAGTGGTCATTTCCTATCTCCTTTGTGACTACCCGCTGTTTGGACTCTACCACAGGACGTTTTCCCGTAAACACCTACCGGATATCCAAGACCGAGAGCAGGTTGCTGTAGCTATCCGTCCACGCACGCACCCGTTTCTCCGGCAGCGGCGTCGCGGCGTCTTTGAAGATCTCTGCCGTGAACGTTTCAGGAGATGGCGAGAGCAGCACCCAGTGCGAATTCGTCATCTGTCCGCTCACTTCGCTGTTCGTGTATACATCGAGGAGCGAAAGCCCTTCTTCCTGCGCGATCGCCATCAAGACCGGCAGCATATCGAGATAGCGATTCGAGATATGCATACCCACGATCCCCTGCTCGTCTTTCAAGTGGGAGACATATCGCTGGATCGCCTCCTTCGTGATGAGGTGCACCGGAATCGTATCGTCGGCGAACGCATCGGCAAGGACGACGTCATAGTTCCCTTTCGTTCCTTCGCGATATTCCTGATCCATGCGGATGCGGCCGTCACCCAAGCGGATCTCCACCTGCGGACAACGCGAGAGATACGTGAAATATTCACGTGCGATTCCTTCCACGCGCGGATCGATCTCGTAGTACACGAAGCGGTCCTTCGGGGTGCAGTACGCGGCGGTCATACCCGCACCGAGGCCGAGGATGCCGATGGAGAGCGAATCATCAGGATTACGCAGACGCGAATACATGATCGCCCTGCCGGCGCCGCTCTCCGGCGAGTAGTACGCGAACGGGATGAATTCGAGTTCCGGATCGGTCACCTGCACGCCGTGCAGCGTCATGCCGTGCATGAGCGAACGGTATCCCTGATCCACGTACACCTTCACCGTGCCGTAGAAGTTGCGTGAGATATGCGTGTAGCCTGCATCGCGTCGTTCGGTGATGTTCGCATAAAGTGCATAGGCGATGAGCGTCACCACGAGGCTCGTGAGCGCGACACGGATCGCATAGAGCCGCACATCGCTGGATCGAAACAGCCACGGCGCCGGAGAAATATGGAATGCGACGGCGGCCGAGAGCGCGAGACCGATCGCGAATTCGTAGTAATCCGGAAACACCAGCGGCGGCACGACGCTCGCGAGGAGCGTCCCGAGCATGCCGCCGAACGAGACCAGCATGTAGAACTTCGGCGATTGCGCCACACTTGGTCGCAGACGATAGACATGTGCATGTGCATGCCATGCGAGGAAGAAGAGGACGGCGCAATCGAAAAGGATGCGCCACTCGATCCCCGGCGCGATGGTGTCGACGTATTCCCATGCGCCATACGCAGATGCGAGCAGCAGGATCGGCACGAACATACCCCCGCGATATCCGGCAAACGCAAAGATGAAAGAAAGCAGGTAGAGCGACAGCGGGATGATCCACAAAAGCGGTAGCGGTGCGATGGTCTGCGTGATTTCCGTCGTCGTGGCAACCAGCATGAATGCCGGAAGCGCTGCGTAGAGTACCCACAGCAGCATCCGCGGCTGCTCGATACTTTCGCTCACCGCTGGTTCAGGGACGACGCCGCGGATGTCGCGCATGATGACGAGCAGAAGCGCGGCGAATACGACGAACAGCAGCGACCAGATCGTCTCTTGCTCGGCCAAGAGCGCGAACGGCTCGACCACGAACGGATAGCTCGCCAGCGCGAGGAGCGAGCCCGCATTCGAGATCGCATAGAGCTTATAGGGTTCCTTTGCCGACGAGATGCCGTACCAGAACTGGATAAGCGGCCCCGTCGTAGCGAGGAGGAAGTACGGGATACCGATTCCGAACAGCAGCGCGGCGAGCGTTTTGAGTGCCGGAGGCAGTGCGCTCGAGAGCGTCCAATCGAGCGACGGGAAGAGCCCCTGCCATATGAAAAGCGATACGAGTGCGGCGACGCCGCCTATGCCGATCGCGATGCGATGGATACGTACCTGCTTCGCGAGCGGGAGCCGTGTGAGGAAGTAGGTGTAGCAATAGCCGAGGAAAAGCACGCTGGTGAAAAAGAGCATGCTCGTTGCCCACACCGAGGAAGATCCGCCGAACCACGGCAGCAGTAATTTCCCCGCGATCGGCTGCACGACAAAGAGGAGGAACGCGCTGAGAAAAATCGTCGTAGCAAAAAGGAGGTAGCCGCGCACGCTTCCTTGCATGCACGGATTCTAGCACGCAAAGAACGAGCCTCCATCGCGGAGGCTCATCCTTCAGGCTTATTCATCGCGATGACTCGCCTGTCCACCCTTGCGTCCCGCTTCAGCGGCACGTGACGGGTTGTTGGCGAAGTTGCCAGGATTCGTTTCCTTCCCTTGGCTGCGGCCGCCCTTCGAAGCGATCTCGCGTCGCTCTTCCTGTGTCAGGCTGGCGAATCCGCGTCCTCCACCTTCGCGTTCCATGTCGGCCATATACGCGTATGGTTAATCCTTCCGGCCTCATAATCTCGACCTATGTCTACCCTAGCGAGAGCACATGAGGGGAGTATTAAGCGCTGTGGTGGACCGTACCGGGATCGAACCGGTTACCTTCCGCATGCCATGCGGACGCTCTACCAATTGAGCTAACGGCCCTTCGCGAGATATCCTAACAAAAACAGAAAGACGACGCGATCAGATCCGCTCCTTCATCAGCGCCTTGGTAGCGACTTGAAGGATTGCAGCTGCACCGGCGATCGCAAATACCACGACGATGAACTGGCCCCATACGCCGAGAAGATACACCGTGAAGACGATAAGCGCCGACCAGATGCCGGTGCACCAGAGGCATTCGAGCATCTCGTAGACGACGCGGCTCGCGATACGAGTCGGCTTCGCCTCACCTTCCCTACTTTCCTCGAGGAAGAAATGGCGGACGAATCCGAAGATCTTGTCGTAGGTAAGAAGATGCGCGAAACGGAACGTAGCGAGCGAGATGACCACAAGATCGAATGCATTGAAGAGCCAGAGCATGCGCAGGCCGCCAGAGACCCGGACGAGGTAGGTGGAGAGCGCAAGAAGCAATAGAAAGACGATCAGCGCCGTGAAGTTCCAGAAGCTGCGATCGCGCTCAGTCATGGTTACATCACTTCAAGGCCGCCTTCGATCATCGGAGGATTCGCGAGACACTGCTTCAGCTCAGCGGTTTCCGTCCAGCCGCACTTTCCGTTCGCCTGCGGTTCGCACGACGCTTCGCGATAACAGGCATACTCGGCACGATATTCGCAGGTCGTCACCATGGTGGCCGCCTCATCCGCCGAGACACAAAGCTGCTGGCTGCAACCGGCGACCGCGCAACCGTTGAACACCATCCCCTCCCCCTGAGCGGGGAACGTGCCTCCGGCGGCACCTCCGTCATCGTTCACGAAGAGCCGGCCATCTGCCGTGCGGCACTGTTCCGGATAGGATTCCATGACCGGATTCCCTGCAGCAACGCATTCCTGGAAATTCGTGATGATCGGCTGCGGGATGGATGCCGACATTTTCGGCGCGAGACCGTAGACGATCATGCCGACAACCACGAGCACCGCGGCGAGAGCGAGGAGTCCGACGGTCTTCAAGGCCTGCATAGCGGCAGTATAGCAAAATCCGCCCTGTCCACCCTTCCCGATGTGCGTAACTCCGTGATGCTTTAATCACTCTTCAAGACCGCAAGGAGCGAAGCGACGCTCCATGCCTGATTGCGGCACGCTCCTTGGCCGGACGGTCCGCAGTACTCGCGATACTCCCCCTGCCGGTACACGAAGAGCTCCAGCGGCGTATTGAAATGCCGATACGCGTTCATAAGCGAAGCGCGTACCCTCTTGGCCTCTTCACGGAAACCGACTTTCTCGAGTCCGTCGGCGACGATCGCGGTATCATGAGGCCAGATGGAGCCGTTGTGGTAGCTATCCGCATCGTACGCGCGCGAGCGGACGCTCAGCGTACGGATACCGGCACGCGGCACATAGAGATCCGGCGCGATGAGCCGACGCGCGATGTCAGGGACGATTCCCGCATCGATAATGGAATCCGGCATCGCTCCCTGCTCCGGTTGCCACGATGCCCACAGGCAATGTCCCATGCTTGAACGCGGCGAGACGAGCTGCCGTCCTTCGCCATCAAGCGCGAATGCGAGCGAGACGCGGCCGCGCTTCTCTTCCACGACGAACGCTGCACCGAATTTCCTCTTCAGATCATCCGCGCGTGTACTCAGCTTCTCCGAGAGAAAGCCGTCATCACCGGCAAAGAAATCAGCCCATGCGCGGAGTGCATGATAGGTATACGCCTGCACTTCCACCGGCGCGATCGGATAGTGCGGCTTCTCATCGCGCTCTTCGAAGAAAACCGACTCCGCACTATCCATCCAGCTCTGCGTGACCAGTCCTCCGTATTTCCTCTCCGGATGGAAACGATAATCGATGAAGCCATCCCCATTCGAATCACCGTATGTTTCGATCCATCGCAGTGCCGCATGCACGTTCGGCAACAGCTCGTCGATGAAGGCGCGATCACCGGTCGCGCGGTAGTAGCGATGCACCGCCATGAGGAAAAGCGGCGTCGCATCGACGGTGTCGTAGTTGCGCATCACGGAATCCGGATAGAGATACCACGGGCTTTCCGCATGCTGCGTGAGATGCTCGTGCCGCTCAGGACGATACTCATGGATCATCTTCCCCGGTTCTTCGCCGCTCTCGATATTTATTTCCCTGCCCTGCAATTCGGCGAGATTGAGAAGTACCTTACGGACAAGGTGGAGGAAGTAGGTATCTTCCGTGCGATCGTAGACATCGAGAAGCGTGAGACTGGTGATGAGCGAATCCCTACCGAAGATGCAGCCGTAGACTTCATCGCGCCCCGACGCAAGGATGCCCCGCTCCGCTTCGAGTTCACGGAGAGAGATGAGTCCGGCATCCCACAGCTGCGCGTGAGGATGGATGTTCTGTTTGACTGACTGCTGCATACTCCTCACTGCTTAGCTGCTATACAAGGTATGACGATATCGTCAGGAATTCCTGACGCCCGTAACCCGATGATACGAAGGTATCGAAGATGAGCAACCCGCACCTTCATGAAAAAGCTTCGCTCGCGAGGCAGTGCGCATACCTCTCTCGGGTCGTGTAAGTTTTCTCTGAAAAATTCGCCTTCTCGCGCCGACGCGCTGCGAAAGACCCCTCGAGAGGCACACGCACCGTCCCGACTCGCCTCCGCCCTAGTTCAGCGTCCAGTACGCGTAATTCAGAGCTGTAGCAAAGGAGACCCACGCGATGTACGGGATAAGCAGCAGCGCCATTCGCTTCTCTGCCTTCCAGAATTCACGGATCGTCATGGCGATCGTGAGCCACATGAAGACGATCACGATGAGCGCGAGACCGGGATTCTTCGCACCGAAGAAGATCGGCGACCAGATCGCGTTCAGGAAGAGCTGGATCCAGAACCAGGTGAGACCGCGGTCCGCGTTCGTCTTGCGCGTCCGCAGCTCCCATGCGCGAGCGCCCGCGATACCGATGAGTGTGTAGAGTGTCGTCCACACCGGACCGAACACCCAGTTCGGCGGAGCGAAAGACGGCTTCTGAAGCGATGCGTACCAGGTCGGGATCGCATCCATCGTGAAGATGGTACCGATAAGTCCCGCGGCCTGTGCGAGTGCGATGAAGAGTACGTAGCGGAGCAAGCGTCGCATATCACCAGCCTCGGCGTGGCTCAGCCACCTCTAATGTCCCTATCTGGATCTTCTGCTTCGGTGCGGAGAGCGGATACATCACGATCGGGAATGTCCCCGATCGGCGTGCCGGTATGGTCATATCGATGGAACGACCGAGCGCCGTCACTGCAGTGATGTTGTAATCCTCGACGAGCACCGTGCCTTCCTCATCGGTACGGAACACAAGCGTGATGGTCGAACTTTTTTCCGTACGGATTACCGACGGCTCCATGTGCCGGTTCTGGATGATGACATCAACGGTATCGCCGCTCGCGATCCCGCCACCCTGCGGCTGCAGGTAGTAGTACATGCCGATGCCGATCGCAAGGAAAAGCGCGATTATCAGGAATCCCCGATTCATGAACAAAAGTATACCCCACTTTTTTCGGGCCGTCGGAATCGGTCACGGATAATTTCCTCGCCGACGCTCGGAAATTTCCGCGACCCCGGCTCGCACCCGCATCCGCTGATGCGGGCCCCGCTCCGCCCTTCGATTCCCGCCGCGACATGCCACCGGCATATCGCTGCAGCCCGAAAATCGCTTTGCTATTTTCGGGCCGTCGGGAATCGAACCCGATCTACATGCACCCCATGCATGCGTACTACCGGTATACTACGGCCCGTTTTATCGGGCGTATGTTACCACCCGAAAAGCTTACCTACATCTTCCGGCAGCTCCCGCTTACGTGCGAGCTTGATCTCCCCATTTGCAACGACGAGTTTCGCCGGTGAAGAGAGAAGGCAGTGGTGTGATGCCAGAGGATCCTGATACGCACCGGTGTCGAGGATCGCAACATACAGCTCCTCAACATTTTCGAGAGACGGGAGAAGAATATGCGTACCACCGGCCGTGTATTTGTCATCGCTGTCGCATGATGATCCCGCGAGCCACGTCTTCACGAGCTTGCGCGCATGCATGGCGTTCACCGGGACGACGTGCCACTTCTGATGGATCGCCCACGAATCGATGAGATCGTTCATGAATGAACCGTCGATGACATACCATTGCTTGTCGCTCTTCGTCTCGATCGTCTTCTCGGCCAATATCTTATAGATGGTCATCTGTGCGGGAGCCGCGACATATCTGCCCCATTCCACGATGATGTGCGGATGACGCACGCCGATCTTGTCGGCATGCGATTTCGCGGTCTTTACGATCTTCTGGATGAGCGATTTGCCGGTATACATGCGCTTCTTCTCATACGGGACTGCCGCACCACCGCCGAGATCTATGGTGTCGAGTCCGGGATTCTTCTCGCGCAATTTCGCGAAGAGCTCGATCGCACGCTTCAACGGCTTTGCGAATGAATCCGTCGATTCCATCTGGCTCGAGATGTGGTAGTGGAGGATGGTGAGGTTGCGCACCTTGCCGAGCTTCAGGAGTTCGTCTTCGGTGAATCCGAAGCGGTTGAACTTCTTATCCCAGTGCGCCTTGATCTTCACATCGAGATTCACGCGGATACCGACGGGACCGTCGAACTTCTTCATGCGCTCGAGCTCCACATAATCCTCGATGATCGGCACCACGTTGAGCCCCTTGCCGCGCAGCTCCTCGATGAGATCCATGTACTTCGGCGTCTTCGGGCCGTTGCACGTCACGCGGATCTTCGCATTGAACCGCTCGCTCTCGATCATCTTCTTCACGAGATAGAGCTCGTTCGCGCTTGCGACATCAAGGTTCGCGCCCTCTGCGACGGCAGGAAGCACGAACTCCTTGTTCTGGTTCACCTTCATCGGATAGTGGTAGTGGAACTTCCCTTTGTAACCGAGGATCTTGATGTATGCGTTGAAGGTCTCGATGAGATCGCGCACGCGGTTCTCGATGATGGTCGGGAACGCGATCTCGGTGGACGTGCCGAACTTCTTTACGATCTTATGGATGTTGTACTGGTAGTTGCCCTCGCGCACCACCAGCTCCCCCTCCGGAGAGATATCGAAATGCGCGGTGTTGAATTCCTCGACACCGAGTTTCCAGAATTTCTTGTGACCGTTCTTCTTTTTGGTGGGTTTGGTTGCTATAAGCCGATCGGGATCATGTCTTTGGTCGGGCCGCCGGGAATCGAACCCGGTCTTTACGAACCCGAATCGCACGTACTACCGGTATACTACGGCCCGACACAAGACACGAGCATCCGTCACACGACGGGTGCGCCTTTCAGGATTCGAACCTGAGACCTTTCGAATGTGAATCGAACGCTCTAACCAACTGAGCTAAAGGCGCGTGCGGGCAGTATCACCCAAAACACCTGCTTCTTCAAGCAAACGCGCGGCCTTTCGGCCGCGCATTTCCGAAACCAACGAGAGATCCGCTTACGCGATCTCCTTCTTGTCCGAATGGACGATGAGAAGCAGGAGGCCGCCGATGATCGCAAGATTCTTCAGAGCCTGCGTCAGCTGCATCTGATCCGCGATCGGATTATGGAAGAAGACGATCGTGAGGAACGTATATGCCACGAGCGCCCAGGCCGCGATGCGCGTCTTGAAACCGAAGATGATCGCGAGCGCTGCGCCGACCTCGAGCAGGGTCGAGAGCCAGAACACCACGGTTGCCATCGGAAGACCGACAGAAGCGATGAACGCCGTCGTTCCGGCGATATTCATAAATTTCATCGCACCTCCGAGGAAGAGAAGACCGATGAGCACACGCCCGATTACGGGAAGCCACTTTTGCATATTGCGCACGTTTGTTAGCAACTAATGCAGGAAGCGTAGCGTATAGTCCCGCTTACGCAAGTGGATAACTGTACAAAGTACAGTATTTCTGAATTCGCATTCCTCACAAACGAAGCGAGACGGGGTGTGCAAAATACTTCACGAGGGTCTTCGCAGGCCCGACGGGGCCGAGACTGAGCGCTGCGCCAGCAGGCGCAGATAGCGACCCGAGAGAAGTATTTTGCATACTCCGCGAGCGAGTCTTTATTTGACCGCAACGATCTTGTACTTCTGAGCACCCTTCGGCGTATTGAAGGAGAACTGATCCCCTTTCTTCTTGCCCATGAGCGCGGAGCCGAGCGGGGAGAGATGCGAGATCTTACGATCCTGCATGTTCGCTTCCGCGGAACCGACGACCTCGTAGGTGTGCTCGTCTTTCTCGCCGATCTTCTGGATGGTGACGTGCGAACCGAGGGAGACGTTCGAGCCCTTGGTGTGTTCGATGATGCGTGCACGGGAGAGCTGCTCTTCGACGGCGCGGATGCGGTCTTCAGTCGCAGCCTGGAGGTTACGCGCTTCTTCGTATTCGGCGTTCTCTGAAAGATCGCCCAAGGAGCGTGCGTATTCGAGCTGCTCCGCGATCTCGCGGCGGCGCACCGTCTTCAGGTGTTCCAATTCCTTGGTAAGCTCGTCGAATTTCTCGCGAGAGAGATAGGTGTTTTCGTCTGCGATCATAGAAAAATGAGAGGCGTCCGTATTGTATCCTGCCCCCATTTATACGCAAGCTGCAAAAAAAGGCCGAGACAATCGTCTCGGCCTTTCGTATCACATATCCGCGAATCGGTTCATGACGCATCCCGAGCCGGCCCAGACCCATCCAGGTCTATGCTGCTCGATCCAGCGCAGCGCCTCATCGATGCCGTCACGGTTCCTGCAGACTTCACCGTCAGGAGGAGTGATGTAATGAGTCTCCCAGCCTCGCTCCTTATGATTGCGATCACACGTCTTGAAGCATTCCCCCGGTTTGAAAGGATGCTCCGGATACGCGGGGTCGCATGAAGGCTTGCAGGTCTCGAACTTGAGGATCTGCCCCGGTTGGCCGTCGGGGATGCGGATCACGATCTCGCATCCGGCCTTCGACGTGAGGCAGTTATACGGGCGTGGCGGTTCGGCATAGGCCGACACCGTCACCAACACAAAAGCGAAAGCCGCCAGCAATCGCTTCATTGCCTGTCTCCTTTCAGATTCCTGCCGCATGATCACGACAGGGTTTCTCCTCGTCGTTCCTCCTTTTCGTATACAAAGATCTCCAGGACGATCACTCGTCCGTATCCGAACTATACTCCCCGCCGCGATATATCAAAATCAACGCACGTACTCAGGCTTGTTGTCCCGCAGCCATTGGAAGAACGGTGCCATGGCAGGTGATGCACCCGAAAGCGTATTCGCCGGCGCCTTCTCCAAAACCACCGCGAACGCGTACTTCGGATTATCATACGGCCAGAAACCGACCACCCACGAATTCATATACTGATTGCGATTCCCCACCTGCGCGGTACCGGTCTTCCCGCCGATATCTATTCCGCCCATATTGAGCGCTTGTGCCGTTCCGCCGTCGGTCACCGCTGCGCGCATGCCTTCACGCACGATCTTCAGATGCGCTTCGCTGATGCCGAGGTCCGTCGTTGCTCCCTGCCCTCCTGCAAGCAGCTGCGGGACGACGAGTTTTCCGCTCGCGATACCGCCGATGAACCGGACGACCTGCAGCGGCGTCACTTGGAATCCATACTGGCCGATCGCGGTGTTGTACGTATCTCCCAATCGCCAATCATCATCGAATACCTCTTTCTTCCACTCCGGTGTCGGGATGGTTCCCAGCGGTTCGCCGCCGAGCGCGATGCCGGTGACCGTCGAGAAGCCGAACTTCTTCGCCCACTCGTCGATACGCCGGATGCCGAGACCTTTCTGATCCTGATATCCGCCGCCGATCGCGTAGAAGTAGACGTCGGCGGAGACCGCGATCGCACGACGCATGTCGGTGTAGCCATGCGCCTTCCAGTCGCGGAAGATCGACGGCTTGTCCGGGAAATACGGATTCGGTATCGAGATCGATCCGGTGGAAAGGATCGCCTTATCCGGCGAGATGATACCTTCGGCGAGCGCTGCTGCCGCGAACATCGGCTTCACGATGGAGCCCGGCGCATAGAGTCCGGCCACCGCTCGATTGAGGAGCGGCGTACGCGCATCGGTATTCGCAGCGGCGACGATCGCACTATCTCCGTTCGCGAATGCATCGTTGTCATATTCGGGAAAACTCACCAGCGCGATGAGTTCTCCGGTATGCACATCCATGATCGCCGCCGCACCTCCTTGGAATCGCTGATTCTCGGCATGCGCTTCCAATCGACGGGCGAGCTCCGTCTGGATGTCCGCATCGATCGAAAGCTTCAGCGTTTCGCCATCCACCGGCGGATCGACGATATCCTCGCGCACCAGCTGGCCGCGTGCGTTCGTCTCAGCCATCGAACTGCCGTTTTCCCCCGCGATGCGATCGTTATAGACGCCTTCGATGCCGGATACGCCGACATACTCTTCACGCCACCACGATCCGGAAGCGTCGGCCTTCGGATAGCGCACGAAGCCGAGAAGATGCGAGAAGCCTGGCAGCTCGGTGTAATGACGCATCGCATACGGTAGCGTTGTCGTCGCATTCGGATCAGTATCGAGCTCGTTCCACGCGAGCTCCTTCCCGTTGCGGTCGGTCAGAATACCGCGCGTCGCAAAAATGACATCGCGTTCGAGGCGGTTGTTACGCGAGATGTCCGCATACGTCTCGCCGTTGAGGACCTGCAGGCTGAATGCCTGCGCACCGAACGCGAGCATTACCACGCCGAAGATCCCGCCGACGGCAAGGATCGCGAACGAGGATACCGGTCGCTCGACACGCCCCTCGAATTGGGATGCATCGAGTTTCGGGAGATTGGAAGAATCGAGGAATATCTCGTCCGGCTCGATCTCGCGTACGAACACCTTCTTCCGTCGCCACATGGGCAGCACTATATCAAAGATGGGATGAATTAGAGTATCTCAGGCCCCACCAGCAGTTGTTTGCGAATAGGTTCTAAACCGAAAACCAGCACTGCCGCGACAACCGTGGCAAAAGGAATGGAATCGAACGAAGCAAAAGAAACGTAGGCCGGCATCCAGTAGAGATCCATGAACATGCCCGCCAGGATCACCTCCCATGCACGGAAACGCAAGGAAAGGATGACGGCGGCAATGAGCGGCACCCACCACGGCGCGAAGACCGCGCTCGTGAACATGATGATACCGAGGAATATCCTGAATCTACTGAAGCGGTAGTACGTGAACATAGCGGAGCGAATCCAGATTGCGCGGGATACGTATGAACAATGTCGTGTAGGCGCTCGATGATGCCGATTCGATCTTACCGACGATACCGGCAGTGCGCCCGCCGAAGGCAGGGACGATCACCGCATCGTTCAGTGCGACCTGCGCATCACGCGGGATCTCGCCGCGCGCATTCCCGCCGCCGCGACCATCAGCCATGAACGGGATGCCATTCACCTGCATCTGCAGTTCTTTTCCGGGAGCGAAGAACGCTTCGACGGTGGCGGTTCGCGGGGAAACGAACGTAACCGCGCCGAGCACGAATCCGCCGGGAGTAAGCACGATACTTCCCTCTTCGATGCCTGCAGCGGCACCGCCGCCGATGCGGAAGGTGCCATAGGGGGATGATTCGAACGAAGAAAGGACCGGAACCGTTACCCCTTCTTCCGAGACGAGACCGAGTTGCTCGCGCAGGGCCGCATTCTCCTCGGCGAGCGCTGCATACCGCATGGCATTTTCGTCACGCTTCGCGATCTCATCTTTCAGCTGTTCATTCTCCTCGATGAGCGTCTGCTTGGCACTCAAGACGCCGTTTCCCGTGACTGCGGAACCTGCGGCAGATGCGGTCGCCCAGATCAGGCTGCCACCTTGGCGCGCATAGCCGCGCACCGCGCCACCGGAGATCCTGTCGATGCCGAAGACGAATGCTGCCACGAAGAGTATCGCGATGAACGCCACGAAGAGCGGCATGTCTGCATCAATCGATCGACGACGGGGACGATAGAGCGGATCCATACCTTATTCGGTAGGCACGAGCTCGTCTTCGTTGGTGAGAAGCGCGGCACGGAATGCATCCATGTCTTCCAATATGACTGCCGTACCACGCACGACTGCCGTAAGAGGATCGCTCGCGACGACCACCGGCACACCGAGGGCGGCGGTGAGGAATTCAGGAAGCCCGCGGATCATGGCGCCGCCGCCGGCAAGATAGATACCGCGCTGCATGACGTCGGCGAGCAATTCCGGCGGCGTCGCCTCGATGACGTCTTTCACCTGCTCGACGAGATCATCGACGCTATGCCCGATCGCCGCACGGATATCCTCATCGGTGACTTCGATCTCGCGCGGAAGTCCGGTCACGAGGTCGCGCCCACGCGCCGTCATCGCGATCTTATCGCCGCGGAGTATCGATGCACCGGCTATCTTCAGCTCCTCCGCCGTCTTTTCGCCGATGAGGATCTTGTGCTCATTGCGTACGTGCCCCGTGATGTCCTGACTGAATTTGTCTCCCGCGATACGTATATTGCGTGAGACGACGAGACCGCCGAGCGAGATGATGCCGACGTCGGTCGTGCCGCCCCCGATATCGATCACCATGCTTCCCGTCGGCTCATGCACCGGAAGCTCGATGCCGATCGCTGCCGCCATCGGCTCCTCGACGATATGCACTTCGCGCGCACCCGCGCCGCGCGCCGCATCGCGCACCGCACGCACTTCAACCGACGTTATTCCGGACGGGACACCGACGACGACCCGCGGGCCCAGCAGTTTGGTGTGCCCTGCCTGCGCTTTGTTGATGAGATACGAAAGCATCTCCGAGGTGATCTCGAAGTCTGAGATGACGCCGTCGATGACCGGCTGCACCGGGACGATGTGCGGGGGCGTCCGTCCGAGCATGTTCTTGGCCTCGGCACCGACCGCAACCACCTGTCCGGTCTTCTGATTCAACGCGACGATCGACGGCTCATTGATGACGATGCCACGCCCTTTCACGTACACCAACGTATTCGCTGTTCCAAGATCGATACCTATGTCATTGGAAACGAGTCCCAATATCCGTTCCTTCCACTGTCGCAGCTTGTCCATGATTATTTGCCATTGATTCGTTCGATTATGTCGCTCTCCGCGACTAGGGTTCCCTTGCCCTTGCCTCGTTCAGTCATTTCAACGCCCCCGGCGGACACGGTCTTTTCTGAGACCACCAGGCGCAACGGTATGCCGATAAGATCGGCGTCTGCGAATTTTTCTCCTGCACGCACGTCGCGATCGTCATAGAGCGTTTCGATACCGCATTCCTCGAGCATCTCATAGACGCGATCAGCCTCCTTCTCGATTTCTGCGTTTCCCCCCGTGATGGAAACGAGATGCACCTGATACGGCGCGACTTCTTTCGGCCAGATGATTCCGGCGTCGTCCGCGAATGCCTCGACGAGTACGCCCATCAGACGTGATGGACCGATGCCGTAGGAACCCATGATGACCGGCGTATCGTTACCCTCCGTATCCTTATAGACGAGACCAAGCGGCTCAGAGAATCGCGTGCTGAGACTGAAGATGTTCCCGACTTCCACGGCTTTCTCTTCGGTAAGCTCATCTTCCGAAAGACCGAGATCGTTCAGCACCTCCTCGTTCAACACTTCCTTATTGATGGCGATCTTCTTTTCCTTGCTGACATGAACGGTATCCTCGCCGACCGGCAGCAGGCACTGGTATTCGTGCGAGTACTTTGCAAATGATCCGCCGGATGCGAACGTGCGATACGTCATATCGCCGATCCCGAGACGCTTGAAGATGGTTTCGTATGCTTTCGCGACCTTCTCGTAGATGATCTCGTGTTCTTCCTGCGAAGTCGCAAAGGAATAGAGATCCTTCATCAGGAATTCGCGACCGCGCATGATGCCGCTCTTCGCGCGCTCTTCGTTGCGGAATTTCCACTGGATCTGGTATGCGAGACGCGGCAAGTCCGTATACGAACTCACGAACGAACGCATGATGTTGGTAAGCGGCTCTTCGTGGGTGAACCCGAGCCCCACTTCGCTGCCGCCTTTCAATTCCGTCTTGAACCAGTTGTCGACGACCTCATCGCTCCAGCGATCGGTCTTCTCCCACAATTCCTTCGACTGCAACGCGGTCATATGGAGCTCCTGTCCGCCGATCTTGTTCATCTCCTCGCGGATGATGGTGTTGATCTTCTCGAGGACGCGCACGCCGAGCGGGAGGAACGAATACACGCCCGCCATTTCCTTATGGATGTATCCGGCGCGGATGAGGAGCTGCGCGTTCTTCGCGACCTCGTCTTTCGGAGCTTCCTTTCGCGTTCGCGTGAACAATTGAGACTGTCGCATTAATCGTTATTCTACGCGGCTTTAGCGAATCCCCAAACTTGACTATGAAACCTTTCTATGATATTATATTTACAGTTAGCCGGATTGGAGAAATCAAATGCCAGTCTCTCGAACTCATGCTCACAGAATGCTTATGGCGATCGTTGCCGTTGAGTGCCTGCGGGCGGACGGCACAATCCGAAGTCGCAAGGATGTTGCAAAACCGTTTATGGATGACGTCGATCACAGAACGGTCAGTATGCTGTGCAAGCTCGCGAACATGACTGAACCACAGCTTCGCGCTTCGTTTGGAGAATTGTTTGATGACGCGATCTTTCTTTTGCGTCAACATCAACTCAAGCCATTCTGGATGGAATAACTTTGCCTCGTCCGATCTCGGACGAGGCATTTTTTATGCGAGAAGCCGCGCAATGTCGTTGTACGTCACCGTCACCATGAGGAAGATGATGAGCAATACTCCCGCGAAATTGAGAAGCTGCACCGCGAGCTTGTTCGGCGGTCGGCGGATGATCGCTTCGATACCGAGAAGGAAGAGACGTCCGCCGTCGAGCGCCGGGATCGGCACGAGGTTGATGACCGCGAGATTGACCGAGATGAACGCCGCGAGCGCGAGTACGTGCCCGACGCCGTGACGCGATGCGTTGCCGACGAAATCCACCAAACCGACAGGGCCGACGATCTCTTTAAGATCAGGTTCCCCTGCTGCAGCATCACGCACCAATTTCCATAAGCCGTTCACCGTATCGCGGAATGCCCCCATCGTACGCGGCCCTGCTTCCTTTAATGCCTGCCAGACTGACATCGCATCATCGGTAACCAAGACCAACCCCACACCGACCGCCGGCCTATCCGCTGCCTGCGAGACCACGGCGTGCGCCGGGATGACCGTCGTCTGGAAGACCTCGCTCTCACGACGGTACGTCACATCGAGCGGCTTGCCTCCGCGGTCCCCGATGAAATTCACCACTTCCATCGGCGTGAGGCCGACCTGCTTTCCATTCGAATCAAGGATCTGTGTGATCTCGTCGCCGGTGCGGATGCCTGCGGCATCTGCAGGAGAACCCGGGACGACGGTATTCACGAAGAGCTGTGCATGCTCGATCTGCGCGCGGTCCGTGATGACGCGCGGCACGCCGACGGCGAGAGCGCCGGCAAAAAGAAACCATGCGGTGAGCGCGTTCATGGTGACTCCTGCAATGAGGATGACTGCCTGTGCGTATTTCGGCGCACCCGCGAAGCTTCCCTTCACGTGGGTTTCGCCATGCTCACCGAACAGACGGACGAATCCGCCGAACGGAAGCCAGTTGAGCGTGTATTCCGTCCCCTTCACGACGGTCATGAGGAATGCACGCGGCGGATAGCCGATGCCGAATTCCTCGACTTTCACTTTGAAGATCTTCGCCGCGACGAAGTGGCCGATCTCGTGCACGACGATCAGGAATACGAGGATCCCTAAAACCAAAAGAACGGTGGTCATGCAGGTTTATGAACTCATCTCCGTCTCCTTCTTATCGAATACCTTCTGGAGCTCTTCATTGGCTGCGTCGACTTTCTTCTGCATCTCCTCTTTGAGTCGGAACTTCTCGTCTTCACCCATGCCCCCTTCTTTCTCCTGATCCTGGATCTCCTTCCATGCTTCTTCGCGCGCGAGACGAACCGTGGTGCGCGCATCTTCCAATTTGCTCTTCGCGAGCTTGATGAGCTGCTCGCGTCGCTCCGACGTAAGCTCGGGGAATGTGACGCGTACACCGGAAGCATCGGAGCCGATGCCGACACCGAGATCAGCCTGCGTGATCGCACGCTCGATATCCTTGATGAGTGATTGATCGAATGCCTGGACACGCAGCGAGCGCGCATCTTCGACGCCGATCGTCGCCACCTGCTTGAGCGGCATCATGGAGCCGTAGGCCTGGACGGAGATGCCGTCGAGGATAGCGGGTGCTGCACGGCCGGTGCGGAGTCCCTGATATTCACGCGAGAGCCATTCCTTCGCTCCGGCGAGCTTGCCTTCCAGATTCTTGAAGTCGTATGCCATATACATTGAATACTACCTCTAAATACGCGGCATAAGAAGCGCGATCTGTTCTAACAACGGCTTCAGGAGCGACCCCTTATCCGATGCGTATTTACGCGCACGATAGATCGCGAGGAGTCCTGCTTGCCGCGTCGGCGTCGGTTTCTCTTTCGCGAAGCGCGCTTCAAGTCCTTCCAAGAAGGCTAAGACCTTGCCCATGTCGCGCCCCTCATCGTCTTCGTGCTCGTAGATGGTTTTCAGCATCTCCAGTCTCTTGGGTGGTGTGGCCGCGAGGAACGCATCCGCTTCGGTATCGACGCGCTTCCCTTCGAGACGCATCGTCTGCATGCGGCTGCGCAGCGTCGGCAGGAGAAGGTGCGGGGACGGCACGATAAGGAAGAAGATCGCTCCCGCCGGCGGTTCTTCTAATACCTTGAGGAGTGCATTCTGTGCGTCCGTGGTCATTCCGGGCGCGAAGAATGCGAAGACGCGTCCGTCGCGCGTCACGGCTTTGCGTTGGGCCCGATCGCGGATATCGCGCGCATCATCGATACCGAAACTGCGATATGCCCGCAGGAAGAGATCCGGATTGCCGCGCTCGATGATCCCGTCATCGGCAAGCTTGTCGACGAGCTGCTCAAGCGCCTCAGCCGCTCCTTCGATGAGATATGCACCGACGTACGCGGCACGCGCATCCGTTTTTGCCATCGACACAGTATACTCACCGCATGACCGACCCGAAACAGCTCGAGAAGACCGCACTGCAGATAACCAAAGCGGTCGGTTCTCCTGCATCGATCGTCGTCCATTCGCTCCTCTTCTTGGGGAGCTTCCTTCTCGCATTCTGGGGTCTCGTCGATTTCGACCGCATGCTCCTTCTTCTCACGACGATCGTCTCACTTGAAGCGATCTACCTCGCGCTCTTCATCCAGATGACGATCAACTACCAATCGCAATCGATCGCCGAGGTCAGTCAGGACGTCGAAGAACTCACCGAAGACATCGGTGAGATCCAGGAAGACGTCGAGGAGATCTCCGAAGATGTCGGGGAGATCCAGGAAGACATGGAGGAACTCCAGGAAGACGTGGAGGAGATCTCGGAAGACGTGGAGGAGATCTCCGAGGACGTCGAAGAGATGTCTGAAGACGAGGAGGAGGAAGAGAAGGAAGACGAGAAGCGCGAAAAGGCACATAAGGAAACGCTCGATGCCATCCATCACGATCTCCAGCGTCTCCTCATCGACATCGAGAAACTTAAGAAGAAGGAATAAGAAAAGGCGGACCATTGGTCCGCCTTTGTAGTTATTCGTGTCCGTTCCGATACTGCTGCAGTTTCGTCGAGCGCAGGCCGGGCGTGCCATGTTTTTCGATCGCCCGTTTCCACGCGAGGAATTCTTCGAGACTGAGCGAATACCGCTCGCATGCTTCGGCGATGGTGAGAAGTCCACCGCTCACCGCCGCTACGACGATCGCCTTCTTCTTGATCACCCATCGCTTCGTATCCGGCGATGGCAGATCCGCGATGGTTATGGATTGTCCATCCGGACCCTTAACCGTTCGAGTCTTGCTCATGATCATCCCTTACTTGAAAAGATCGTCGAAGATATCCAGCATCGCCGGATGCGCGTTTTCGTCTTTCAGGCGTTTCCGATCGAAACGCTGAATGCCGAACGAGCGATCGTATTCGCTCGCCACGAGCCCTGAGCGCATGAGATCAAGTTCCGACGGGGTGACCTTGCAATTGAAAGTAACCGCAAGGTTCTTTCCGCCGAAGTCTCCTTGGGCGGTCTTCACCCACGTATAGTAGTGGGTAACGACAAACTCGAATCGCTCGACCGGGATACGATACCCGGTCTCCAGATCGATGCACCGTGCCACCGCCTCCTCGAGCGAACGATCGTTGAACGAAATGCGGCCGCCGAAACACCAGATACCTTTCATCGGATACACGCTACGCATCGCGAGGTAGAGGGCATTGTCGTTCTGCACGGTAAACACCGAGTCAGTGCACGGGATCGGCATTTTCTGCACGACCTCGCCATATGCCCCCTGGCTGATCCACGGATCACGCGTACTTACTTCACGAGTGGGATCAAGCGGATCGTGATACATTCGAACACTTTTCATTCCTTCCTCCGTTCGATTGCACTGTAATTATTATAGCACGAAATTTTTATTTCCGCAAATCTTCTTAACGCTTCGAGATGATCGCCTTCTTATATACATCGAGATGCTTCAGGGCTTCGCCGGTTCCCTTCGCCACGCAGAACGGCGCGTCCTTCGCGACCTGCGCTTTGACGCCCGTGCGACGCAGGATGAGTTCCGTGAGATTGCGCAGCTGCGACGAACCGCCCGTGAGGGTGATGCCGTTGTCGATGATATCCGATGCGAGCTCAGGCGGTGTCTCCTGCAAGACGTCCTTGATCGCGCCGATCATGATTCTCAATTCCTTCGAGATCGCTTTCACGATCTCGTTCGTGCCGAGTTCGAGCGTACGCGGAAGACCCGTGAGCGAATCACGACCTTTCACTTTCATGGTGAGCTCCCCTTCTACCGGCACCGCGGAGCCGATCGCGATCTTGATCTGCTCAGCCATCTTATCTCCCACGGAGAGATTGAAATTCTTCTTGATGTAATCGGCGATCGCATGATCGATGCGGTTACCGGCACACTTCACCGACGTCGATGCGACGATGCCGCCGAGCGAGATGACGGCGACGTCGGTCGTACCGCCACCGATGTCGACGACCATGTGTCCACGCGCTTCGTAGATCGGAATGCCCGCACCGATCGCCGCGAGGATCGGTTCCTTCACGACATACGCTTGGCGCGCGCCGGCTTTCGTTGCCGCCTCGACGACGGCGCGTCGCTCCGTAGAAGTAACACCTGCCGGCACCGAGACCATGACTTCCGGTCGGAAGAGATTCCAACGCCCCAAGGCTTTGCGGATGTAGTAGCGGAGCATCGCTTCGGTCACACGATAATCCGCGATGACGCCGTCTTTCATCGGACGATAGGCGCGGATCGCATCCGGCGTACGACCGATCATCTCCTTAGCATCATTACCGACCGCGAGGATGCGGTTATCTCCCAAAGAGACCGCAACCACGGACGGCTCATGCAGCACGATGCCGCGGGCGGGAACGAATACGAGGACGGTCGTCGTTCCGAGGTCGATCCCGAGTTTCGGCTTGAAGAAGGACATACCGTAGTTGTCGCATTGTAGACGCCGAGGGAAAAAAGAAAAGACGCCGCAAAGCGACGCCTTTTATTACACGGTACTTTAGCTTCTCAGAACGGCGGCAAGCTCTTCTTCTCTGAGCGCGAGCTTGTTCAACGTTTCCGCGTCCCGCCGACATATCGCGGCATGATCAGGATTCGTTGCATCAAGCTCGACGGCAGTTCTCTTCAGTTGAACTGCATCCCTCTTCCATCGCGTTGCGCGCTCCCGGATCTCAAGAACGGCTACCCTGTCTGTCATCGGTTCCCTCCTGCAACTGACTTAACCGGAAAATACTATACCCCACAAATTGACTTTGTCCACTCATTCTCGCGGTAGCACCCGCTTTCCGTCGGATGTTTCCTCGTGCTTCTTCGGGTCGAGTAGCCACCAGAACCCCTTGGAAACCCTCGGTTTTCCAACGGTCGCAAGCGACCTGCCTTCCGACACGGGAAAACAAGGTGTTTTCCCGACCCCTTTCCCGTTCTGGTCTCTCTTATTCGCGTGGGAGGATCCGTTTGCCATCTGATGTCTCCTCGTGTTTTCTTGGATCCAACAACCACCAGAACTTTTTACTGAAATTACCCGCATCATCACAGACGCGCTTCAGATAGTAGAGATCTTTCGTCGGGATGCCTTCCAGAATCTTTCCCATGCGCGGCATCGTGATGAGTTCGAGGCCGTCACGCTGTCGCGAGGCATTCAGACGGTCCTTGAAGTACGTCATGAGCTCGCCCCGTTCGGTCTCGCGGATACGTGCGCGGCTCTGTCGCAGTGATGCACCGATGTGTCGCATACCTCCATTCTACCCTTGCATGTGAAAAAACCATGGATATAGTGGCTGCAGAGATTACATCGCAGGGACGCCTGCGATGCGATGCGGAGACGTTTCGTTACCAATGCGGCGGCGTCACGCATCGAGGTGGGATGATAGTACGGATCACTGATACCCAGCGGGTAAAGCTGCGGTCAGTGCCGAGGAGGTCATCTCCCGCAAAACGGTCCGGGACTCTCTTCCCCGGACCGTTTTTCTTTTGGCTCTACAGACGGTATATTTCGCTACATGAAGCGAGACATCGTACAAGACGGCCACCCGGCGCTCCGCGCAGAGGCGCATGACATCCCGAAGAAAGATATCGGGAGTCCTGCTATCCAACAGCTCATCGCTGACATGAAAGCACTTCTTGCGAAAGAAAAGTACGGCGTCGCTCTCGCTGCACCGCAGGTCGGCGAAACGCTTCGTCTGTTCATCGTCGCCGGTTCCGTCCGTAAGCGTGCGAAAAAAGATGCAGAAGAAGATGTTCCGGAGGCGGGCATGCCTGAGACCGATCAGGTATACATCAATCCCCAGCTCACGAAAGTCTCGCGTGGCAAGAAAGACAAGCACGAAGGCTGCCTTTCGGTGCGTGGCAAATGGGGTATGGTCCCGCGCGCCGAGAAAGCGACGATCAAAGCCTACGACGAGCACGGCAAAGCCTTCACCCGCGGCGCCTCCGGACTTCTCGCACATATCTTCCAGCACGAGATGGATCATCTCAACGGTGTCCTTTATATAGATAAGGCGAAAGAACTCTATGACGAACGCGACACCGGGCAGGAGTAAGCTCGTCTTCTTCGGCACCTTCCCACTCGCGGAAGAGGTATTGAACGCGCTCGAAGTCGCAGGACTCACGCCACAACTTATTGTTGCCGGTAAAGATCGTCTTGATCGCAAGAAGAATGTCATCCCCTCTCCCGAAAAAGCATGGGCTCTCGCACGCGACATCCCCGTGCTGCAACCAGAGAAGATCGATGACGCATTCCTTTCTGAATTACAGAAAGACTCATGGGACGCGTTCGTCGTCGCATCGTATGGAAAGATCCTTCCGCAAGCCCTGCTTGATATCCCGAAGTTCGGCACCATCAATCTGCACCCGTCGCTGCTGCCGAAACTCCGCGGTCCGTCTCCGATCCGTTCTGCGATCCTCAACGACGAGAAAGAGGTCGGTGTCTCCATCATGATCCTCGATGACAAGATGGATCACGGGCCGCTTATCGGCCAGAAAGAAGTGAGCGTCCCCGAATGGCCGCCGAAAGGAACGGAACTTGATGCGCTTCTGGCACGCGAAGGAGCAGAGCTTCTCGCAGAAGTGTTACCGAGATATTTTTCGGGAGAAATCACACCGCAGGAGCAGGATCATTCAGAGGCTACGTACTGCAAGATCTTTTTGAAAGAAGAGGGAGAGATCGATTTAAAAGCCGACGCGTATCACAACCTCTTGAAGATCCGCGCGTTCGATGGCTGGCCCGGTACGTTCGCTTTTTTCGACCGCAATGGTGAAAAACTCCGTGTCGTCATCATCGATGCGCACATCGAGAACGGCAAATTAGTGCTCGAGACGGTAAAGCCGGAAGGTAAACCCGCGATGTCCTACAAGGATTTCCTCAATTCCGGCGCCCGACCGCTCTAAAAAGCGGGTGTGAATAGCTCATTGACTCTTCATCGCCCATGCCGCAGAGTGGCGGTGGGGCTTGCTCACAATATAGGGTAAGGAGTATGTGAAATGCGCCCGGATATGGACGATGAAGGTCCTGTCCCCAGCGATCAGAAGAGCGTGGAAGCGGCCCATAAGGCAGCCAAAGATAAGTGTCTCGACATTTTCGAGATGACGGTCACCACACTCGGTAACGCTTGGGCAGCAATAATCGTCGACAAGAAGAACGTCGGTCACTATCTGACCGGCACTATCGCCTGAAGGCCCGCGGCCTTCAAAATACAAAGCGCGTCATGCACATGACGCGCTTTCTCTGTTATGCCCAGCGTGCCATCCTCTTGAGACGACCTGCCATCCTTCTCGCCATCGCAAAGCTTCTTCCCTTGCTCTTGCGAAGTTGCTGGAGGATCTCATCCTTCGCTACATCAATGGCTGCGTTGATGCTTTCCCCGGTCGCCGAGGCGACATGCCGCTGGCCGTTGCGATGCACGATGATTTCCGCGCGCCATACATCGCCTTGCTGTGAGCTTCCGACATGCCGCCCAAGCTCCACTTCGCAACGAGCGGTCTCCGCATCGGCGGCGAGCAGTTTCTGTATGGAATCGATCTTGTCATCGAGGTAGTCGGCGACCTCACGTGGCATCTCGTAATCGCTCGTTTTTATTCTCAGATCCATACGGAAGGAGTGTTAGTCATAATCATCTAGTATATACCTGCACCTGATGTGTTTTTCCTGAACATGCTTGTCTGGGGTTATTTCTTTGCCACACAATTTGCGAAATGTAAATAATCATTTCGGAACATAACCCAGCATTGCCCTTTCCTCTCAAAGTTGTAGAACTACGGGGTCCGAGCGAAAGCTCAGAAACGATTCTTGTCATTAGGCAAGAATCGTTTCGTTTTAGCTCTTTCTTTAATGGATTTGGGGAATCTTAATAAGAAAACATACTATGGATCTCGTAAAGAACTCCCGCGCCCTGACGCTCTTCGTCATGTCGCTCGTTATCAGCGCCAGCTTTGCATTCGCTCCGCTTTTAGTCGAGGCTGACACTCTTAGCATTGATTTCGAAAGCTACGCAACCGGCGCCATCAACGGCCAAAACGGCTGGACGAAGACCGGTAGCTACGATGTCGAAGTCGTCGAATCCTCGGTACTCTCAGGCTCCAAGTCGCTCCGTTTCTCGAATGCCGTAACCAGCGGCAGTTTCGGCGATCAGACCTTCACCACCTCGCTTACTGACGAAGCGGGTGATGCACAGGCTGTGAGCGGCGGCCAATCCGGCGGCGCACGCCAGAACCACTTTGAAGCCGAGTTCAAGATCAAAGCGGCAACCACCACCTATCAGCCGGGACTCTTTCTCTCGGTCTCTCCCGACCGCGGCGACGGCGCGCGCATGAGTTATCTCAGCTTCGCTGACACGGCAGAAGGTATCGATGTCAATTTCTACGACGTCCAGAGCGTCATCGACCCAGCGGTCTTTACGCCGACCCTCGTAGCAAACGATCTCTCGCGCGAGTCCGCACACACGGCGAAATTCGTCATCGATTTCGTCGATGGTCCGTCGAACGACATCGTGAAGATCTACATCGACGGCAACCTTGTCCATACGGGAACGACCTGGGAGAACTACTTCCGCTTCGATAACGAATCGAATCCGTCGCTCGCTGATGAGAGTCGCACCGTCGATTCCCTGCTCTTCCGTGCGGGCGGTACCGCTGCTCCTGCGACCCTCGGCGTCGGCTTCCTCATTGATGACATTACTCTGACCTCATCGACCGCTACGCCGGTCAATTCGTCCGACACGGTGAAAATCTCCGGCAACACTTCCGCGGCAGAGAACGCCCTCGGCTGGATGTTCAACCGCGACACTTCGACCGCATCGCCGTTCGCCTTCAACACCGGTGCGGCATCCATCGGCACCGGCAGCCTCTTCGTCTCCCCCATCTCGAGCACGACGGCAAGCAATAAGTTCATCGGCGAACTGTTTCTTCTGAAGAAGATCTCGGAGATCGGCAGCATCTCGTACGACTTCAAGATCGCCGCTCCGAGCGCGGATGTCGAAGAGCAGTTCTACATGAATGTGTATGCCAACTTCGGCGTCTCGTCTTCGACGAAATTCTACGACTGCCGCTACAACGTCGTCCCGACCACAGGCTCGACCGGTGCGTTCACGACGGTCACCTTCGATCCGACGCAGAGCTATCCGGTAACGACGCGCACCGGCGGCCAAGCATCGCCATTCACCTGCCCGTCTTCCCCGGCTGGCATGAATGCACTGAGCGCAGGCTCCAGCATCCGCGTCGTGGCCATCAACGTAGGTGACACGAGTCTTGGCGATGCAGGCGTCAGCGGCTATCTCGACAACGTGAAGGTCGTCACGAAGAGCGGCATCAACACCGACACCACCATTTACGATCTCGAACCGAAGAACGTCACCCCGACGGCGAACGACATGACCGTTCTCGTACCCGTCAACGGATGGGCAGACTTCACGCTCGATTACTCAGACGAGGACGACTTCTCCGGCGAAGCGTTCGTCTTCACGGTCAACAATCCGCAGGATGGTGAACTCTCCGGCACCGCACCTCTTCTCACCTACACGCCGGACGAAGACTTCTTCGGAAGCGATTCCTTCACCTTCTGGGTTAATGACGGCTCCTCCACGAGCAACATCGCGACGGTAAATCTCATCACCTACGAATCCCCCGACTGCCCTGAAGGCATGAACTTCGTCGGCGGCGGCGTCGATAAGTGTATGAACATCAGCATTTTCGTCGGCATCGCAGGATTCCCGTCGAATATCGCAGATCTCATTGATGAACTCCTCGAACAGTATTCATCGCTCGAAGGCCTCCTCGCATTCCTCGGCACGTTTGATGAGTTCGTGAGCGTCGACGTCGAATTCATCACTCCGACCTGCTCATCAGGCATCTTCGTCGGTGCACACGATGTCTGCGAGAATGACGGCAACAACGAAGAAGAGACCCCGACCGACGTCTGCCCGAATATCGATGGCGATCAGTCTGAAGTCCTGTCAGGCAAAGTGATCCAGGATGGCCAGTGTGTCGATCAGACGACCGGCGGAGGTAGCAGCACTCCTGCTCCGACATCCGGTGGTGGTGGCAGCCGTGGCGGCGGAGGTGGCGGTGGCGGACCAGCTATTCCGCAGGTCCTCGGCGCAGCAACCGGCACCTGCTACCAATTCACCCGCAATCTCTCGTTCGGCATGCGCGGTGATGATGTCTTGGAACTCCAGAAGGCACTCGCCGCAAAGGGACATATGACCGCAGCAGCGAACGGCAACTTCGGCCCAGCGACCCAGGCAGCTGTCATCAGCTTCCAGAAGGCTAACGGCCTCGAACAGGTCGGCATGGCGGGCCCCAAGACCCGCGCGCTCCTCAACGTCTGCCCAGGCGGTGTGAATCCGAACCAGGCGCTCATCGACGAGCTCACCAAGAAGCTCAATGTGATCCTCGCTCAGATCCAGCAGCTCCTCGCCGCTCGCACCCAGTAAGTTGGCGACAATATTGAGCCACAAAACCCCGCATTACTGCGGGGTTTTGTCATTGCAAAGAGCCATTTCTGCGCTAGAATACGGCCACATTCCGCGGTAGCTCAATGGTAGAGCAGCTCGCTGTTAACGAGTTGGCTGTAGGTTCGAGTCCTACCCGCGGAGCATGAATATCCTGGAGGTCTCGATTTCAATATTAATCGGGATCGCAAGCGGCATCATAACTGCTGTAATTCTAGGTCTTGCGACCGTGTTCTTTGGTCGAGTGGTACTCCCTTGGTTTCGACACCTTGTATATCGAGGGGTTAAAGTTGATGGCAATTGGAGCCATAAACAGACAACCCAAGTTTCCCCGACCAAGAGCATGACATTCGAGGTTTCCCTAGATCTTGAACAGAAGGCTCATGAGGTAACTGGCACTTTTTTTGCAAAAACTACTGCAGGTGAAGAGGAAATTTATTCAAACTACTTCACTTTACGAGGTGAAATTCGTGACAATTATCTTTTGTTTACATATTCGGCGCAAAGAAAAGACCGCACTGGTACGGGAGCCTTTCTTCTACGTGTCGCAAATGGAGGGAAACAATTGTCAGGGAGTGCAATTTTTACACCAGATCGAAGCGTTGACGATTTTCGCGTAGAAACGCGACAACAGTTAGTATTTAAGCGTTCGTAGGTTAGTGATTTTTTGCAGCTAAAATTCTTTTATTACCGGCTGATTGGTAAAATGAATCATGACTCTCTCCGGCGGCACCGCCCATCCCCTTCCTGCAGATCTCCGGAAGGCAATTCAGACGACTCCCAAAGTGCTTGCGCTCTGGCAGGACATTTCACCGCTCGCGCGCAATGAATGGATCTGCTGGGTGATATCCGGCAAGAAGGCCGAGACGCGCGGCATCCGCATCGAGAAAGCGATCTCAAAAATGAAAGGTAGTATGCGTCGTCCGTGCTGCTGGGTCGGCTGCATCCATCGCACCGATAAGCCGATGAGCCGTTCGATGAAGTACGTTCTCAACAAGAAATCCAAGTGATTGCGCTTCCGATTTATCGCGTTACGTGTATACTCCCGCTATGAGCGTAGGACGAATCTCTCCGATCGAGAGGAAGAAGTCGCACTCGCGCAAGACGAAAAAGAGGTTGCAGATAAAAGCTGCGATGCTCACGGCTCGCCGTGCGAAGAAAGGTACGAAGAAGCGCGCAAAGCGCCAATAGGAAACGGTCCGCCTCTGGCGGGCCGCTTTCGTTATGGGCCCCATCAGGTACAATCGCCCGATGAGATACGTAGCACTCTTTTTCCTCGGACTTCTTTTCATCGGCCTTGTCATCTTCGGTTATTTCAGCCCACTCCCCTTTCCTGCCAATTCCCAGAAAGCGGAAACGAGCAGTTATCACAATGACGTCTACGAATACACGGTCACCGTCCCTGAAGGACTCGATATAAAGGAATACCTTCCTGAGAACGTCGTCTTCGGGCATATCGATGGTGATATGGTGAGCGGCGTTGTCGAGCTACGCGCAATGACGGTGCGCGGCCAGGCGGGGGAAACATTCCTCGATGCGGTTGCCCGCGACCTTTCAAACCTCTGCGCTGCAGATGGGCCGAATGCGAGCATCTCCTGCACCGGCATCGAAAGCTCTGAAGAGTTCCGCACCGGCGGACTCGTCGGTACCGAGCTCTATCTCAAAGCAGAGCTGAAGGAGTTCCCGAGCGGTAACATGACTGGATTCACCAAGGGCCCGTACTTCGTCTTCCAGCGCCAATCGAGCGCATCCGGAAGCAGCATCCTCGTCATCCACGCACCCCTCAATCAGAATGCCGACGAAGCGGATATCGATACGATCCGCACTGTTGCTGAGAGCGTCGTCATCCAATAACTCAGTGGCGACGCTTCATGAAGCGTGGTATATTCCGCGGCGGTAGATAACGCACAAAGGAGATACTCAATGCGTATATTTGCTGCCGCACTGGCTCTTATTGCATTAGCTGGCATCGCCATCGCACAGGAAACCGGCGGTCGTTTCGACCACAACGGCTCCATCGTGGAGGTGAACTGGAACGGCGAACACGACTTCTCGATCAACTACATCCGTCCGAAACCAGGAATCGGCGTCGAGTACAACACCATCCTCGTGGATGGATGGATCGGTGTAGACGATCAGATCAACGCGACGGCTCGCGTGTTCAAATCCGGCTGCAATCCCGCAACCTACGAAGTCACCGGCACGTTCGATGACAACTACTTCGAGCTTTCCGGCCTCGCGCCTGCACGCTGGAATGGATGTACTCCTGTCGGGCGCGAATGGAACGAGCATTCGACCCTGACATTCCGACGCGTCAGAAACTGATGCGATTACCGCCCGACCCCGACTGGTCGGGCGGTTTTTTTGTACCGATTTGCTACACTCATCCGTAATAGTCATCACTCATACTCTTCCTATGCAAAAGATCACCCCGTGCCTGTGGTTCGACAACAACTGCGAAGAAGCGGTCAATTTTTATACATCTGTCTTCCCGAATTCGAAGATCGATTCGATCAAGCGCTATCCGGAAGGGATGGGCGGGCCGATGGAAGGTATGGGTGGGAAAATCCTCACCGCGGTATTCACACTCGATGGTCTCACCTTTCAAGCGCTTGACGGCGGCCCCACCTTCACGATGAATCCGTCACTCTCCTTCTTCGTCAATTTCGATCCGCTGCATAATCCGAACGCCGCAAGCGATATCGATGCGATGTGGGCAAAGCTCACCGAAGGCGGGAAGATCCTCATGCCGCTGCAGGAATATCCGTTCTCGAAGCGCTATGGCTGGGTCCAAGATCGTTTCGGTACGTCGTGGCAGCTCATCTTTACCGATCCTGCAGGTGAAGAGCGTCCACGCATGATCCCATCGCTTCTCTTTACCCAGAGAGCAGCGGGTCACGCTGAAGAAGCACTCAATCTGTATGTCTCCGTATTCGGCGGTGATTCGAAAGTGGGACAACTCGCGAAATATCCTGCTGGAATGCCACACGACAAGGAAGGCACTCTCATGTTCGGCGAAGCAAAGCTCGCCGGACAGTGGCTCACCGCGATGGACAGCGCACATACGGGACACCACTTCACCTTCAACGAAGGAGGCTCCCTTGTCATCGAGACTGCCGATCAGGCCGAGACCGATGCCATCTGGCAGAAGCTCACTGCGGGTGGCGGGCAGGATAGCCAATGCGGCTGGGTGAAGGATAAATTCGGCGTCTCGTGGCAGATCGTCCCGAAGCGCATGATGGAACTTCTCAGTGATCCCGATCAGGAGAAATCCAACCGCGCACTCCAAGCGATGATGCAGATGCAGAAGATCGATATCGCCAAGCTCGAGAGCGCATTCAACGGCCACTAATCATCCATGCTCGCTTCACTAGATAAGCGCTGGCTCGCGCTCATAGTCCTCTGCCTGGGAGATCTCATGATCGTGCTCGACACGACCATCGTGAATGTCGCACTCCCTTCCATTAAGGCTGATCTCGGCTTCAGTGAGACCTCGCTGGTGTGGGTCGTGAACGCCTACATGCTCACTTTTGCCGGCTTCCTGCTCTTAGGCGGGCGCTTGGGGGATCTCTTCGGCCAACGCCGCCTCTTTCTCGTCGGCCTCACCATCTTCACGCTCGCGTCGCTTGCGTGCGGCGTCGCCGATACCCAGACGACGCTTATCGTGGCGCGCGCACTTCAAGGCATCGGCGGTGCGATCGTCGGAGCCATCGCGCTCTCGCTCATCATGAATCTCTTCCAAGAACCGAAGGAACGCGCCCGTGCAATGGGTATCATCGGGTTCATCTCCGCAGGAGGAGGCTCCGTCGGCGTTCTGCTTGGCGGAATACTGACCGGCAATTTCGACTGGCACTGGAACTTCCTCGTGAATATCCCGATCGGTATCGGCGTCTTCATCGCCTGCCTCTATCTTCTGCCGCACTCACGTCGAGAGGATCATCCGGGCAAACTCGATCTCTGGGGAGCGGTTGCCGTGACCGCCTCACTTATGCTCGCGGTCTATGGCATCGTCGGCGGCAATCAGGCAGGCTGGCTCTCCACCGAGACTCTCGGCTTCTTGGGTGCCGCAGCGGTACTCATGGCGGCGTTCTTGTGGATCGAATCGCGCGTCACGCATCCCCTCATGCCGCTTTCGATCTTCAAGCTGAGAAGCGTCGCCGTCGCGAACATCGTTGGCATCCTGTGGTCGGCGGCGATGTTCAGCTGGTTCTTCGTCTCGGCGCTCTATCTCCAGATCGTCCTTGGCTACGATCCCCTGAAAGTCGGACTCGCCTTCTTACCGGGCAATCTCATCATGGCGGCTTTCAGCCTCGGCCTTTCCGCATGGGCGGTAAACCGTTTCGGATTCCGCTGGCCGCTTACGATCGGTATGGCAAGCATCTCGCTTGGCCTGCTGCTTTTCGCGATGGCGCCGGTGAACGGTAATTTCCTCATCCACGTGTTGCCGGCAATGTCGCTCCTCGGCCTCGGTGCCGGACTCGCATTCAATCCGGTCCTTCTTGCGGCAATGAGCGATGTCAAAGAAGAAGATTCCGGTCTCGCATCCGGCGTCGTGAATACCGCGTTCATGATGGGCGGCTCATTAGGCCTTGCCGTCCTCGCGTCGATCGCTGCATCCCGCACACAGCATCTCATCGCCGACGGCATGGAGTACGTTCCCGCGCTCAACAGCGGGTATCACGCGGCATTCTTCTTCGGTGCGATCTTCGCTGCCATCGCCGCGATAGTCGCCGGCGTCTTCTTGCGCAACATGCGGGCTTCCTCGCACGCGGTGAATCTCCATTAGATATACAAAAAGCCGCGCACTCTCGTGCGCGGCTTTTTGTAGTGAGTGATTACTTCGAGGCAAGCGTACGATTGACCATCGCCGCAAGCTTCGCTTGGGAATTCGGGATGTCCTTGATGTCGATCTTACCAACCACACGGGCAGTGACACCGCGGCACTCGCCGAGCGCACGAGCCGGATTCGTCTCACGTGGAGGCTGGCCGTTGACCGCGATGGAGACCGTATCTTCCTGATCGAGCAGGATGTCGATCTTCTTCTCCCAGCGCGGATGCATCTGGTCGGCGACGACACGGTAGCCGATGAGGTGTTCCACCTTACGGAAGCCACAGCTGTTCGAGACACCATCATATTCAAGCGCGATGACGGTTCCGAACGGAAGCGCGCCGTAGCGAAGATCACGGGAGACCGCAACAATAATCTCAGGATTGGAATACGCACCGGAGGCCGTCGTAAACGGATCGTGGTCGGTCTGCTCAGGTACGGCGTTATAGCCCGTCAGCATGACGGACACTTCCTTCGCAGGGGCAGCCGCAAGCGGTGCCGGTTCGGCGAGCGGGGCTGGGGCCGTCTGGGTGGTTAGGACCGACGACGTCGCCACACTCGACCAAACAAAAAGACCCGTTAGGGTCGTAATCGCGAGATTCATATGCGGGTAAGGGAAAAACCCTTACGTAGAGCCATAATAGCACGATTCGGCCCTAAAGTCAATGGCCGTCAAGTGCCGCTTGGCAGCCCGATTCCTACCGTGCGAGCTTGCCGCCAGTAGCCCGATTGGAGCTCCCTGCACCGCCTTTATGCTCCTGACGACCGTTGGAACCCCTCCTTTCGGAGGCTTCTCGGGCTCTTTTTTGCCTGATACTGCTCATTTCCTCAATCTAACGGTACTTGATTGGGTCTGGATGAAGGATGGTATCCTTCCCCGATGAAGCGCCACTTCAAGCCCCTTCCTCTCACGCTCAACGTGCGGCGCTCGCATAGCGGTCGCGGTCTCTTCACCGAAGAGCGTATACCGAAAGGAGCCTGTGTCATCGAATACACGGGACGCCCTGCCACCGCGAAGCAGATCAAGGAGAACCGCGGGAAGTATCTCTTCTGGACGTCGGATACCTCGATGATCGACGGCAACATAGCCGCGAACAAGGCCCGCTTCATCAACCATTCGTGCGCACCGAACTGCGAGATCGATATCCGCGCCCGTCGCGTATACCTCTTCGCCCTCCGCACCATCAAGCCCGGAGAAGAGCTCTCCTATGATTACGGCGAGGAATACTTCGAGATGCACTTGGCGGGCAATTGCCGCTGCGTGAAGTGTTCAAAAAAGTGAATATCCGTTTACCTCGTCGGGTATACTGTTCGCGATGAGGAAGAATGTCTCTCCCTGGCTGCATCAGCTCGATACTACGCGTGCACACGAGGAATTGCATCGTGATATCGAGACCGATGTCGCTATCGTCGGCGCGGGTATCGCCGGAATCTCTACCGCATTCGAGATCCTGGAGAAGACCACAAAGAAAGTCGCGGTACTCGAGCGCTGGAAGATCGCGCATGGCGCGACCGGACACAACGCCGGACAAGTGGTGGCACATTTCGAACGCGGTCTCAGGAGCCTGTCCGACGAATTCGGTCTCGAACTCGCGGCCAAAGGCCAGAAGGATGTCGAGGACGCATGGGACATACTCGATCATATCTATGCGAAAGCGAAGCTTGAGATCCCCTATTTCAAATTCATGGGTCGCACGGGATTCACGAGCGCGGAACAGGTCATGCTCCGGCTCGAGAACAACCGCCTCCGCAAAGAGGCAGGCTTACACATCGAACGTATCTTCATACGCGAAGATGCCGGATTCGTCTCACGCATCCCCCATCGCTACGTCGGTCTCTATTCGCTCGTAAAGCGCGAGAAGATCCTGGACCTCCTCGAGACGACGCGATCGGATTTCATTGCAGTCCTTTCGTATCAGAAAGGAGTCATCAACAGTGCGCTCTTCTGTGAGAAGGTGGTCGCATTCCTGGCGAAGGAATACGAGGATCGTTTCGCGATCTATGAGCACTCGCCGATCGGCAAGATCGCGCTTCACAGCGATCACGCGGTCTTGGATGCCGGAAAGCACGCGGTACGTGCTGCACGCGTCGTCTTGTGCACGAATGGTTTCGAGAATCTCCGTATCTTCAATGAAAGCGGCTTGGATATCGATACGAAGTATCACTACCTGGTGACGGGAAAGACCGGCTACATGTCGGGCTATCTGGAGAAGAATAACAAGCCACCGGTCGCTATCAGTTACTTCACCGATCCGGGGATCCAAGAGGATAATTCGTACTTCTATCTCACCCGCCGCCCCTATGAATACGAAAAAGGCGTTCAGCACAACCTCATCTCCATCGGCGGGCCGGATGTCTCTATTGAAGACACGACACCGTACTCACGTGAAGACGATTATCCGGAAGAACATGCCAAAGACATCGATGACTTCATCACCAGCACGTACGACACCGAACCGAACAAGAAAATCGATTACGTCTTCACGTGGCACGGACTCATGGGCTACACCAAGAACGGCGTACGCCTCGTGGGACCGGAGCCGAAGAACCCGGTACTCCTCTACAACCTCGGGTGTAACGGCATCGGCATCCTTCCCTCACTGCATGGTGCCTCGAAGATCGCGCGGCACATCAAGGGAGAAAAAGTAGGCCGTTCGATTTTCGATGTTCCCGCATCGGCGAAACCAACAACCCCGCAGGCGCCAAGCACCATCGCGACATTCCTTGCGCGACTCGGCTTCTAGCAAAAAACCGCCCTTTCGGGCGGTTTTCTGAGGAATGAGTTTAGTACCAGGATCCGGTCCAGTGATCGTAAACCTTCTGGCTCGGATTCGAGCCGCAGAGTGCGCGACCTTCGTAATCCGGGAAGGTGCACATCTGACCGCCGAGCCATGGCATCGTCTCGCCGGTCGGATAGCCGTAGTTATACGGGACCGGCTGACCGTACATGCTCACGTTCTGACCATACGGTGCGTAGGTAGCATACGGAGCGTTGTACTGCTGCGGATATGCGTAGTTGTACTGCGGATACGTCGCTGAGTAGTTACCGTACTGCGGGAGGTACTGGTTGTTCGCGTACGAGTAGTACGAAGGATTGGTGTCGTAGTTCGGGTACGAACCGTAGCCATATCCCGAGCCCTGCTGGTACTTGTTGAGTACCGGCGTAGCCGCGTAGGCATACATCGGCTGGTAGTAGAGCTGCGAGTACGGGGCCGGGCTCGCTCGGAACGCGCCGTACTCGACGAATGCCGAAGCAAACGATGGCATGACAACGAGGGCCGCGATGAGAACCGAAATGCTCGAAATACGTGCGATAGACATAGCGTGTAAAGATTATTTCCCCCCGTGATAAATGCCCTGTGAAGGCTCGTCTTAATACCACGTTTTCCACGAAAGCGCAACACCTTCTCCATGAAGGGGATTTCATTGCTTCTCCACCCAGAATTCATAGAATGCCACCATGCCAGCGCGCCTGTCCGTCTCGCTTCCGCGCTTTGATCTGCGGGACGTCATCAGTGCATTCATCGTCTTCACCGGAGTCTTCCTCGGCACCGAGCTCTCATTCACGTTCTATTCCTCCCCCGCGATCTTCCCCTTCCATAGCGGTATCGCCCTCGCCTCACTGGTCATTGCGGGCATCCGCTTCTGGCCGGCGATCTTCTTCGCCACACTGTTGAGTTATTCCATCCACGGCACACCAATGGTGCTTCTTCTCGCATATGTCCTTGGCAACTCGATACAGGCAGTGACGGGAGCGTCGCTTCTTAAGTACGTCGGCTTCAAGGCGAGCCTGCGCCGGATGCGCGACATCTTCTGGCTGACCGCCGTCGCGCTCGCCATGAGCACCATCGTCCCGTCCATCGGCACCATCGCGTATGAAGTGAACCAGTTCCTCGGTGGCAATCCGATGCCGATATCCGTCGGTTCGTGGTGGATCGGTCATGTGATGAGCCTTCTCATACTCGCACCCTTCCTCATACGCTGGATAGCACATCCTATCTTCGAACGTACTTGGCGTGAGGTCGTTGAGATCGTCACGGCAATGACACTTCTTTTCGGTGTCTATGCATTCCTTTTTTTCACGCCCATAGAACAGATCAACGGAATCCCCTTGGTCTATGCGATCTTCCCGCCCCTCTTCTGGATCGCACTTCGTCTCGGATCGCGGTTCATGACGCTCGCGCTCTTCGGGACGAGCGTGCTTGCGCTCATCGGTACCGGCTTAGGATATGCGACGGGCCCGACGAACGTCCCGACCGGAGAGCTTCTCTTCCTCACGCAGATATTCCTTATCGTCATCGCCGTCATCTTCCTCACGGTCACTGCCGTCGAAGAGGAGCGCCGCACAGCGACCGCACGGCTCCAAGGACACATCGATCAGCTGCAGGAAGCACTCACCAAGATCCGATCAGAAGACGATGCGAAGACGCAATTCGTCGCGACGCTCGCACACGAGCTACGCAATCCGCTTGCGCCGCTTCTCTCCACGATCGAGCTGCTTACGCTCCGCGGCCCTGATGCGAAGGATTTCCCCAGCATGCTCAACACCATGCGCGATCGCGTGCGTACGATGGCGCGTCTCCTCGACGATCTCCTCGATATCTCCCGCATCACGCACCAGAAGCTCAAGCTCCAGAAGACCACGCTGGATATCGTGCAGGTGGTGCGCAGCTCCGTGGAGAGCATGAGCGGCTACATGCAGAAGCGTAATCTCGCATTCAACGTGACACTCCCGCACAGCGAGACACTGCTGCTCGAAGCCGATCCCATCCGTCTGGAGCAGATCATCGTCAATCTGCTTCACAACGCCGCGAAATACACCGAAGTGGGTGGCGAGATCAATCTCAGCGTCGCTCGCGAAAAGGATAAGGCCCTTATCTGCGTCAGAGACAGCGGGATCGGTATACCGCGGCACATGCTGCAGAAGGTTTTCGAACCATTCCTCCAAGTGAACGCAAAGAACGGCGGAAGCGGCGGGCTCGGTATCGGTCTTTCCCTCACGAAACGCCTCGTCGAACTCCACGACGGCACGATCGAAGCCCGAAGCGAAGGCGAAGGAAAAGGCAGTGAATTCCTGGTGCGTCTTCCCCTTCTTACCGTCAGCCCGATCCAGCCAGCGATGCCGAAAGAGGCCAATCCAATGCGTATCGAGCGTTCTGCAAGTGGCACGCGCGTGCTTCTTGTTGATGATAATCACGCGGCAAGCGAGACACTCGGGAAGCTCCTGGAATTCAAGGGGTACAGCGTCCGCTTCACCCATGATGGCGAGAGCACTTTGCGTGCGGCAGACGAATTCGATCCGCACATCATCATGTTGGATATCGGTCTACCGGACATGAGCGGATACGACGTTGCACGGACGTTGCGTGGTCGCGGCAATACCGCCGCGATGATCGCGGTCACCGGTTACGGTCAGGCAGAAGACAAATCACGCTCAAAGGAAGCAGGATTCGATCACCACCTCACGAAACCGGTGGGTATCAACGATCTTGAGAAGATCCTCGCTCCTCTTGCCCGTTCATAGGAATAGCCCCGATCAGTGATCGGGGCTATTGTGCTCTGCCATAGAGATACTGCGCTCCTGCAGCATCATCGGCGGTAAGGTGCTGATCTTCCGAACAGCGGAATGCCATCAGGCTTCCTTGCGGCGCCGGGTGATCGAGCCCAAGAACATGGCCGAACTCGTGACTGAAGAGATAGGCGATGTTGAAGCGGGTCTTACAATCGCCACGCTTCTCGACAAGAGCGCGTTGCGGGTTGATACACACGATCGCCTTATGGGCCACACGCATCGGTTCCGCAGATACCGCTTTCACATTCGCGAATGCCGTGCCTTGGGGATGTACCTGGGCACCGATGATCACATCGGCGCCCGCAGCGTCTTCCGTATACACGAAGCGTACGTTTGCGACACGGGACCATTGATTGATCCCACGTTGGATCTCTCGCACGAATGAATCCTCAGCAACCCCGCTCTTCTCGAGCATTGATCGCAGGGAATCGATGGTGTCGCACGCCGCGCGACTGAATCCGCCGGCGAGCGTGAACCGTGATCGTGCGAGCGTATACCTGATCGTCACACCGGTACCCACCTCAGCACTGCCCCACTTGAACGGGGCCTCGTCATTCTCATGCACCAACTTATATGCCGCAGCCGGCATACTGCAGAGCATGCACAGAAGCACATACAACATTCGTTGCATGGATATCCTCCTTTCTTTGCACTTCCCCGAGTATACCGCGCATTACAACGCGCGCGTCGCGAGCAGCCCGTCCAGCACATTGGTCAATTCAGCTATCTGGGCTTGCAACCGCGTAATCTCATCATCATTCGATGCCTGAGGAGCAGAAGCATTTGAGTGCACCGGATCAGGTTTCGACTGCGGCGCAGCCGCTATCGCCCCGCCAAGGAGCGCTGCCCTCGTACGCGCACCCACGAATCCGTAACCCGTCGAATGCTCATCGCCGTCGCACACGATCTTCTGCGTGCATTGGAAACGACGCACCGCATCACGCGTCAGAGCCCCATACCGGTTCGTCTCGTTACCGGGAGAACCGGGACCGTCGTGGGTGAGGACGAATCCGTTCGTGTTGAGGATCTTCTGGAGCGTAAGGACCTGCGGATGTTCCATGCCCATACTCAGGTTTACGCTTAATGACACACCGGCTGTTGCTGCGGGTGCGCTCGTTTCCTCGACGCGCTCGGCGGATTCTACGTCTTCGCCCCAGCAGGGAAACGATGAGAGCCATGGCTTGGTTCCTTGCGTCTGGTATAAGAACCGTGCGTACGCGATATTCCCCTCGGTCGTATAGATATCCATGCCCAGACCTTTCGCATAGTCGGCATGGACGTCGCTGTAAATCTGGAAAATACCGACCATCCTGCCGCCATAGCCGCCATGAAGCGCCGTGCCTCCCTTGCCGAACTGCGTATACTTCGATTCGCAACGGGCGATGGAGATCATCGCCGGAACATCGGCGAATGCAGCACGCACGTCCGCTTCCTGCTCGCTTTCTGCGAAGGCGGCCGGCGCCCACAATGAAAGAACGGCCATAAGGCCGATGAGAAACGGAACCCTGCAAGCGCCCATGTCGTCACTCTAGCGCCGCTGACCGTGACGGTCAAAAAGTTTTCCACGCTCCATGAAGAAGGCGCAGCATGCTCCCGCTGCGCCTTCCCGATTACATACCCATGCTATATCGCTCGGATTCCTGCTGCTCCATCGCACCCCATGCCGCAAGAAGCGCAATCACGATGCCGCTCACCGCGAGCGTCCAGGTGAAAGCACTCGAGGACTGTATGCCGATGAACGGCAGTGCCACGATCCAGAGACCGAGTAGCGCATTAATCCATTGCTGCCACATACATATTCCTTGCTAGAGAAAAAATAATCGACCTTTGCCGATAAGCATGCGCACATGCGGTGAAGCATGTATGAAAAAATCCCGCGATCGATTGCTCGATCGCGGGATACATTACTCGGATTCGAATTCGAAATTCGGAAACTGTGCTCCGAAATTGACTCCGTTCCAGGGAAACACCTGCAGATTCCGAGGCCGCTCCGTAGCGACGATTGGATCACTGGAAGATCCGCGCTCCCATTGCTCTTGCAATGCGTCGCGGTTACTTACAATGATGATCTGCAGCGAACGATGATCAAAGCCGTCGAAAAGAGCCTGGGCTGCTGCCATCGGGATCCGTACGCATCCGTGCGAAGCACGTTCACGTCGGACATATCCCGCATGGATCGCCCGTCCATTCGCGTCAAAGAAGAGCGCGAACGGCATCGGCGCATCAACCCAGCGGCCACCTACCTTGATCCGGATCTCTTTCGAACGATGGTCGCGCGAGCTCCGGACGACACGCTGCGGTCCCTGACTCGGATCACTCAGCGGTGTCGCGTTTGCGTCACTGCCGGTTGATGCCCAGCCATAGAGCGGCCGACGAACGTACCAACCGCTCTCGCTCACATCGCGATGCGCGATGCGACCGTTTTCGTAGACGCCGAAGCATTGATCATCACGGAAGATCACGACCACGGATCCCGAGAGGGATACGCGGTGCGGAACTTCCGCGCCGAGATTGCATTTCTCCGCATGCGCAGGTGCGCACCAGAGAAAGAATATGGCCATGGATGCGGCCGATAGGAAGTTTTTCAAGTCACCCTCCGTTTGCAATCGACTGGAATAATTATATCACGATTATATATAAAAGTAAATGTGCCCGCAGTCAAAGACTGCGGGCACTGAAGAAGGCTACTTGTAGACGCAGCCGCTCTGCTCCGGATCTTCCGGATTGTTGAACCAGACCTTGCCGCTCGGGCACGAGGGGTTCGGCGGACGCGTCGTAACGACGCTCGGATCGCCCTTCATCGGACCCACCGGATATGCAGCCGGTGCGCCGCCGAAGACGACTTGGACGTACGTATTGCCGCCCGTGACACGGATGCTGGGCCCCGGCGCCGGATTGAGCGCCCCGATGATACTGGCCGCGCCGTTGAGGGCGCTGCCGACATCGAAGTTGTTGCCCATCTTGATGTTCACGCTGGCCGTCGACCTGCTGGAATTCTTGTTGAAATTGAAATTCTTGTTCGAATTCCGATTCCAGTTGTTGTTATACGTCTTGGACGTATGACCACCTCCCTTCCAGCCGCCGTGACCGCCGCCCTTCTGGCCGGCATCTGCCGGCATCGCCATCATTGCCACGCTGAGCGCGGCTACGATCGCAAGCGAAAAACGCTTCATCATGTGTCCTTTCTTCGAAGATCAAATGCCTCGTGAAGGCATTCCCGGGGACATGCATATCCCAAGGATAACGTTCACGAGAAAGGTTTCCTGCAGCCGATCAAAGATCGGCTGCAGGCAGCTCTTACCGCCTATTCAGCGGGCTGAGCAAGGTCGTAACGACATCAGCGGAATTCAGGCGCGGAGCACCGAACTGCGACACCCGCGACGGAGCAGCCTCAGCATCCTGCTGAGGACCATCAGGAATGCGCACCTTCGGGGCTTCCTTGGGTGCTTCCTGTTTGGTTTTCGCTACCGGAGCCTTCTGTATCGGCGGAACTTCGGCCGATTTTCCATCTCCAGGTGCTTTCGCCGTCGGAATCCCTTCCGGCACTGGCACGCTCTTTTCCGCTGGTGGACCTTGCGGTGCCGGACGGAAGTATTCGTGCGGACCAGGCGTCTCCTGCTGCGGCATCGGGATCACGATGACCTGATGCCGATCCGGCAGTCTGACGACGGTCGGAGGAGGCGGAGGCATACCAAGTCCGAGGAGCTGCTGCGCAAGGCAGAGCCCGCCGACTACGGTTCCCGGTACGTTGCCGACCGCAGCACTTGCCAACGATGCGACCGTAAGTCCGAGGCCGCCGACTTGGCATGCCATACCGATCACTTGATAGAGATCGCCGAGACCGTTAACGCTGAGATTGCCAGCTTTTCCGGTTCCCGGCCCAGGCAGGAACGCCGCTTTCTTTCGACTGCCCGCATAGGGACTACTCACCATGCTCTGGAGGTTCCAGTCATCGTGTGTGTACGAGATCTCTGTTTTCCGCACCTTACCAGCCGCTTCTGCAGCAGTCGATACGACCGCAGCAAGCATGAATGCCGTTGCGAACCATTTCAATGTTCTATGCATGCTCTCTTTCCTTTCTGAGCCTGCCGTCCTCCGGGGCCATTTCGGCACCCGAAGGGGTTCCTTAAACCGTCCGCTTACTACCATATTTTTGACAAGGATGCAAATCCCCTTCCCCATGCGGGACAGGGGTTAGAGCAGGCATGCCATAATGTCTGAAATGCACGAGCAGAAGCAGACATTCGCATGGGCGCTCAGCGTGGAGCAGGTCCTCGAAAGATTCCATTCAGCACGATCCGGACTCGCGGAGAAAGAGGCAGATCTGCGCTTACGGCACTTCGGGACGAATTCTCTTCCGCGACCGAAACGCTTCACGGTCCTCGGGATTCTTCTCCAACAGTTCTCGTCACCGCTTATTTTCATCCTCGTCGGCGCCGCGATGCTGACCATCTTCCTCAAGGAGTGGATCGACACCGTCGTCATCCTGCTTGCCATACTCGTGAACGCCGGCTTAGGTTTCTATCAGGAATATCGTGCCGAAGCGACGCTCGAGAAGCTCACTACCTATATAAAGGAACGCGCACGCGTCATCCGTGACAGCACCGAACAGGAAGTCGACTCGACCCTTCTGGTTCCGGGAGACGTCATCCATCTCTCGTACGGCTCACGCATCCCTTCTGATGCACGCCTCATCGAAGCGAACGAGCTTTCGGTCGATGAATCCGTACTTACCGGCGAGTCGCTGCCGATACATAAGATCACTGAAGAGCTCTCTGAAGGCACCGTGCTTCCGGAGCGCACGAACATGGTTTTCGCGGGGACACTGGTGGTTGAAGGATCCGCTCTCGCGCTGGTGACGACCACCGGCCGCTATACGGAGATCGGCAGGATCGCCGAGCTCGTCGACACCACGAAACGAGAGCACACCCCGCTCCAGAAAGCGCTCGGGCGTCTCGGCTGGATGATCTTCGCGGGCATCACGTTCCTCGTCGCGGCGATATTCTTCCTCGGCATCATGCGCGGCGAACCCATCTTCGAGATGATGCTCATGGCTGTTGCGATCTCAGTGGGCGCTATCCCCGAAGCGCTCCCTATCGCACTCACCGTCATCCTCGCCGTCGGCGTCGAACGCCTTGCGACCCGTAAGGGCATCATGCGCAACCTCGCCGCTGCGGAAACGCTGGGCAGCGCGAGCGTCATCATGACCGACAAGACCGGCACGCTGACCGAAGCCAACATGCGCCTCGTCGATATCCGCACACGCAAGGAACTGCTTGATGACCCCGCACAGCAAGGCTCTATCGAAAGCCTGAAACCGGATGAGAAAGACATCCTCGCTGCTGCCCTCTGGGGAGTCGACATCGTGCTCGAGAACGCGGACGCTCCGGAGAGCGAATGGCGCTTCTCCGGCAAGCCGATCGAGACCGCCATCGCCCGCGCCGCACACACGCACGGTTTCGATGTCTTCGAAGCAGCAAAGGTCCGCATACCGCTTCTGCCGTTCAATTCGACGAATAAATTCTCCATCAACGGCCATCGCCACAAGGACGAATACATCGCACTCGGCGCACCGGATATCCTCTTGCAGCGCAGCCGTCTCACCAAGGATGACTACCTCGCGATGGACGCACACATCCAGAAAGTCAGCGCCGAAGGAAAACGCCTCCTCGGTGTCGCACGCTTCCCGCGTGAGAAGCACGGCACCCTGAAGAGAGGTCCGGCACATCCGCATCACGCGTCCGATCTCGATTTCCTCGGTGTCCTCGTCTTCCAGGATCCGATACGTCCCGAAGCGAAGGACGCGATCAAAAGAATGGAATCGCTCGGCGCGCGCGTGGTCATGCTCACGGGCGATCTCAAAGGAACCGCCATCGCGATCTCCCGCGAACTTGGCTGGAACGTCCCCGAAGGCGATGCCCTATCCGGCGAGGAATTGCGCCGTCTGAGCGATGAGGAGCTTCTGCCGGATATCTCACGCATCCGCATCTTCGCGCGCGTCACGCCGGAGGATAAGCTGCGCATCGGTAAGCTCTACCAGAAAGCGGGAGAAATCGTCGCCATGACCGGCGATGGCGTGAACGACGCGCCATCGCTGAAGGCAGTCGATATCGGCATCGCCCTCGGCAGTGGGACGGACGTCGCAAAGAGCGTCGCCGGATTGGTGCTTCTCGACGACAACTTCACGACCATCGTGCGCGCGATCGAAGAAGGCCGGCGCATACTCGAGAACATCCGCAAGGTCTTCGTGTATCTCACCTCGACCTGCCTCGATGCGGTCATCCTCATCGGCGGCTCCCTCGTCGCCGGATTGCCGCTTCCCCTCTCTGCGCTCCAGATCATCTGGGTGAACTTCTTCGCCGATAGCCTCCCCGCCCTCTCGTATGCGTTCGATAAGGAATACGATTCCCGTCGCGAACGCGGTGCGGAGATCCTGACGCGTGAGGTGAAGGTGCTCACGCTCGGAATCGGCATCCTCACCTCAGCGCTTCTTTTCAGCATGTACTGGTTCCTCCTGCGTATCGGCTTGCCGCAGGAACAGGTACATTCGCTCATCTTCGTGTGTTTCGCGCTCTACGGCCTCATCGTCGCGTACTGTTTCCGCAGCCTCCGCGCCTCGCTCTTCTCACGCCCCATCTTCGATAACCGGTACCTGAACATGAGCGTCGGCCTCGGGACGATACTCATCATCGCGAGCGTAAGCGTGCCCTTCTTACGCGACATCTTCCAGCTCGCCGCGATCCCCCTCTCCCTCGCCTGGATCATCATCGTCTGGCTTATCGTCAATATCGCCCTCGTCGAGACGACGAAATGGGCATTCCGTAAGCTGAACCGTTGATATGGATGAGAAGAAAGTCCTCGAATTCTGGTTCGGACGCGGCGGGACTCCTCGTTTCAAGAGATTCTGGTTCGAGAAAAGCTTTGCGACTGATCGGAAGATCAAAGAGAGATTCGGTAAGGCACTGGAGCAGGCAAAGAAAGGCCGCCTGAAAGCATGGGCGGCAACGCCGCGCGGACGGCTGGCTCTTATCATCCTTCTCGATCAGTTCTCCCGGAACATCTTCCGCGGAGATGCGCGCTCGTTTGCGGCCGATGCATACGCACTGCGCCTTACGAAGGAGGCATTGAAGAATCGTGAGGATAGGAAGCTGCATCCGCTGGAACGCATCTTCCTCTATATGCCGCTCATGCATTCGGAGAAGAGATCAGACCAAGCGAAATCCGTCGCGCTTTTCACCAAACTCAAGATGAAAGAGAACCTCTGGTACGCCAAGGAACATAAGCGCGTCATCGATACCTACGGACGCTTCCCCCATCGCAATGCGATCCTGAAGCGTCGCTCGACGAAGAAAGAGCTCGAATACCTCGCCAAACCCGGCGCCGGTTTCTGAGTGGATAGCGACGATTCCTCCATCGGTGCGTGATAAAATCGATGCACATTACTCGTTTTCTCTTTCGGTATGTCTACAAAAGTCGGCGTCGGTCTCGCAGAGGGTGAAGATAGTTACATCGTCGGGGTAAATGCCGCACAGCAAGCGGTCAATACCGTCGGCGTCGAACCCGGTCTCGTTATCATCTGCGCATCATCCCACTACAATCAAGAGCAGGTGAACGCAGGGGTCCGCTCGGTGAGCGGCAACGCCATTCTTGTCGGCTCCACCACGGCCGGAGAGATCACGACCGCTGGCCCTGCGAAGCGTCATTCGGTCGCCGTCATGGCGATCGCCTCGGATAGCATCCATTTCTTCGGCGGCGTCGGCGAGGATATCGCCGCCGACGCGTTCGCGGCGGGCAAGAAAGCCGCCGAGGACGTGAAGGCGAAAGCCCAGGAAGCGCTTAAGGCATTCATGATGTTTCCTGACGTACTTGCCGGCAACGGAGCTGATATCGTGCGTGGCGCCCTCGCGGCTTTAGGTGAACACTTCCCGGTCGTCGGCGGCGCTTCCGGCGACGATTTCAAATTCGAAAAGACGTACCAGCATCTTAACGACAAAGTCTATTCCGGAGCGGTCGTCGGATTAGGCCTCACCGGCGAATTCAAGATAGGTATCGGCGTGAAGCACGGCTGGATTCCGGTCGGCGCACCGAAGAAGGTCACGAAATCCGAAGGAGCGACGGTACACGAACTCGACGGCAAGCCGGCGATCCATATCTACGAGGAATATTTCGGCGAAGAGGAAGCGAAGGTTCTGAAGCAGGAAACGCTCGCGAAGCTTGCCATCACCTACCCTCTCGGGATGCGTGTCGAAGGCAGCGATGAAATGCTCATCCGTGATCCGCTCACCGTCAACGACAAGGGCTCGATCACCTGCGCGGCGGAAATGCCTATGGGATCGGAAATCCAGCTCATGGTCGGCAGTCGCGAGAATGCCGTCGCGGTGGCTAAAGAAGCAGCGAAGAACGCCATGGACCAGCTCGAAGGAGCGACGGCGAAGTTCGTCGTTATCTTCAACTGCATCGCGCGTAACAAGCTCTTCGGCGAGCACGCCGGCGACGAGATCAGTGCCATCCAGGAGATGATCGGTTCGCAAGTCCCGCTCATCGGTTTCTACACCTACGGCGAGCAGGCACCACTGGGCGGCGAGATCCGCAATATCGAGCGCTGCAACCCGGCATTCCACAACGAGACCGTCGTCATCTGCGTGATCGGCGAATAATGCTATGCAGGCGACGCGTAAGGAAATCCTGGTTCTCGGCTCGATCGCGCTCGCCGCTATCCTTATCATCCTTTTCACCCGCGACTGGCGCATCGCCGGACTCATCGCCGTCGCCGCGGTGTATGTTGTGGCTTTTTTCCGCACCCAGATATTTGCCCCGAAACAGCCGCCGATCATGCCGGCCTTCGCCTCCACGCCGGAACAGATCGACGACCTGAAGCGCCTCAATTCACAGCTCGATCACGGCGCGAAGCTCCTCATCCGGCGCGACCTCGAGCTCAGCCGCGCAAACGAGAAGCTGCAACAGCTCGATAGGATGAAGTCGGAATTCGTGGCCCTCGTCACCCACCAGCTGCGCACGCCGCTCTCCGGCATCAAGTGGTCCCTCTCGATGCTGCTTAACGGCGAAATGGGGCAGCTCACGCCAGAGCAGCGCACCTATCTCTTGAAAACCTACGAGAGCAACGAGCGCATGATCACGCTCATCAACGATCTCCTCCAAGCCGATCGCCTGGAGAGCGGTACGATGCGGTTCTCCTTCCAGCCGACAAATCTCATCGACCTCATCGATAACATCCTCATCGAGGTGAATCCTCTCGCCGAACATCGCAAACTCCACCTCGGATACGGCGCACGTGAGGAAGTCCCGCCGCTTTCCATCGATCCCCAGAACATGCGCGTCGTCGTGCAGAACATCCTTGAGAATGCGATCAAATACACGCCGTCTGGCGGCTCCGTGACCATCGACGTGAAGAAGAAAGAGAAGTCTGTTGAGGTGAGCGTGAAAGACACCGGTATCGGCATCCCACCGGAACATCAGAAAGAGATCTTCCAGCGCTTCTTCCGCGCGCCGAATGCCGTCCTCACTGAAACCGTCGGCTCAGGCCTCGGTCTCTATATCGCCAAGAACATCATCGACCACCATCAGGGGACTATCGGCTTTACGAGCGAGGTCGGTAAAGGTACCATACTAACCATAACCCTACCGATCGCATGAAATCACGCGTCCTTATCATCGAAGATGACCCCGTACTCGGAAGTGTCATCACCGAGAAATTGAATACCTCCGGATACGATGCAAGTCTTGTCACTGACGGCGCTGTCGGCATCGAGACCGTCCGGAAGACGCATCCTGATATCATCCTCTTGGACATCCTTCTGCCGACGAAGAACGGCTACGAGATCATGGAAGAGATTTCCCGCGACGAGAGCATCCGCAACATTCCGGTCGTCATCATCTCTAATTCCGGTCAGCCGGTGGAGATCGAGCGCATGATCAAATTGGGCGCTAAAGACTATCTCATCAAGGCACAATTCACTCCGGAGGAGGTTCTCGAGAAAGTACGCACGCAACTTCCCCACACGAGCGATATATCTGCGCTCGCAGGTAAGAAGATCCTTGTCGTCGAAGATGACCAGTTCCTCTCGGCGGTCCTTCTTAAGAAGCTGCAGAACGAGAAGTGCGAAGTCTCCCACGCCATGACGGCTGAAGAGGCGATCACGAAGTCTCTCGAAAAGCCGGATATCGTACTTCTTGATCTCATCCTTCCCGGCGCGAACGGGCTCGATATCCTGAAGAAGATAAAGGAGAATCCGGACACCAAGGCCACTCCGGTCGTCATCCTTTCGAACCTGAGCCAGCAGGAGGATATGGACCGCGCGAAAGAGCTCGGTGCGGAGAAATTCCTCGTCAAAGCGATGAGTACCCCGGAAGATATCCTCGCGCTCGTTGCCGAAATCCTGAGCAAGAAATAACCGCCCGAAGGGCGTTTTTTCTCATGAGCGCGCGGCAAGTATCATGCCGCCGATAAGTCCGCCCTCGTCTTTGAGCTCAGCCATCCGCAGCTGAGGAGCATCAGACATCAGCGCGCCGAGGGTCGCCGCCGCTCGTTCGAGAGGAATAGGATTCTGACCTACGATCATGGAGCCGCCGAGTACGATCATCTGGGGAGACCACTTCGCACATAACTGCACGAGCCCTTTTGCCAGCGTATCCGCCAACGCGTTCCTCTCTTCGAGTGAATCCAGATCCTTCGGTTCAATGCCGTACTTCGCACGCACGGCAGTACCTGAGATGAGCTTTTCCAGCTCCATACCATCGATCGGAGCGTGGCCGAAGAAGAACGAGTCGAACGGCATCATCGTACCGTTCTTGATGTGCGCCGCTCCGACACCGGTCGAAACCGTAACGTACGCCATATCGTCTGATCCCCTACCGCCACCGCGCACGTTCTCCCCTAACCCGATGACCGCACAGTCGTTGCCGATTACGCTGCGAGCGCCTATCGCGCTCGAAAGGTCGTTATCGAGATGCTTCCCGTTCCAATGGAGTCGGTTCGCCGCATCGTAGATGCCATGTTCTTCATCGATCTGGGCGGCGATGCAGCCTGCGGCTTTCGCAATGCCTTGCGGTGCGATTTCACGCGCAATGGCAGCAAAAACCCGGATGGTCTCATCATAATCCTGCGGCGTCGGGACTTTCCGGATCTCACCAAGGGACTCAGCATCGGCGGTCGCGATGCGCATGTTCGTCCCGCCGATATCGAACACGAGATTCATATCACTATTGTGCCGCATTCGGGCGGAAGATGCCTCTTGCCTTCTCCCAGAATTCAGGGTGCCCTTTCTGGCGCATGTAGTACCACCATTCGACCCCCCAGAGATACTGCTGCTCGAAGCTGGTCTCTTTGGCATAGGCAAGGATCTCATCGAATTTCGATGCGTCCATCCGCGCGAACTGTTCTTCTATCGAAGCCTGTGCGGTCGGCTCCGTAAGCCATGGTTCCAATGAAAGCTCGATAAGGAACGTCTCCTTCGGTCCGAAGGCGATCTCCATCAGACGCTCCTTCATGCGATACACGATGGGCGGTAGTTTCGTCTTGAATTCGCCAAGCTCAGGATTTGAGAAGTAGATGTACATGCTCGTACCGAACGAATCGCCATGCTTATAGGGCTTCCACCAGAGCCCGAGATTACCGCTATCAGTCACGAGGATCGGCCGATGGGGGTCCAGCCCTTTCACCAGCGCGATTTCTTCCATGAGGAAATCCTCGTCGAGGTCTCCGCAGATCTCATTCGCGAATGCATTGAGGTACGGCTCGTTCTCCACCTGCCAATGCGTGATCGTCGGGTCATTCCGATATCGATCGACGACAAGCGTCAGGTATTGGCGGATCTCTTCTTTCTGCTCTTCCCACGGCATGTATCCCACCCATCGCGGCGTGTGGCACTCCGGCCATCGCGGAAGCCTTCGACCGATCGCAAGGATGACTTTCGCGTCGCGCTTCTTTGCCTCACTCAGCTGGTAATCGAGTGTACTGAAATCATAGTGATCGCGCTCGGGTTCTGTTTCCGGCCAATACGCGGGGATGCGGAATCTCCTGATACCGAGATCATCCAGTGCGGCGCGGTAGACTTCCTTCCAATCCAACCCGAGTTCCTCGGCATGCATCGTACTGAACGACATGCCGTACGAAACGCTCTGCGCGATCGGCTTGACCGTAAAGAACACGAATCCCGCGAAGAGTGCGAGCGCTATCAATGAGATATGGAAGAGAAATCGGATCATATCGGTGCATGGACCGCATAGAGGAGCCCGAGACCGAGTACGATGAGAGAGACGCCGAGCGCACTCTGCCATCCGCCATGTGAGCCGGTCTTTTTGGCCTCGCCGACCGGCATGTACTCGGCAAAGAGGAACGCGAATATGAAAAGGAACACGAACTGCAGCCCCGCAAGCGCATTCACGACTGATACGCTGCCGAGCGAGATCGCGAGCGCCGTCATGACGCCAGCAACTCCGGCAAGCAGCTTGTTGCCGATAACGAGCGCCTTCGTCCCTCCGGATGATTTCCTGCCTCCATGGAGAATTGCGGAACGCCACGCCGGAATAACAAGAAGCACCAGCGCCGCAACGATACACATCGTCCGCGTCCAGAAGAACCCATCAAGGAATGCGGTCTGCAGATACACCAGTTTCGACAGGAACACGGTGAGGCCGAAGAGCGCGCCTGCCGCAAGCGCGAAAAGGAGCGAATGCTTGCGGAAATGGAAATGCGAGATGAGTGCGGTTCCGGCCGCGAGAAGGAGGACCGGGGGGACGAGCGTGCCCGAGATATCCCCTTCGATCCAGATTCCCGCAAGGACGAGGCTCACGATCGCCGATACCGCACCGACAACCGGAGCGACATCCGAGGCACGCGCTGCTTTCAATGCCGCATAGAGACAGTAGATCGCCGCGAGGAACCCGAACGCCTGAGCAAGCGAGAACCCTACGACACCGATGGTCGGCGCGGCAATGAGTCCGAATGGCGCAAGGACGATTACGAAACCTGAAAGCAGGCTTACATAAAACGCATACACGATGGGTTTGCCGATATGCTCCGAGCGCACGAGGATATGCCGGTCGATCAAGACGGTGATCGCCGTTATGAATTGCGCGCCGATCGCGAGTGCGAGCCACGTTGCCACTTCGCTATTCTAGCAAGGCATTGGCATCGATTATTTCCTTATACACGTATGCGGACGGGCGGATCTTCCGCTCAAGGGTTTCGAAATCGATCTCTACGAGGCCGAAACGCTTCTCGAAGCCCTGTGCCCATTCGTAGTTATCCAGGAGCGACCAATACATGTAGCCGCGTACATCAGCCCCTTTCTCGAGGGCTACATGCATACACCGGATGAGGCGCGTAATGTAATCGGCACGGATGCGATCTGTCGCATCGGCAACACCCGCTTCGGAAACCCACAGCGGGAGCTGGTAACGCTTGAGCATCAGGAGCGCATTGCAAAGGCCTTCAGGATACACGTCCCATCCCATATCGGTCTTTTCGTACACTTTCGTATCGCCGAATTTCTTGTGGAGGTAATAATTGACGCCGATCGAATCGCTGTGTCGATATACACGGCGGATGAAACTATGTGTCCAGTGCCAATTCATGAGCGCCGCAAGTATCCGGTTCCGTAACTTGCCATCATGATGGAAGAGTATGACCTGATGCACGAGACCGACCTCACAGCCGAAGGCTGCTTTCTTCATGGCTTTATAGGCAAGGTTATGTGCCCGCACCAGCTGACGTACGATATGGAAATACCTGAAGACATTGCCGATGCTGACGTTTTCATCCGAAAGCCGGTGTCCCGGGATGTATTTGAACCTGTCCATAAGAGGCCATTTCTTGAATGGAGGCCAGCTCCCGCGACGCCAGCCATTCGACGCGAAAACCAGCGGCTCATTCATCGTTGAGAAATGCCGACAATCGTTCCCGAGCTTCTTCGTGACATATTCGCAATACCGCGCAAAGAGTTTCGGTGCGTCAGGATGCTCGAACCCTCCCTTATCCGCGAGCCACTGCGGCAGCGTGAAGTGCCAGAGCGTTATGAACGGCTTGAGGCGACGTGCACGCAGCGCAGAAAGGACCACGCGGTAATGCTCGATCTCCGCATCATCGAATCTTCCCTCTTCAGGCTCGATTCGGGCCCATTCCACGGAGATGCGGTGGCAGTTATGCCCCAACTCCACTGCGATATCGAAATCCTCCTCGTAACGATTGTAGTGATCGCACGCCCGACCGCATTTCGGAACCTTCCCTTCCCGTGCCGCCTGCGCCCAATCGGTCGTTTCTATACCTCCCTCGACCTGATAGGCAGCGGTTGCTGCGCCCCAGTAAAAACCCTCGGGAAATTGTCGTGTTTTTCCTTGGTCACGCATATTTTTCTGCTGAAAAATTGCGCGACCACACATAAATCGCTGCTGCGATTTTGTGCGGTCCCGGCTCGGACCAGTCCTGCGCCCTTGCGAAAGCGCACTGCGCTTTCTCACCCGCCTCGCGCCATTTTTTCATATCCCTATTCTACGACAGGAAGTCCCCCGAAATCGGTCTTTTGCACTTCTGTGTAGAGCGGATTCTTTTTCAGTGCGGGTTTGCCGTCTTTCTCGATGACGTAATACGCGAATCCATGCATCTGTTTGACCATCTCGTAGTCAGCATGTCCCGGCATAGATACCGGATCCTTGTCGCCGAAGTTGACCGGTGAATCATCGGCGGTGACGAAATACGTCTTCCCGATATTCACAGCAAGATGACCGTGTCCTGGTGGCATATATACGGAATCCCCCGGCTTTACCACGATGGCTCGGAACAATTCAACTCGATCAGCCTGATGCGCCCCGTTGTCCTCGACGAGCTTCTGCTGGAGGATGACTCCTTCGCCGAAAAGTACCCAATAGGTCTCGTCCAATTGGCCGATGTGATAGTGACCATACGTCTTGATGTATTCCCCGCTGATGGTCCCTGGTTCCCATACGGTTATATTCTTCCGATCAGTGCCTCCGCGGATCATGTAGTAATGCACCGAAGGACCCACCCCCGCCGGATCCATCAGGACTTCGACCATCTTGTCGTGCGGCCGCACCGCCAGATGTTCTTGTGACATCTAGTGAGTATACCTTACCTCCCCCCAAGAGACCGTATGTAATTCCGGCCTGAGAACCTCGCGCAGCGAATATGCCGCTCCCACGACCCATCGCAGTAGATGTCGACCGCACGTTCTCAGTAACATTGAGTTCGAGGGGCGGAATTACACACGGTCTCGACCTCCTCTTCATGAAGCGTTCACTCTAAAAATCTACAATCCTATATTTATGGCTGCTATCCGCGCGAAGTATCTGCCTTCGGGAAAACGCGAATGGCTGATAGCTCTGGTCATTTTCGGAGCATTCCTCGCATCATCCCAACTCAGTCGCTATCTTTTCTTCTCCCCCGCGGTCATTTCACCTGCAGCGGGCGTCGGGCTCGCCGGGCTCGTCCTCGGCGGCCTTACGATGTGGCCGGCGATCTATCTTGCCTCGCTCACGAACCTCATCATCAACGGTTCCTCAGCAATCTCGATGATCGGATTCCCGATCGTGAACACGATACAGGCGCTCGCCGGTGCCTATCTTCTTAAAAAAGCAGGATTCGATCCTCTCTTCGGTCGACGACGTGATGTCTTTACGTTCATGTCGATCTCGCTCATTATCTCGATGATACTCCCGAGCGCCGGCTTCGGAATCCGTGCCATCGACATGTGGCTGGGCGACGCCTTGCCGCTCACGGTGACCTGGGGCACGTGGTGGGCGGGAACGCTGCTCAGCATGTTGGTCGTAGGATCCTTCCTCATCCGCTGGATAGGTAAACCGCGCCTGCATCCCCGCACGAGGGCACAAACTGCTGAGATAGTGATCGCCCTTGTTCTGCTCACAGGAATTACGATACCGCTTTTCTGGACCGATAACGTCCGATTCGCGGGTGTTTCTTTGGTCTACTTCCTCCTTATCCCGCTCTTTTGGATCGCGCTCCGCCTGGGACCTCGACTGATGACCGCGGCGCTCCTCTTCGTAACCGTGAATGCCATCGCGGGAGTACTCTACGGGCCGCACGCGATTGCACCGGAGCAGATGGGTGTTCGTATATTCAATGTCGAGATATTCCTCAACATCATCACGGTGATTTTCTTCGTTCTCGTCGGTATCGAAGAAGAACGCAAGACCATCAATACCATGCTCCGCACCCATGTCGGCCGTCTCGAGGATGCGCTTGCGCAGCTCAGTCACCAGAATCAGGCAAAAAGCGAATTCCTCGCCGTCTTGGCGCACGAGCTTCGCAATCCGCTCGCACCGCTTCTCTCCACGGTCGAACTCCTCAAGCTCAAACGCGGCGATGAGGGTGATCCCGAGGAAACACGGATGCTCAGTGCCGCCGAAGAGCGTGTACGGACCATGGGACATCTGCTCGACGATCTCCTCGATATGTCCCGTATCACGCAGGCTACCTTCGAACTCAAGCGCGAAGATGTCGAACTGAGACCTGCGGTGGAAAAAGCGATCGAGATCGCGAAGCCGCTCATGGATCTCCGGCAGCATCGGATAGAAACGGATATGCCCGACGGGAAGATCTGGATGCATGTCGATCCGGTGCGATTTGAACAGATGCTCGTGAACCTCCTCACGAACGCCGCGAAATACACTGAGCGCGGCGGGACGATCGAAGTCATTGCGCATCGCGAAGACAGCGGCCTCGCCGTTGCGGTGCGTGACAACGGGATCGGCATCCAGCCTGAGATGCTCGATCGTGTATTCGAACCGTTCCAGCAAGTCCCCTCGAAACGCACCAGCGGCCTCGGCATCGGACTCTCCGTCGTACGGAAGTTAGCGGAAATGCACGACGGCTCGATTACGGCGGAAAGCCGGGGTCTCGGCAACGGAAGTACGTTCACCTTGCACCTACCGGCAAGCGCCGTGCATCTTTCAATCTCACCTCTGACAGCTCGCGCACCCGAACGACCACTGGTGTCGAGCTCGTTCAAGATCTTGGTCGTCGACGACAATACCGAAGCAGCGCAGGGTCTCGGGAAGCTGCTTACGTTACGAGGACATGAGGTGAAGCTCGCCTTTGCCGGCGCTGACGCCATCACCGTTGCGCGACGCGAAGCGCCGCATATCATCCTCTTGGATATCGGTCTTCCGGACATGGATGGGTACGAGGTTGCTCGCAATCTCCGCGAAGAAGAGACTGATTCCGCACTCATCGCCCTTACCGGCTACGGACAGGACGAGGATAAACAACGCGCGAAGAGTGCCGGATTCGATTACCACCTCACCAAGCCCGTCGGACTCGCTGAGATAGAAGGAGTATTCGCACACATCGAGAAGGCTCGTGCATAGCAAAAGCCCCGCGAATGCGGGGCTTTTGAAGTATCAGCGCGTTGGATTACGCGATACGACGACGCAAGAGGATGGCACCGAGTACGATCGCGATCGCGGAAGCCGCGAGGACCATAAGGTTGCCGGTCTCTCCCAAGCCGGTGTTCGGTGCGCCGGGGATCATCGGACCACCGGTTACCGGTGCGCTATCGGAGATAAGCACGCTACCGGATGTCGGACCGGCATTGCCGCTTGAAGTCGTAGCCGTTGTCGGCGTTACCGTCGTGGAAGAACCGGAAACGGTTGCCGGAATGGCACTTGGCGTGACGCTCACGAGCACGGTGCCACCGGACGGAGCTGAGCTCGAGATATCACACGTCAAGACGACCGAAGTCGAATTCCCTGCAGAGACCACCAACGGACTATCCAACGTGATCACGTTCGAACCGGAGATCACCGTCGGAATGTTATTCCCGCTATTAAGCGCGGTACCGAGGTTACCCAACGGTCGTACGCGACAGTCGCTCACCGAGCCTGCGGTTGCGCCTCCCGCGAACGAGAGACTGATCGGGAGTGAAGAGAGCTGTACCGATGAGTTTGAGTTCGATGCACTGAACGATATCACCGCCATCGGAGCGTCCTGCGCACCCGGACGGACGACCGGAGTCGTGCCGAGAGCCACGCTGAGTGCGGCTCCGGTTGGATTCGAAGTCGAACCCGAGAGCGTCGGCGTGCCTGCCGCGAACTGATAGGTAGCACCAGAGGCGATATTGCCCGCAGTGTTACAGCGGACCGTGAAGCTTGCGGATTGGTTACCACCGAGCTGGAACGGCGGGTTGAACGTTACGGTCTGGGTGCCGTTCGAGAGATTGGTAAGGCCGCTCGCGGCAAGGGCCGAACCGTTCGATGAATAGACCTGACACGATGAGAGATCGGACGGATTTCCCCCGGACTGGGTCGTAAGAGTAAGCGGGATTGATGCGATGTTAGCCTGAGCGCTCTGATTCGAGACGAGCGTGAACGAGCCGAGTGTCACCGCTGATGCGTTCGCCGATGGCGAGACAGTCGAGCCCTGATTCGATACCGTGACCGGTACCGACTGCGCTGCCGCAACGCCGGCGGTCATCATGAGTGCTGCGATCGTTGTAGATGCTATGCGTGATTTCATAGATGAGTGATTGATAACCGATAATAGGTACATGCCACGGTTGCGCGTGGTACCTAGGATTATGAAGAGGCGGGATTAAGCGGGAGTGAAGCGTGAGACGGGGGTGGGGCCCCGTCGCAAGGCCGGAAGCGCTTGGCGCCGAGGCGGGGTCGCGCAACATCGCAGCAGCGATGCATGCGTGATTGGGCATGATGCCATAAAATCCTTATTTTAAGCCATTGTAAGACCTATCCCCCTCCCCCGTCGTTAGATGAAGAGGTTCTTCATGAAAGCTTAATCAGTGCCGGTATATGGTTAGACCAGTGAGTTCGGCGCTCTTATGAAGGTCATGACGCCGTGCAGTGCGCGTTAGCAACCCTAAATCACTACCATATGAAGATACTCATAGTCGAAGACGAGAAGAAACTGGCTGATGCGCTCGCCCGCGGCCTCACCCTTAAGGGCTACAGCGTCGACACTATCGATGATGGCAAGAAGGCGCTCACGCGCATCTCCCTCCATCGTAATGACTACGATCTCATAATCCTCGACCTCATGCTCCCTTCCATGGATGGCCATGAGATCTGCAAAGGCGCCCGTGAGATGGGCGTCACCGTGCCGATCCTCATCCTCACCGCACGCAATGAGACCGATAAGAAGGTAGATCTGCTTCTTTCAGGCGCCGACGACTACCTCGTAAAGCCGTTCTCATTCGAAGAACTCTCTGCGCGTGTCCATGCCTTGCTCCGTCGTCCGAACGAAGCAGTGCCCGATGTCCTGAAGGTCGATAACGTGGAATTGAATCCCGTCGAGCGCACCGTCCTTCGCGATGGCAACGAGATCCCGCTCACTCTTAAGGAGTTCGGGCTCCTCGAGTACTTCATGCGCCACCCGAATCAGGTGATCAATCGCGAGGACCTTCTTTCTCACTTATGGGATTTCAATTATGAGTCGTTCAGTAACGTCGTCGATGTTCATGTCAAGAATCTTCGAAGGAAGCTTGCTCAAGGAGGAGATCCAAGCATATTGGAAACGGTTCGCGGCATCGGTTACCGGCTTCGCGGATAAGTACCAGTTCGATCCGTTCCTGCGTACGCAGATCAACGTGATCGGGATGCTTGTCGCGTTTTCGGTCTTCCTGCTCGCCCTCATCGGGATCTTGGTGGATTATCTCTACCACGATATCTCGCTGGCGATCGTCACCGGTGTCCGCGACAGCATCCTCATGGGTGGCGGAAGTTCCGGCAGCGTGCCCGCCTTGGAGGACATCCGATCGGACAATCTTTCAGCCATCGCCGTCATAACGGCCACCGCCACCGTCGCCTTCGGCTACCTTCTCACCCGCGTCGCGCTCTCCCCTACGCGAAATGCGCTCTCGTCGCAGAAGCAATTCATCGGTAATATCGCCCACGAGCTGCGCACACCGCTCTCCATCATCAAGACGAACACGGAAGTCACTCTCCTTGGCGAGACCGTCTCATCGGAAACCCGCAAGACGCTCGAGAGCACCGTTGAAGAGCTGGATCGTCTTTCAGACATCATCAATAATCTTCTCTCGCTCTCGGCCTCCGTGCGACCGGAACGCATCGAATTCAAACCGATAGACGTCGGCAGCGTGATCGGGGATGTCGTCCGCAAACTAGACGGACTCGCGAAGCTCCGGAACCTCGAGGTAAGTACGAAGGTGGCACAGTCATGCTACGTGCTGGGCAACTACTCTGCTCTCGAGCAGATCCTGACCAATCTGGTTAAGAACGCCATCAATTACACCGCGCGCGGCGGTACGATCTCCGTTGTCGCCGAGCAGATCGGCGCATCGCATGTAGAAATCGTCGTCAACGATTCCGGGGCAGGCATTGCACGGCAAGATCTCTTCCACATCTTCGAGCCGTTCTATCGGGCGGAGCCGTCACGTAACCGCGCAAAAGGCGGCTCAGGACTCGGTCTCGCCATCGTCTCCGAATTAGTGCGCCTCCATCACGGCAAGATCACCGTCCGCAGCGCGGTCGGTCGCGGAACGACCGTGGTTGTCTCGCTTCCGCTCGCGGCGATTCCGGAACCAGCACCGTCACTGCGTGATAAGAACTTCTTCGACGAAGTCGCGGTCGACTATTCCCATCGCAAGATCTGAAATATGAAGGAAATCCGAAATCTTTCATGTTCAATTCATCGCTCCTCGATAGCATGATCGTAGTTTGGTTCTTTACCCGCGCGCCCGCGCCTATCTGGGCTTGGGCGTGCGGGTAGACGGCCCGCCTGAGCGCGGTCCATAACAAGCTGCAAAGTTAGAAATGCACGAAGCAAAACTTCGGTAATGAATAGGGATATGGAGTCTGAGGGAGAGACATCCCTGAATGTGAGGGAATGAGCCGGGAGGGCTGTACGCACGAGTGCGACGGCCCTCCCGGCGCGTCGGGGTTGTTGCACACCCCTCCTTGAGAACCCTCGGTTCTCAACGGTCGACTACGCTTCGCTCGCCGACCTGCTCTCCGACACGGGAAAACTACAGTTTTCCCGACCCCTTTCGCCGCCAGCTGCGCCGGCATCCAGCTCGTAACCCGAAATCTCACACAGCACTCATGAAGTAATTGATGTGCGTCGTGATCGTCATCACGAGTAACGGGCAGCTTGTATTACAAGCTCATTTCTCCGCATATGTGCGCGCACTACCATGATACAAAAGACCCTCGAACCGATTCCGCATACTGAAGATCGGACATCCGTAGCATCCCCTTCCTCGCATGAGACCACTACCATCGCCGTCATCGGCCTCGGGTATGTCGGCTTGCCACTCGCCATCCGTGCCGCAACACGTGAATTCCCGGTCATCGGGTTTGATATCGATACCCGGAAGATAGAATCCATCCGCAGCGGCGATGTCGCGTATATCACCCCCGAGGAACAAGCAGAGCTCGCACGCACGAAGATACTCACCGCGACCATGAGTGAATCGAAGCTCAAGGAAGCAGATGTATTCATCATCTGCGTACCGACACCGGTGAACGGATATGAACCGGATCTTGCTCCGCTGGAAGGTGCATCACATATCGTCTCGAAAGCCCTCCGCCGCGGGAATCTCGTCATCGTCGAATCGACCGTGAACCCCGGCGCATGCGAAGAAGTCGTCCTTCCGATATTGGAAAAGAGCGGTCTCAAGGTCGAGCGTGACTTCTACCTCGCGCACTGCCCGGAACGCATCAATCCCGGAGATTCGAAGTGGGCGGTCGGCAGCATTCCGCGCGTCATCGGCGGCGCAGGTCCCGCATCGCTTGAGAAAGCGCAAGCGCTCTATGAGCAGCTCGTCGATGCTCAGATACTGCCGCTGAACACCCTCAAGGAGGCCGAGGCCGTGAAGATGGTTGAGAATGCATTCCGCGACATCAATATCGCGTTCGTGAACGAGCTCGCGATGGCGTTCGACCGCGCGGGCATCGATCTCGTCAATGTCATCCGCGGTGCTTCCACGAAACCCTTCGCGTTCATGCCCCACTTCCCGGGTGCCGGCGTCGGCGGCCACTGCATTCCGGTAGACCCGTACTATCTCATCCGTTACGGAGAGAAGAACGGCTTCATGCATCGATTCCTCATCACGGCACGCTCGATCAACAACCGCATGCCGCATTACACGGTCAGCATGCTCTCGAAGGCCCTGCGTCGGAAGCGTAAGCAGCTTTCCCGCTCGACCGTCGCCCTCCTCGGTGTGGCGTACAAACGCGATGTGCCGGACATGCGTGAGAGCCCTGCTGAAGCCATCCGCGACATCCTCGAGAAACGCGGGGCGGTCGTCCGTATCTACGACCCGCATGTCCCCGAGCATTCCACCGTTGATTCGCTGGAAGAAGCCTTACAGGATGCCGATGCGGCGCTCATCGCGACCGATCACAGCGAATTCCGCACGCTCACCCCGTTCCACTTCATGCGCAGCGGCGTCGGCATCGTCATCGATGGACGCAACTGCCTGCGAAAAGAAGATTTCCTCGAAAGCGGCGTGCACTACTCCGGCATCGGACGCGCAACGCTATGAATCTGGGGACGCCGACATTACACGCGCAAGGCCTGCGACGTATTGCTTCCACGCCGCCATCGGTAGCCATTTCTCCCGTGCATCAGGTAACGATTCCTGAGATGCGCAAAGGAACCCCCGCACCCCTGCCCGCAGCGATAGCACCACGCACGCGCTGGCAAAAGCTCACCGGCGATCTTGGTCCGTGGTTCCTCTTCTTCGCATCCATCTACGTCATCCTTCTCCTGAAAGTGATCACCTTCCACTCGTTCTACGACCACCTATTCTTCGGCTTCTACAGCATCCTCATCACGAGTTACATCCTTTCCCGATTCATCTTCGCGTACTTCAAGAAACCCGTAGCGGCGGACCTCACCTATCAACCATCGGTCACCTTCGTCGTACCGGCAAAAAACGAGGAAGAAAATATCGCCGAAACCATCCGCCGGTTCGGCATGATCAACTACCCCCGCGAGAAGCTTGAAGTCATCCTCATCAACGACGGCTCGACCGACGCGACGCTTCCGGAGATGTGGCAGGCTGCCGATGAGATCTGTGATCGTGTCGGACGGGTTGAGATCGTCGAATGGGATCACAACCAAGGCAAGCGTGCCGGCATGGCCGCGGGTGCCCAGAAAGCCTCGCATGACATCGTCGTATTCATCGATTCGGACAGCTTCGTCGAACCGGACGCCATCACGCATCTCGTGAAATATTTCGCCGATCCCGAAGTCGGTGCGGTTTCGGGACACACCGATGTCTACAACCAGGACACGAATCTCCTTACGCAGATGCAGGCGATCCGCTACTACATCTCATTCAAGGTCTATAAAGCGGCGGAAAGCGTCTTCGGCACCGTCACCTGCTGTCCGGGCTGTTGCAGCGCCTATCGACGCTCGTACCTCATGGAATTCATCGATGAGTGGCGTCATCAGAAATTCCTCGGAGCCGAATGCACCTTCGGCGACGATCGCTCGCTGACGAATTTCATGATCCGCAAATACCGTGCCGTCTACTCCGATGAGGCGAAGGCCTACACGGTCGTGCCCGAGACCTTCGGTAAATACGTAAAACAGCAGCAGCGCTGGAAGAAATCATGGATACGCGAGACCTTCATCGCCTCGACCTTCATGTGGAAGAAGAATCCGATCGCGGCGATCTCGTTCTATTCCTACGTGTTCCTCGCGTTCGCTTCCCCGGTCGTCTTCTTCAGGGCTCTCGCGTGGTATCCCATCGCGGAGCGCCAGTGGCCGGTGGTCTATCTCATCGGGCTCTTCCTCATGCTCATACTCCACGGCGTCTTCTATCGCCTCCAAGTCGGTAAGCGCAAGTGGTTCCTCGCCATCTGCAGCTTCTGGTTCAATTCCGTAGTCCTCATGTGGCAGCTGCCGTGGGCAGCACTTACGCTCCGCGACTCACGCTGGGGCACCCGATAACCTATGTACCTGGATCTCTCGGCACGAAAAGTAGCCACCGTCATAAGCATCGTCGCGGTCTTGTTCCTGTTCGTGTATTCGACCTACGCGGCAAAGATGGATCTCTTCGGTACGACACCCTTCTTCTACACCATCAACGTCGGCTCGAAGTACGCGCTTGAATCCCTTATGGCCGGTGTCGCGAAAAACCGCCTCTTTGCAGGCGCGGCGGGAGCCTTCGGTTTCGACACCCACGAAGAGCAGGCCTCGGGACGCAGCGCCTCTTCGATTCCCGTACTCACCTACCACCGCGTAGTCGACGACGCGAATGATGTGAACAACATCACGGTTTCGCGTTTCCGCGACCAGATGACGACACTCAAGGATGCCGGTTGGCAGGCGGTGAGCCTGCAGGATTTCGAAGCGTTCATGCGCGGCGAGAAGGAGTTGCCTGAAAAGTCGTTCCTCCTCACCTTCGACGATGGCGCAAAGCAGAGCTTCTATCCCGTAGATCCCATCCTCAAATCCCTCGGATACAACGCCGCGATCTATATCATCGTGCAGTCATCGTACACACCCGAGAGTACGTACTACCTCTCTCCGGAAGAAATCCGCTGGATGCTGAAGACCGGACGATGGGCGATCGGATCACACTCATATGACGGACACCGCTCGTATCCGACCGATGCGCGCGGCGGTGATGGGATATTCTTTGCCGACCGGATCTGGGACAAGGATGCCGCCCGCATCGAGACGCCCGAGGAATTCACCGCACGTGTGCGGGACGATCTCACCAACGCACGCACAACACTGGAGAACACCTATAACGTGCCGATCGACACCTTCGCGTTCCCGCTCGGAAATGAAACCGGCATCCGCGGAGCGAACAATTTCCCTGAAGGAGCATCCGTTACCGAAGATACCGCGCGCTCCCTCTACGAATGGGGGTTCGTGCAGACGAATAACCAGACATATACGTTCAACTTCCCTCGTACGACGACCGCGACGTTCTCATCCGCATTCCCCTTCACCAACGAACGCCTGAGCGCTGATTTCCTCATACATCGCATCCACGTCGATTACGACTGGGACGGCGCACGGCTTCTTTCCATCATGGAGAACGGCCGCGCCAAGGAATTACCGTATGAGGACGATTTCTCAGAGAGCCGCGGCTGGTTACCGGCATGGGGATCGCTCGAGATGGGACGCAACAACCTTCAGCTCGCGGCTGCTCAAAGCATCACGAGCGCATCGACCTTCCTCGATGGATCAGCGCTCTGGGACAATTACTCCTTCAAAGCCGCGATGAACTGGAACGGCAGCCATGTCTCTGTTCTTGCCGACGTCGTCGACTCGAAGACCTACCATTCATGCGCCTTCTCAGAAGGAGTCGTGCGGCTGCAGCAGACGGTTAACGGCGAAACGACCACGCTCAAGGAAAAACACGATACCCGCATCAGCTACGGCGAGAACGTGCGTCCCGGGATTCGGGTGCATGGCGCCGTCATCGAATGTACGTGGGATTTCGCATCGATCCTGGAGGATTATTCGCGCACCTTCTCGGGAGGCGTAGGTCTGCAGATCTGGGATCCGCAACCAGGAACGGCGCGCGTACAAGTCTCGTCGGTACTCGTGCGCCCGGTCACCGATTAGAGATTCCGGAGATCGAAATCCTCGAACTGGACATCCATGTAATCCGTCCTGATACCTGCATAGCCCTTGTTGGTGAACGGCGCACCGCCGGTACCGCTATCGATCACCGAGAGGATCTGCGTGAAGTTCCCGGTATTGTTCTTGTCGAGATAGAGCTGGATACGCACCGAGCCGTCCGCAAGATTCTCGTATTTCGCGCGGATCCCCATCCATGTATTCGCCGGCATAAGATTCGGATTACTCCATCGATCGTAGTCGGCCTGGCTGCCGAATACCTGCTTCTCACCGAGCGTATGATACGTACCGCCGATCTTCTTCTTGATGACCGCCTCGCCATCTTGTCGGATGCCTGCGTAATAGAGATTGTACTGATCCTTGTAGCGCCCGAAGAGGAAGATCCCGCTGTACCCGTCGCGGTTCGGCGTGTCGGTGAGATTGGTCTTGGTGATCCTGAATTTCACGCTTTCCTGCGCACTCCCCCACTGACTGCGCGTGACGAGCCTGAACGTGTTCTGTGGCATCGTGCCGTTCGCGGTATCGAGCGAATTCATTTTCGCGTACAGTTGCCGAGTAGCATCCACGACCGGAAGCCCTCCTTGCACGGTCATGCCGAGTCCGTTATTGATTTCCATCTTCCCTCCGGAGTTGACCCAGAAATACGGGCTTGAACTATCCCCCATGCTTCCTGCCTCCATCAAGGTGCCAGACTGATTGAAGGTATACCGGAACGGCGATGTGACATTCGCGGCAGAAACCGCATGTGATGAAGTCGGCATGAAGACCGTGATGACGGCCAATGCTATGAATAATGCTGCTGTGCGATGCATGTCGAGCGACATGACCGCTTCCCGTTGCTCCATGTAGTGAATCTTAGTTGGTAGTTGCGAGTACCTATGCGGCTGACTCTTCGGGAATTCTAATTACCCGACTACTACAGACAATTGATTCTCGTTGCATGATGCGTTTTTCATGAAAGCGCGAGCATAGAGATGGCTTAAATACGTATGTTCATGATGCGTTTATCATATTGATATATCGTGACGTGATGCACGGCGCGGCGCTCTATTCACGCAGGACGCTTCCTCGTTCACTCTTTTTCATGCTGATCGGCGTCATCGCATTCGCACTCATGGCGCGGGTCGCGTTCGTGCAGGACAACCATCCGATCCGTGATGAGCCCTTTACCTATTCGTTCCATATCGATGGCACGCTCGAGGAATCGTCGGATTTCTCCACGAGCGGGAGCGACTATTGGTGGCTGGATTCCGGAGGCCGGTTACTCATCGAAGAGGGGGTCGGAAAAACCATCCAAAGAACTTTGCCGCGAGAGGATGCATGGCGGGAGCGCTATGCCGCATCAAGCGCCGAAGATACCGATAGCGGCCGTCATCCGCAGAATCTCTTCCGGCTTCTTACGCAACGCGAATGGGAAGACGTTTCCGTTTCGGCGCGGTTCCGTATCATTACTGACAACGAATCATCGAGTCGCAACCGCAACGAATCAAACGGGTTGCTTCTCATGTCCCGCTACCACGATGGGGACAATCTCTACTATGCGGGCGTGCGTGTCGACGGCCACGCGATCATCAAGAAGAAACGGAATGGGATCTATACGACACTTGCCGAACTGCCCATGTATGCTGGTCCTTACGTAGAGAAGAACCTCATCCCGCACAACGAGTGGATCTCCCTCAAGAGCGAGGTCATCACCCGAGACGGGGGCGTTGAAATCACCCTATCCATGAAGGACGATGCGGATATCTGGCAACCGATCCTGAGCGCCTCGGACACGCAATCCCCCATCCTCGGCACAGGGCACGTCGGCATCCGCACCGACTTCATGGATGTCGAGTTCGATGATTTCCGAGCAGAAAGGATCTGACGTACAATACGCGCGTGCATAAACTCCTCACGCAATACCCTATCTGGACATATGGCGCTGCAGGTCTCGTTCTTGGCGCCCTCATCGGAGCACCGGTGTATGCAGGCATTTCATATGTCCGCGGTTCAACAACAAGGGAAGAACTCGCCGTCTCCCGGAAAGCAGTATCAGAACTGCGGGAGAAATTGGGTAGCGTGGAGGAAGAGCGCGACCAGCTGCAGGAACTCTTACGGAAAGCATCTGATGAAAACGCCGCGTTCGGCAAACGAGTAGAGGAACTGGCTTCAAACGTCAATTTCCTCGACAAGATGTCGAAAACCGATCGTGAACTACTCCAGAAGTATTCGTCCGTGTATTTTTTGAGCGAGAATTTCATACCGGACCCCTTGGTCCCGATTAACGAGGAGATGCTCGCCCGGTCGGGGAGCAATATGATGATCCACGGCAGTGTATTCCCGTTCCTCGAAAAGATGATGGCAGCCGCAGAGCGCGATGGTTTTTCACTTCGCATCCTCTCCTCCTATCGCTCCTTCGGCACACAGAGCTCTCTTAAATCAGGTTACAAGATCACCTACGGCGCGGGCACCGCAAATAAATTCTCCGCTGATCAGGGGTATTCCGAACACCAGCTCGGCACGACCGTGGACTTCACGACGGCGGAGAATCCGACGACGTTAAGCACGTCATTCCGTGATACACCGCACTACAGCTGGCTCATCCGTCATGCGCACGAATACGGCTTCGTGCTTTCCTATCCTGAGGGCAATTCCTTCTTCCAGTTCGAGCCATGGCACTGGCGGTTCGTCGGAGTTGACCTCGCAACACGCCTGTACTACGACAATATGTATTTCTATGATCTCGATCAGCGCGAGATAAACGCCTACCTCGCCCGCATTTTCGATTAGACGCTCCTGAAATAAAGAAACAATAATCTAATGTCGTCAAGTAAGCGGCACAATTCATGAACGTCTTCATATACGTGAGCCATTGCCCCATTAGACGCGTATGCTCGCGATCTAACGGGGTAAAGATCACATTCAACTGCTCTTTCATGATTAGTTGTTAAAAACATTCATTGAAACTATGCACAAGATTGCAACGCTTATTGTTCTTCTTGGTTTAACCGCACAGCCGGCATTCGCTCTTAAGATCGATACCGGTGTCGATGTCTCAGCAGAGGCAGGTACGGAAGAAGGTGCCTACACCACCCTCGAATCCAACGCCACCGTCACTGCTGAAACGGATACCGAGGCGCAGGCAAAGCCTGAGACCGGTGTCGCTGTCGGACCGATCACGATCACCGCATCTGATGTCGATGCAACTCAGGTAACGATCAGCTCGACAGCAGAAGTCGATTCCGAAGCCGACCTCAACTCGTACGCTCGCGGTGTCGTAAAGGCGCATGCCGATATCCGCGATATCGTTCTTTCTGAAACCGAAGTCGCGGTCAGCCATAAGCAGAAGGCACGCCTCTTCGGCATCCTTCCGATCACGGTCTATGCACGCACCCAGGTGACGAGCGACGGCACTATCGAGACGAAATTCCCGTGGTATGCATTCGCAAGCGCGAAGAAGGCGGCGATCGAATCCCGCGTCGCTACCGCCGTCCACACCTCTCTTCCGAACATGACGGCAGAAGCGAACGCCTCGGCGAAATTCTCAGCACAGACGCAGGCTGAAATCCTCGAGAAGACTGTCGCAGCAATGCAGGCAGAAGCTGCAGCAGATGCTGCCGCGAAAGTTTCTACCCAGTAATCGATTCCCCTCCGAAAACAGCCCCGCGTGGGGCTGTTTTCTTTTGAAACATTCCGAAGGAAACGTCAATACACCTCATCTCGTCTTCATAGGTACGAGGGTGCATTTAGCATAGCTACACCCTCTTCAACCTATGACGCATATCTATTCTGTAGGGCGAAGTTCTTATTCATTGCTTGGCGTATTCGCAGTCATTGCTGCGCTCGCGCTCTTCCCGCTTACATCCCATGCGGATAACGGCTCGAAGAAATCGGATAAAGCAGCCACCGGTGTCGAGGTCGTCCTCGGCACGAACGGCAGCGCACTCGTGCGCGGCGCGAAAGTGACGTCGGTTTCCGGCTCCACCATCAACGCGACGACCAATTACGGTTCATCGAAGCTTGATTGGACGGTGAAAACTGATGGCAGTACTGAATTCACCGCACACAAAGGCAGTGCGACCGGTCTTTCTCAGATCGCGGTCGGCGACATCGTCTCCTTCCGCGGATCTATCGATCAGGCGCAGTCCGGCCTCACGGTGAATGCGAAGGTCGTGAAGGATTGGACGCAGCTCGAATCGAATAGATCGATCTCCGGCATCATCACCTCGATCAACGCGACACTCAATTCGTTCACCGTCTCACACGGTAATTCCACCACGACGGTACAGACGAATTCCTCGACAAACTTCGATCTTAACGGCAAAGACGGATCGTTCGCATCGCTCTTCCTCAACGCGAAGGTGAAAGTGAAAGGACTCTTCAGCGCCTCGTCGTCGGTCCTCACTGCATCTGAAGTCGATGTATCCAGCAGCACTCCGAAGCGGGGCTGGGACAATGACGATAAGAAAGAATGGAAGGACTGGATCAAGTCCAAGGTCTGGATGAACTGGCGCTAACCTAGCGCTTTGAACGGCCACACGACATACAGTCGTGTGGCTTGTTCATTAAGGAATGAAGCCCTAGAATTGAGCAGTAACCGGCGCCTCCTGCCTTCAGTAAGTCAGGATAGTCCGGTTCGTCTTATATGACAGACCCCCGAAAGCGGCCCACACAAGAGAAGGCCTATCTTGAGGCATTCGAGACCTATTCCGATCCCCTGTTCAGACATGCATTCTTCCGTCTGAGCAATCGCGATCGCGCGCTCGAACTCACCCAGGAGACCTTCCTCAAAGCATGGGATTACGTACAAGGCGGCGGCGAGGTACAGCAATTCAAGAGTTTCCTCTATCGGATACTCAACAACCTCATCGTCGACGAATACCGCAAGAGCAAACAGTCATCGTTGGATGAAATGCTCGAGAACGATACGGGGGAACTTGAGAGACGCTTGTCGGAGGGAGACGTGCGCGAAACCGAAGAAAGCCTCGACCAGGAATCACTCCTCGAAGAGATTCGTACGCGCATTCCCGAACTCCCCGACGTCTATCGGGAAGCCATCACCATGCGCTACATCGACGGATTCACGCCGAAGGAGATCGCGGGTATGATCGGCGTCACGGAGAACGTCGTCTCGGTGCGATTGCATCGCGGCGTCATCAAGCTCAAAGCACTCTGCGCCAAACAGGATATATGATCGACTACACCAAATACATCACAAAAGCGGCCGACCACGTGCACCTCACCGAGACGGAGCGCCGCGACATGTCGCGCATCGTGCGTGAATACATGGCACACAAACCCCTCCCCCAGGAGGAGTATGTTTCTATTTCATCAACCTCGATCCGGTGGTTCTCTTTTGCATGGATCAAGCAGCCGATCGCTGCGGCGCTCGCACTCGTATTCATCTTCGGCTCCGGCGTTTCCTACGCTGCAGAAGGCGCGCTCCCGGGAGATGCGCTCTACAGCGTGAAAACGAAGATCAACGAATCCGTGAAGGTCGCCCTCGCGACTGACACCGAAGCGAAGGCATCGGTGCAGATGGAACTCGCTGAACGCCGCATCGAAGAAGCCGCCGCGCTTGCCGCAGAGAATCGTCTTGATGCGGATACGCAGCAGTCCCTCGCCGTCGCTTTCGAAGCGCATGCACAGAGTGCGACCGCAGAAGTCGCGACGATCGATGAGAGTGACGCATCCGCTGCAGCGGAGATCACCTCGCGCTTCGAGACACGTCTTGCCGCGCACGAGGAAGTGCTCGCCTTGGTGAGCGAAGCCGATGCGACGAATACGCTTACTACCGCCATCCGCGGTGCGGGACTCGCCGTCGCTGATATCCGCGCACGCGCCGAGGAGCGCATCGCCGTCAGCCTCCCTGCTGCCTCTATCGCACTCGCGATGGACGCCGCTCCCGCAGCAGACACCATGGCGAAAGCAGCCCCTGAAGCTGCGACCATGGCGATGATGGCCGCTCCCGCCGACGAACCGGCTCCAGAAGCCCGCACGGCGAAAGTCGCCAATACCGATACCGCTACCACCGGCGAATTAGAAGAAAAGTACGATTCCCGCGCCGCGAACCGCATGAAGGCTTCCGCCGAAGCGCAGCTCAAAGCGGCTCAGAAGAAACTCAAGTCTTCCAAAGCAAGCAAGGAGATCAAGGCTGAAGCAGAGGCGCAGCTCGCGCTTTCCGAAGATCGCATCGAAGAAGGTCGCACGTTCCTGAAAGACAAGGCGCACGCGCAGGCATACCATGCGTTCCAGCAGTCCCTCGTCATCTCCGAGAAGCTCAACGTCCTTCTCAAATCAGAAACCGCCTTCAAGAAAGCAGGCACACGTGCTGCAGAAGCCCGCACCAACGCCCGCGCAAAAGTGAACGAGGCGAAGGAGGAACCACGCAGTTCGACCACCAACGCGAAAGTGCAGGTGAACATCGAGGCAGCCACCGAACCGGTCCAACTTGAAGTCGAGACCGAAGCGGGCGCAACGGTACATGACGTGATCCCGGTCATCCCGCCGACCCTCAAGATCTTCAAGTTCGACTCTGACGAAGAGGACCGCGGCCTCATTAATATCGGCCTCTAGTGCTAGAATGCCGCAATGCAGAAGCACTTCTTCTTCGACCTCGATAACACCCTTACCCGCAGCCGCAGCCATATCGACCCGGCGCATGCGCCGATTCTCGCTCAATTAACGGATCGCGCCGATGTCATCGTGGTCACCGGCAGTCAGGCTTCACAGACACAAAAACAACTCGATCCCGAGCTTTCGGGACGTTATTTCATTCTTGCCCAGAACGGCAACCAGGCCATCCATCGCGACGGGACGGTGCTCTGGGAGCGACGTCCAACCCCCGAGCAGAAGGCTGCGATCACGTCCCTTGTCGACAAGATGGTCGCACACCTCTCCCTTACCGTTGCTGACGCGAATGACCTTATCGAGGATCGCGGCTGCTCAATCGCCTACAGCACGATCGGTCATCATGAGGACGTATCAAGAAAGGAAGCCTACGATCCCGACCACTCGAAACGCCGAGCACTTCTCGAGCATTTCAAGACGGACGTTGATACGCTCCGCACGCAGCACAACATCGAAGTCCGCACCGGCGGGACTACCTGTCTCGACTTCTTCGAGGCTGGAAAACACAAAGGCTTTAATGTCGGCGAATTCATAAAAGCGATGCAATGGCAGAAAGATGAGTGCCTATATGTCGGCGATGCACTGTTCCCCGGCGGTAATGACGAGACGGTCGTCGGCGTCATCCCGACACACCTCGTGAAGGACTACCATGCCACCTATGAGTATCTTTCGGGCGTTTTGGTATAATCCTGCCCATGTCTACCCCTGCCCTCGTCGTCACCAACGTCAAGAAGAAGTACGCAAATGGTACCGAAGCCCTGAAGGGGGTCTCGCTTACGGTCCCCGCCGGAGACTTTTTCGCCCTCCTCGGCCCGAATGGCGCCGGAAAGACGACTATTATCGGCATTATCTCCGGCCTCGTGAACAAGTCCGTGGGCTCGGTGTCGGTGTTCGGTCACGATATCGATAAGGAACCAGAACTCGCAAAGACCCGGATCGGCCTTGTCGGTCAGGAGATCAATTTCAACCCCTTCGAGAAGCCGATCGATATCATCGTCAATCAAGGCGGCTACTATGGCATCGCTCGCGCGGAGGCCATTCCCCGCGCTGAGCAACTTCTCAACGACCTCGGGTTGGGCGAGAAAATGAACGTCCGCGCCATGGAGCTCTCCGGCGGCATGAAGCGCCGGCTCATGATCGCCCGCGCGCTCATCCACAAGCCGCGCTTCCTCATCCTCGACGAGCCCACCGCCGGCGTTGATGTCGAGCTGCGTCGCGGCATGTGGGATTACCTCCGCAAACTCACCTCTGAAGGCCTCACCATCCTTCTCACCACCCACTATCTCGAAGAAGCGGAGCAGCTCGCGAAGCACGTCGCCATCATCAGTAAGGGTAATTTCGTCGCACAGGGAACGATGGATGAGATCCTTGCCATGCACGATGATGCCGGGGCGAATGACGGATATCGCGGCGGTCGTCTTGAGGAAGTCTTTATCAAGCTGACCTCCGAAAAATAGTATGCCTGCAAACAAACTCTGGATCAGCTTCTATACGATGATACGCAAGGACGTGGTCCGCATGTTCCGCATCTGGATCCAGACCTTCCTCCCGAGCGTCATCACCTCCACGCTCTACTTCCTCGTCTTCGGCACCGTGCTCGGCTCACAGATCGGTCAGATGCAGGGAGTGGATTACATGACATTCGTCGTCCCCGGTCTCGTGATGCTCGCGATCGTCACGACTTCCTATGCGAACACCTCATTCACCTTCTTCTCGTCGAAATTCTTCGCCCGCAATATCGAGGAGATCCTCGTCTCCCCGACACCGCCATGGCTCATGATTGCCGGCTTCGTGGGTGGCGGCGTCGTTCGCGGCGTCATCACCGGTACGCTCGTCCTTCTCGTCTCCATCTTTTTCACCGGATTAGAGCTCTCCGTGCACAACTTCCTCATCATCTTCGGTTTCGCGGTCCTTACCTGCCTCGTCTTCGCGCTCGCAGGCCTTGTAAACGGAATCTACGCGAAGACCATCGATGGCATCAATATCGTCCCGACCTTCGTCCTCACGCCACTAGTCTACCTCGGGGGCATCTTCTACTCGGTGCATAACCTTCCGGAATGGTGGCAGGCGATCACGTATGCGAATCCCCTCTTCTACCTCATCAACGGATTCCGCTACGGCTTCCTCGGCATCACCGATGTATCGATCGCCGTATCCGTCGCCATGCTGTTCGCCATGGTTTTCGCCCTCGTCGCCTTGAACTGGTACCTCATCCGCAAAGGACTCGGATTGAAGCAATAAAGAAAACCGCGGACTTTCGTCCGCGGTCAGTGTTACCACCTGATCGACTTGAGTCCCTCTGAGCGCGCTGCCACTTCGGCATAGAGCGCCGCGACCACTTCCAGCGGCGTGTCTTTATCCCGATACCGCTGCTTATCGAGGTGTTGGCCGTTTTCATCGACCAGCCGCCATGAGTCATTGTCGATGACGTCTGCTACGACGAGTTCTCCATCGGGAAGGAATGCGAGTTCGATCTTGAAGTCATACAGCGTGCAGCCCAGCTGAGCCCACGCAGCCGACAAGATATTACCGACCTGCCCGACCAACGCCCGCATCTCGTCAAACGGATGCACGATGCCGTCAGGAAAGACGTATTCCGGCCGCACACGTATCGGGACATTGTCGGTCCCGACGGGCAGATCAGGCCGACATACCATCAGGCCGTCTTCCGTACTCGAAGTGATGAACGGATCATCCTTCTCGAACGTATACGGACCGAAGGTCTTTCCGGTCGTTTTCAGAAAGAGGGCGTACTTGCCGAACATGAATTCCTGACCGACCTGTAACGACGGGTCACGCTTTCTTGCGGACGATGCAGCGGCAACTTTGAAGATACCGACTGCTTCGTAGGGCAGCATACGGACCTTCTTCGCACGGAATGTCGAAGGGCCGGTACGACGTACATACGCCGTCGGCACGCCGCATGAGTTGAGCAACGTGAAGACACTGTCGTTCGTCTGAGTCGAATATTCGCCCTTGCGAAGGAACGAGTCCTTGCGAGCCCCGTCGCCGGCAGTGATGAAGTCCATGTTATGGACCTCCACTTCGTCCGCGGCATCCGGTGCCTGCACGAGCACCTTCGTCTTCCCTCTCGCGATCTCGCGAGGCTGGGTCTCGATCATTGTGTCCTCCTAAGAACAGCGAAAACCAGGGGATTCCCTGGCACTAGGAGCAGCCTACCGCACTCAACGTTCCAAATCCACCCAGCGGTATTTCAGCCCTTCATGCTCTCGAGTCTCATCCGAAACCACCTTCGTAAATTCATTCTCATATTCCGGAAAGAACGAATCCCCTTCCTTATCGTCCTCGATGAGTGTGAGATACAGCCGGTCGGTAAATGGAAGCGCCTGGCGATAGATCTCGCCGCCGCCGCCGATAAAAACCTCATCCGCTCCCGGCGCTTTTGCGGCTTTCATGATAGCATCTTCAATCGACGCCGCAGTAAGCACGCCTTCATGCTGCCACGAAGCATCCCGAGTAACGACGATATTCGTGCGCCCCGGCAGAGGCTTCCCGAGCGACGCGAGAATCGACTCGAATGTCTTGCGACCCATGATGATGGGATGGCCGGAGGTGATCTCCTTAAAACGCTTCAGGTCGTCAGGAATATGCCAAAGCAGCTGATTATCCTTGCCCAAAACGCGATTGCGTCCGATTGCGGCGATAGCACTGACACGGGCCATACTACAGAGCCTTGAAATCGGATTTCAGCTTCTTGATGTCTCCCGAGAAAACCAGTTTCATTTCTTTCGACTTCTCCTTCTTCCCCTTCTCGACGACGTCCTTCTGATGCCAGCGGCTCTTGCGCGCGTTCACCGGATGCTTCAGTTCTTCAAAGACAACCTGGCAGATGCGCTCACCCGGATGGAGCTGAATGACTTGGGATCGCGTGTTGTTGCGGATCGGGAGCGTGAGCGGTCCTTCGTAGCCACTATCGATGATGCCGGTGAGGTCGACGGAAAGGCCTTTACGATTGACCGACGAGCGTGGATACAACACCGCCATAAGATCGTCGGGAATGCGCACGGTCTCAAATGTAGACACCAAGACATATTCCTGCGGCAACAGATCGAACGACTGCCCCTGCTCCAATTCGATCACATCAAAATACTCGGGGCCGTGGTCACGCAGAGGATCGATCATCATCGCCTCTCTTCCTTCTTTCGTCATGCGCCACGATTTCGGCAGAAGGAACGTGAATCCCAATCGGAGATCGACGGCGTGCGCTTGGATCTGGAATTGATCAAGATTCGGCGAAAAGCCCAGATTCCCCTCTTTTACACGAGCGAGTATTTCGTCTTTGGTGAGTATGGCCATAGGTGGTAAGTCTACATTACGATCTGAAGCCCTTTGATGGCATCCATCGGACTGTACTGAGCTTGGAAGACTTCGACGATCTGCGCGACAAGCTTCGGATCCTTCTTCTCCGCCCGATCATAGGCAGCCTTCGGCAGGGCGACCTTGATCGGCTTATGGGCATTCTTTCTCTTTACCATCTCCTTCACGGCGTCGTACTGGTTGTCATAGATGTGTGCGTTCGATATCGAGTGACTATAGGTTCCTGCTTTTACACCAAGCTTCTGTGCGAGCATGTGTTGTAAAAGGGCGAATCCAGCGACGTCTGATGGGAATCCGAGCACCATGTCGTTCGATCGCACCATATTATGCAGATTAAGGCGGCCACCGATGATATTCACCGTAAAGGTGTATGGGCACGGCACGTTCTTCCTATTCGTGACACCGAGACCATCTCCTCCCGGATCCCATGTGATGACCACGCCGTGGCGCGATGTCGGATCTTCCTTGAGATGCTTCACCAAGAGCCCGAGCTGATCGCGCCCGAAATGCTTGCGCCAACGGTAGCCATACGCAACGGTCACCACATCCGCCGGATTCGTGAACACGTCCCAGATTTTCGTGTAATCGCGCAGGAAATCCGCCGGCTTACGTGCACCGGAGACGAACCATATCTGCTCCGCCACGAACATCTTCACGGGGATCTTGCGGAGCGTGAGGAGCGGGAATCCCTCTTTTTCGAGGTCGATGGAGAAATGGAGGCCCGGTATCGCCGCTACTTCATGGCCCGTTCGCTTGTTCTTTTCGCGTACGCCTTCCTTGACGATACGCTTGAGCATGTCCTGATAGAGCGCATCGAATTTCGTCATGGCGGAAGTATATCCCAGCACTGTGAGGTGGTATACACTATCTAGGTCATATGGAGGATTCGACAATGACTGTAACGACTATCAAGTATCCCTATCTTCCCGAAGGAAGGACGATCCTGTACGTCCCGGCTGACAATCGGTTCATGCAGGAAGCGCGGAAATCCGCACTTGAAAACTCCCTCGATGACGCGGTAAAAACCGGTTCCGTTATCGTGAAAGATGGCATCGTTATCGGCCGCGGCGCGAACGGTAGTGACTATCATAAAAGTCATGTCTGTGAGCGCGTCCGTCGCAAGATGCCGACCGGCGAGGGCTATGAGCTCTGTGAAGGCTGTCACCCGAAGAACCACAGCGAACCACGTGCAGTAGCCGACGCACAGGCGCAGGGCCACGATACCAAAGGTGCAGATCTGTACCTGTACGGCCACTGGTGGGCCTGTGTGCCATGTTGGGATGCAATCATGGAAGCAGGTATCGCAAACGTCTACCTGCAGGAAGGTAGCGAGAGGCTCTTTAATCGTGAACACCCTGACAACATCCTTGGCCGGTGGCTCTCGTGAGCCCCGGTCTTTTTCTATTTCTATGGCAAAAGGTAGACTCATCGTGATAGACGGCTCAGACGGTGTCGGCAAAGCGACTCAGACCAAGCTCTTGGTTGAGCGCCTCAAGAAATCCGGAAAGAAGGTGGAAACGATGGATTTCCCGCAATACGAGAAGAACTTCTTCGGCTCGTTCCTGAAAGATTGCCTCACAGGAAAACACGGTGATTTCATCGGGCAGAATCCGTATCTTGTTTCTATCGCCTACGCAGCTGATCGCTGGGAATCGAAAGCGAAGCTCGAAAAGTGGTTGAAAGACGGTCGCATTGTTGTTCTCAATCGTTACGTAAGCTCCAATCAAATGCATCAGGGTGGAAAGATCTCCGATACAAAGGCCCGAACCGCCTTTTTGAAGTGGCTCGACGCGATGGAACACAGAACGTTCGGACTTCCGCGCCCTGATCTCATCCTGTACCTCCACGTACCTGTTGCATTCTCCATCCAGCTTATGAAGGGCCGCGGGAATGAGGACTTGGCAGAAAGCGACCCCAAGCATCTCGAGCGTACGCAAGAGGCAGCGCTCAAGATCATTAAGGCGCAGGGTAATTGGCAGAAGATCGACTGCATCGAAAAAGGCGAGCTCCTCCCTCGCCCCGCTATCCACGAGAAAATCTTCACTGCCGTGAAGAAAATCGTAAAGGTATAATTGCGCTATGGATTTCGATGAATACGAGAGACTGGCCAGCCGCACCGCGATCTTCAATGATTCGCAGCGTCTCTATCGCCTCTATGACCTCGGACTCGGGGTCGCGGGAGAATCCGGGGAGCTCGTCGAGAAGCTCAAGAAGATCATCAGGGACGACGATGGCAAAGTCACCGAAGAGCGCCGGGAGGCAGTAAAGAAGGAAATCGGCGATGTGCTGTGGTACCTCTCACAGCTTTCAAGCGCTTTGGGATTCCCCTTTTCAGAGGCAGCAAAGGCCAATATCAAAAAATTGGAAGACCGCTACGCACGCGATATGATTAAAGGAAGCGGCGACAACCGATGACACTATGATCTAGCTACCTTCCATACGTCTTTATTCCCTTAACGATTCATCGTATGGAACTCCGTTAGAGGCCGCGGTCGCTCCTTTCAAAGTAACCGCTCGCCCCTACGGAACAAAGTAAGCTATGACATCACGAACCACAAAGAACGGACCGCGACCTGCCTCTAACGGGGTGGAACTCTACCCATTCATCAAGAAGCAAGACAAGCAGGTCTATAACGCCCTTCAGGGCGAAGAAAAGCGCCAATCAATCGGACTCGAACTCATCCCGTCTGAAAATTACGTCTCGAAGGCGGTCCGTGAGGCAAACAGCTCCATCCTTACCAACAAATACTCCGAGGGCTATCCGGGACGCCGTTATTACGGTGGTCAGGAATTCACCGATGCGGTGGAGAAGCTTGCCATCGAGCGTGCAAAGAAGCTCTTCAAAGCAAAGTACGCCAACGTGCAGACGCTCGGCGGCGCGAATGCGAATATCGCGATGTATTTCGCCCTCTTGGAGCCGGGTGACACGATCATGGGCATGGATCTCTCCCACGGCGGACATCTCACGCATGGACACCCGGTGACCTACCTCACGAAGATATTCCGTTTCGTCCGCTACAAGATGGCAGATCCCGCGAGCGGCGCTATCGATTTCGTCGAGATGCGTAACGTCGCGCAGAAGGAAAAGCCGAAGATCATCCTTGCCGGCTTCTCAGCGTATCCACGCGAGCTTGACTACGCGAAGTTCGTCGAGATCGCCCGCGAAGTCGGTGCGCTTGCCGTCATGGATATCGCGCACATCGCTGGCCTTATCGCCGGGAAGGCGGCGAAGAATCCGTTCGATTACGGCTTCGACATCATGACCTCCACGACCCACAAGACCCTCCGCGGTCCGCGTGGTGGCCTCATCCTCGTGCGCGATAATGAAGAACTCGCCAAGAAGATCGATAAATCCGTCTTCCCGGGTCTCCAAGGCGGTCCGCACATGCATGCCGTCGCCGCGAAAGCCGTTGCTTTCGGAGAAGCGCTCTCGCCGAAGTTCAAATCCTACGCAAAGCAGGTATTGAAGAACGCGAAAGCGATGGAGGCCGTCTTCAAGAAGCGCGGTGTACGCCTTATCACCGGAGGCACCTCGAATCACCTTCTGCTCGCGGACGTCTCTGGCAGCCTCGGCGTTACCGGAAAGGAGGCGGAACACGTTCTCGACCTCGTCGGTATCACGCTTAATAAGAATTCCATCGCCGATGATACGCGCGGACCACTCGACCCGAGCGGCATCCGTTTCGGCACCCCTGCCATCACCACCCGCGGCCTCAAGGAAAAGGAATGCACCCAGGTCGCTGAGTGGATGATCGATGCCCTGGAGAACCGTTCTGACAAGAAGAAGCTCGCGGCCATCAAGAAGGAAGTCGAGAAGCTCTGCAAGAAGTTCCCGATCCCGAATAAGTTCGTATAGGCTGAAAAAGCTTGGAAATCAGCCAAAAATCAGTCATACTGAAGCGTCATGTTTTTCGGAATCGATCTCGTCGAAGCCATCCAGGTCATCAGCTATCCGGGCATTTTCGCCATCATTCTGGCTGAATCAGGCCTCTTCTTCGCGATCTATCTCCCGGGAGGCTCGATGCTCTTCACCGCGGGACTCCTCGCGTCGCAAGGGATACTGAGCATCTGGATACTACTTGCGACGGTCATCGTTGCCGCGACACTGGGAGACACCATCGGCTACTGGTTCGGCGCATGGGTCGGTCCGGCACTCTATCGCCGCAAGAATTCGCGCTTCTTGAAGCAGGAACACCTCCTCCAGACCAAAGCATTCTTCGAGGAGCACGGAGCGAAGACCATCCTTCTGGCGCGATTCGTTCCTATCGTCCGTACGTTCGCCCCGATCCTTGCGGGAGTAGGAAGCATGAACTATTCCACCTTCCTCTTCTACAACGTGCTCGGTGCACTGCTCTGGGGAGGCGGCTTTACGCTTGCGGGATACTTCCTCGGAGAAGCGATTCCCGATATCGAGCACTCGCTGGAATACATCGTTCTCGCGATCATCGCAATCACCATGCTTCCGCTCGCCCACCATGTCTGGAAGATGCGCAAAGTCGGCGCTCAGAAATCGCCTACACTTCCTGCGATGCAACCGAAAGCGATCATCTTCGATCTCGACGATACGCTCGCCGAGAGCTTCCAGAAGCCGGAAGTGCGCGTCATGGAAAAGCTCTACCGTTTGGCCGATACGATGCCGGTTGCCATCATGTCGGGAGCTACGTTCGGCAGGCTCGAGCGCGATGTGATGAATCACATGCCTGAGCACCTCCGTATCCCTTTCTACGTCTTTTCGGACAACGGCTCACGCGCCGACGAATGGATACATGGTCGCTGGGAGCAGAAATATGGGATACCCCTTGAAGAAAACGAGCGTGAATTCCTGAGGAACACGATCACCGAAGCCGCCAACGAGCTCGACCTTTTCGATGGTGAAGCTGATTTCCGCGTCATCGATCGTGGAACCTCCGTCTCCTTTGCAGCCTTCCGACATGATGCAACCAAGGAAGAAAAGACCGCGTGGGATCCCGATTTCACGAAGCGACCGCGACTCGCCCAGCTCCTTCGCGAAAAAGCACCCGCGTATGACGTACTCATCGCGGGACGCACGACCATCGATATGGTGCGCAAAGGCATCAGCAAGGCATACGGCGTCGAATGGCTCTCCAATGAGCTTAAGATACCGGCATCGGAGATGCTCTTCATCGGCGACGCATTCTACGAAGGCGGCAATGACGCCACCGTCATCCCGACCGGAATCCAGACCTACGCGACCAGCGGTCCGGAGGAAACCGAGAAGCTTATCGACAAGCTTTTACGGTAGGCTCTCGCACGCTTCCCCATCTTTATTGTTGTCGAGCTTGTGGACGTCGTTGTCCGCACCACCGCACTGATCGAAAACCTCCTGCGCCTCTGCCTGCGTCTTGAAATGCGTGCAGTTATATTTATTGCTCGAGCAGGTGTACGAGCCTGAGGGTTGTTCCTCCTCATCTTCAGGTTCTGGTTCAGGCTCCTTTTGCTTTGGCTCTTCTTTTGGTTTCTCAGGCTCCGGTTCTGGCTTCTTTTCCTCGACCTTGTTCTCTGGCTCGGGCTTCACCTCAGGAACCACCACCGCAGCTGCAGCGGTCTGTACGGACGCTTTGGTCGCTGGAGCAGCTTTCTTGGGCTCAGGACACGCATTGGGCGCCCAGAGACCTCGCTGTTTCGCCTTGGCATCTACTTGAGCCGCCTTGAATTCCTTCTGGTATTTATACGGGTCGTCGTAGGTGTATTCGTAGGCATAGCCTTGCTCGATGAGGTATTTATTCACAAGAAGTCCTTCTTCTGAATACACATACGCCAGGAGACGATCATACTTATCACGCTCGCCTTCCCCTGCGTCTTTCTCGATCGCAACACGTTTGCCGATGACGGATTTCAATTTCGCCGTCGCCTCTTTGCCGAAGCACTGCACACCGGTGCGCGGATCATTCGTCTCCGGCGTATCCAATCCGATGAGGCGTATCGTTTCGTTCTTCTCTCCAAGCTTGATCGTGATCGTGTCGCCGTCGATAACCTTCACGACGTCGTAGAGTTCGCGTTGTGCGGCAGTTTCGCTGCTGTCTTCTTCCGTACTTGAAGCAACCGCCCCCTCTTCTTCCTGTGTGGATGCTGCACTCGCGGTATGCGACTCCTCATGGGACCACTTCGAGCCCACACTGAAGGCGCCGCCTGCGATAAGGAGTATGAAAAGGAGTCCCCCGACAGCGTGAGCGATACCCACCTGCATGAGCGGATTGTACTCCTACTTCATGAAGGCAAAGAAACGCCAGTGGATATCTACAAGAAACTGCCTAAGACCGCCAAAACCGGCTCCGCGAAGAAGACCCAATCAGCCACAACGAACAGCATGGACATCGTCCCCAAGACGGCGCCGGCTTTCATAGCGTGCTTCATGTGGTGGTGCTTGATCTCCCATTCCACATCGAAGAAGAGCGCAAAGAGGATGAGAAGTCCGATGATGTAGTACGCGTACTGCAGCGTCCGCTTCGGCTGCGCAACGAGATACGCCCAGAACGGGATCTCATCTTGGGCGACGATCACCGATGCGTCGCCGTCCTGCTCAGCGAGCGCACCGACAGGCTCATCTTCGTACGGCGCAACGACGGTGGTTTCGCCAAGGACGTCAGGAACTTCTACAGGTACAGCAGCAATCTCCGCAGGCGTCACTGATGGAGTCGCCGCCGCGGCACCCTTCGGCATACCGAACATCTGCACGACGAATACCGTTTCCCTGCCCTGATACATACCGACAGCCGTCGCGATACCGATTTCCGTGTAGCGCGGACTGATGATGTTGTCACGGTGCGTGGGAGAAGCCATCCATGCCGCCTCCACATCAGCTGAATCCGAGAAGTTCACGGCGAGATTCTCCCCCGCGAAACGATAGTCATACCCCACTTGTTTGAACCAGTGCCACGAATCGTAGCCTTCGGGCGTGGAATGCGAGAAATAGCCCTTTGCGGCCATGTCATCCGCCTTTGCCTGTGCAGCGGCAGTGAGAAGCGGGTTCGTCGTGAGTTCCGGCAGTGCGAGCTCGGAGCGATCGTCATTTGCCAGATCAACCAGTACCGCGGAAATGACTGCCGCGACATACGGAGACCCGAGCTCTTTGACGATACGGTCCACCGCTCCTGCCGCGACGAAGAGACAGACGACGAGCGCGGTCGTCGCGATATAGGTGCTGTTCTTAAGGAAACGCGGCGAGAACGAGCTTGCATCGCGCTTCGTAGATGCCTTACGGCGTCGCATGCACGTATTATGCCAGAAAATCCGTTACCAGAACTTCACGAAGCTGAATACCTTCTTGAAGAACGTCGGCACGGAAGCGAGCGCGGCCTCGAAGCGTGCAATGGCAGTCACTGATGCTTCTTCGTCTTCCGAAGAGACTGAATGCTCATCCATCACTTCCCCTTGGATTTCAGTCTCCACTTCAGAGCCTTCGGCATCGGCCTTTGCTGAGACATTCACCTTGACCGGCTGATTCGGTTCCACCTTCTTCGTGTACTCTTCGCTCTTCTCGACTTCGCCATTACGCTTCGTCTCGGTCTTCACGTAGACCGTCCCGCCGTTTTCTCCGGCATTGATGCGGGTCTCGGTATGCGATGACGCGCTCACATCACCCGTCGTTACCGTCTGCCCTGCACCCGCGACCTGACCGCCGGTTGAGACCGAAGAATGATTCTCGATAATGACCGTACCATTCCCTTCTTTCGCGCTATCGATCATGCGGTTCACGTAGGATTCGATACTTTCAGCAGCAATAACGCCGGGAAGAAAGAGACTTGCTAGTGATACTGAACTTAAGAACTTTTTCATACCTTTTCCAGCGGCTTTCTGCCGCGCTACTTAACGTTCTGCTGCTTCGACGAGCGGGACTGCGGAGAGGAGCCAGTTCTTGAAGAGCGAGGTCGGGAGACTCATCATCGAGACCGGCTTTGCATTCTCATTCGAGACCGGTGCGAAGATGCTCGGGATAGCAGCCGGCGGCAGGAGGAAGAAGCCCTTTGCCGTCGGAGCGCCCTTGCTCTGGCCCACATCGTACATCTTGAGGAGGTCGCCGATGTTCGTCTTCGGAGCCGAGAAGAGCTTCGTCTTGAAGGACTTGATCTCATTCTGCTGTGCGGCAGTGAGCTGGAACTTGCTGTCATCCTTACAGTTGATCGAGTTCACCGCCTTCTGCGTCGTGTAGTAGACGTTACCGGTCGCGCTTGTGATTCCCCATGGCGTGAGGATCTCATCTGCGTGCTTGAGCTGGAAGCGCTTCACTGCAGCCTGCGTCTTGCCGTCATAGACACCGCTCAGTGTGAGATTCTCACCTTCGCTTTCGTTGAGGAAGCCCTGGAGCACCTTCACCTGTGCCGGCGTATTCGCGCGGTACGGGCGGATGTACTCGGTGAGAAGCGGCTCACACTGACCTGCTGGCTGTTCGCCTGCCGGAAGGATCTCGATGACGTCCTTAGCCGTGAGCGTGCCCGCACCTTGTGCGATATCACCCTGACCGGAGACCACCACGCTATTCGTGTAGTAGCCCGCTGCTGCATCATCCTTGAAGTCGATGGTGTACTTGATGGTCACCTTCTCCTTTTCCGCGACCGTACCGAGATTCCACATCTGCTTACCGATGACCGCACCGTCCGGACCCGTCATGGTGTCGTTCACCACCACCTGGTGTGCTTCGGAACCGCGGTTGTCGACGACGATCTGGTATTCGACCTGCGCCGGGGATGCTACTGCAACCACGCTCGCGGTTTTCGTCACCTTGATATTCGGACCGTAGTACTTAGGGGTGTTCCAATTGCTGGATCGGCCCGAAGAGATCTGGTTATTGATCTCGGTGAGGATGTCGGTCTCTCCTGGCTCCGGTCCGAACTGGAGGTCACCGTCCCAGTCACCGGAGATCGCGAAGTTCGCGAAGATCCAGTCCTGACCGATGATGTCGCTCGAGATGAGGTTCATGATGTGGCTGAATGCGCTCGCATCGCCCGTCTCAAGTGCCACACGGAGCGCCTCGCCATGCACATCACCGGTGATCGCTTCAGAAATCGCCTTGTTCACGATCTTGGCATAGTTGGTGCGCTCGATCTCCATGCGTTCACCGTTTGCACGGTCTTCACCGCCGCCCGTGCCACAGATGATCTCACCGAAGGAGGTTCGCTCATGCGTGAAGGTATCCGGCAATCGCTTCACCGAGCCGTTCCACTTTCCGCCGATGTTGATGATGAAGCACATCGGTGCGCCAACCATGTTTGCCATCGTACCTGCCGACGAGTGCGCATTCGCGTTACCGGTATCGATCGAGGTCTCATCACCGATCGCGCTGTTGCTGCCCGATGATGCGTTACTGTCTGCAAGGTTATCAACGCCGACCGTGCTTGATGCGATGTAGGTAGAACCTGCGCTGATCTTCGCCACCGAAGAGAGCTTCTTGAAGAATTCGCCGTCTGGGAGGATCACATCGCCATCGAGATCACCTTGGTTCGCCATGAGGATGACGAGATAACGAGAGTTCGCGAGCGTAAGGTGACCGAGGTTCCAGATGACGGACATCGCATCACCGTTCCCCGTCTTCACATCGATCGTGCCGCCTTCGGAAGAACCTTCGAAGCCGCCGGATTTTGCACGGGAGATCGCTTCGTTATTGACCTCGGAGATACTGTCTCCGAGGAAGCGGAAGCTCGCTTCTTCAGACGAGCAGCCCATGAACGAGCAGTCACCGTTGACTCCCGCGAGCGAGCCGAAGATGTTCGTGAACTGCGAGGTGAAGTCGAGCGCGCTGCCGACCGGATTCTTAAGGAAAAGGATGGAGCCGACCGAATCCTTGATCGCGATGTTGAAGATGTTGATGAGGATCGCAAGTGCGCTTGCATTGCCAAGCCGTGCCAAGATGCCGTCCGGATCTTCCGCCTTCACTTCACCCGTCGTAGCCGTAGAGGAAGCCGTCGAAGACGCGACAAAGAGATCGTCGAGTTCGACATCGGTGGTTCCGGTAGACGATGCCGTGTTCACGCTCGTCGAATTGCCGCCAGTGTTTGCAATGGATTCAGAAGAAGCATTACCGGTGTCGATCTCTGTCGAGCCGCCGTCAAGTGGTCCATGGATGGTGCTACCCCCGCCCCCACCATCACCACCGGAACCACCATCGCCGCCGCCTGCGTCTGCGGAAGAACCTTCAGCATCTGCTGCGCCGCCTGCACCTGCATCACCGCCGGCTCCACCATCGTTTCCGCCACCATCTGCCGTGCCGCCCGTGCCGCCATCACCGCCAGCACCACCATTTGCCGTCGCATCGCCGGAATCAGTCTCTGAATTAGCAGTGCCGCCATCAGCGCCAGTACCACCGGTGCCACCGGTCCCTGCATCCGTCGCACCGCCGCCAGCGCCACCCGCGCCGCCGTCACCACCTGAGGAATCCGCTGATCCGGTATCAGACGTAGAGCCGGCATCGCCGCCGGTTGCACCGCTGCCACCTGCACCTGCTGCGCCACCATCAGTAGCGCCGCCACCCGTACCGCCTGCGCCACCATCGCCACCCGACGAGGAAGAGTCCCCGCTCGACGATGAACTCGCAGCGCCACCCGATGCGCCGCTACCCGCGTCACCGCCGCTTGTACCGCTGCCACCCGAACCTCCGCTACCTCCATCTCCTCCAGAAGAAGTTGCAGCGCCGCCGTCTTCTGCGTAGACGAAAAACGAAGTCGCCGGCGTTCCCACGACGAGGACGAACATGGTGATGAGGCTCGCAAGCTTCATCCCGATGGTGTTAGTGAAGTTCATAGGTAGTCTGTTTAATCCCCGATTTCGTAATGCTTCCTATGAGAATCCAAGCGGTACTTCGATTCTCATGAGAAGGAGGGAGTTGCCTCCCTCGTTTCTCAGTTCGAAACTAGCGTCGAACGCGGAGGAGCGTCGAGTTGATGAGGTTCACTGCGCCCGAGTTGGACGTAGCGTTGCCCGTCACGATGAGTCCGCCTGCATCAGCGTATCCGCCGTTGCCGCCGCGACCACCCTTACCGCCGTTGCCGCCGGTTGCCCATGCGTCAGCGTCGCCGTCGCCGTAGTGACCGTCTGCATCTGCATCAGCATCTGCATTGCCACCCTCGTCGCCGTTGCCGCCCTTACCTGCATCGCCGCCGACCACGCCATCAGCGCGGTTCCAGCCGGTCTTTGCGTAAGCGTCCGTGAAGTTGGTGACGATACCGCCGTTAACGAGATCGATCTTGACCTCGTTATCAACTTCGATGTCATCAACCTCGTCTTCGTCGTAGGAAACGCCTGCATCGCAGCCGCAGCCTTCGACTTCGATTTCCGTCGAGTTAACAACGTTCATGACGCCAGAGTTTGCCTCTGCATCACCGGTCGAGATGGTGCCGCCGATACCGGTGCTGCCACCGTTACCGCCCTTACCGCCGTTACCGCCGTTGCCGCCTACAGCTTCCGCCTCAGCGTCACCCTTGTTGCTATCAGCGTCAGCGTCAGCGTTGCCGCCTTCGTCGCCGTTGCCACCCTCTGCACCGTTACCACCCTCAGCACCACCAGCGTAGTTGCCGCCAGTCGAAGCAGAAGAAGAGGTGACGTTGGTCACGACTGCGAAATTCGCAACCGAGATCTTCACACCGTTGTCGATCTCAACATCGCCACCGTTGCGATGACCGCCAGCGAGAGCCGGAGTCACAGCTGCGAAGGACGAGAGAACGAGAGCTGCGATCGTACCGACCGCTGCCGTGTAGTTCATTGTCTTTGTCATATGCTTTGTATGAGTTAGATATTTTTTTGTAATCCCCGATTAAAGGCTGTCATTCCGCCCCCGTACGGACGGCGTAATGCCAGGTATCGACCTTTCCTGTGAACTTTGACTGCAGGTTTCCCTGCCGTGCAGTTCACGGCGCGATTCCTCGGGGGAGGAATCGCGCCGTAGACTTCACGCGATTCCCCTCTCCTGTACCGCCGCTGAGCGGAACAATAAAGAAAAGACGCCAAACGCTGATGAAGCGTCTCGCGTCTTTCCTCCAATTTTTGTGAATGTGTATGAAATCAGCTGCATGCGCACTTAGTGCGCTGGTTTCCCTTTCGCTGATTTCCCTTACATTTCCGTTTCCAGAAATGTACGCGAATTATCTCGCGGTTCCGCTAAGAGTCAATACAAAAGAGGCTGTGGATAACGTATTGACTACACCGAAACACCCACGTCAAGCATTCAACCATACCGCCCGACCCCTCCCTGACATTCATAGCAAACAACAAAAAAGAGAGCATAGGATACGCCTTCTGAAAACATCGCGCAGCAGACTAACAAACGTGAACAACAGTCGCAGTAGAAATCAGCGACATATCCACCACGAAGATAGGGTTTGAAGAGGGCGTATCCTATGCTTTCTCAACCCACACACACCAGTACGGTTCCAGAGTGGGCCCATGACGGTAGGGAAACCAGCGTAAAGCTGTCCGCCACGGACCCGCTCTGGGGCCCTACAAGATTCGAAACGGGAAACCTGCTGCAAGCAGTCCGCACCCGCTTCTCTGTCCTTACTTACTCCTTCCAAAGATCATCAGGAACTTCTTCCTGCCCCGTAGAGTCCTGCAGCTCCACGGGGCATCTCAGTCTGTCTATCGCAAGCGATCGAACAGTCTGCGGAAGAAGTCTTTGATTCGATTGCCCTTCACTGGCGTCGAAGTCTCTTCAGAAGAAGCCGGGGTGCTGGTCGCCTTCTCGACTTCTGTTGGCTTCGGCTGCGTTGCTGCAGCTGCTGCCGGCTTAGCCGCAGTCGGAACCTTTACCGATGCCTTCTTCACGAGATCGATGTGACCCTGTTCTTCTTCAGTAAGCGGGAACGCGAGCGTGTTCTTGCAGTAGACCTCATTGAGCTTCTTGCGGGTCGTGAGGAAGACGTAACCGGTCGGAGCCTGGATTCCCCACGGCGTAAGCACTTCATCGGCGTACTTGAGCTGGAATGCCTTGATAGCCGCTTCCGACTTCTCGTCGTATTCGCCGGTCTCTTCGACATCCGCGCCCTCGAACATCTTGAGGATGCCCTGCACGCGCTTGACCTGTTCAGCGTCATTTACTTGTCCGCGGCGCATGAAGGTCGAGATGTACTTTTCGCATGCAGCAGCGGTCGTGGTTCCGAGCACGGAACCGCCGCCACCTCCGCCGCCTCCGCCACCACCGGAGCCGCCGCCGCTACCACCTCCACCACCTGTGGAAGGAGCATCGACGCACTGGCCGTTTTCGAGGACCTTACCCTCCGGCACGGAAGCCTGATCGCCTTCGATATTCGGGCAGACATCGGTCGGTTCTTCACCGCCTCCACCGTTATCGCCATCATCATTGCATTCCGGCATGTTCGGGATATGCGGGAAGATATCGTCACATGGATTGACCGGCGGATTCTCGATCTCGCCATTGTCATCGTCATCACCACCATCCTCTCCGCAGCCTGGCATGTTCGGGATATGCGGAAAGACGTCCTCACATGGATTCACCGGGACCGGCGTAACCTGATCCGCAAAAGCCTGGCGCTGACCGCCAGCGAGCACCGCAAGCGCGAGGAGAGCGAGAGCCGCAAACATCGCCGCATATGCATTTCGCAACGTCATATTTTGTAAATTGAGATTTGGATTTAATAAATTCCCTGCTAAACGAAAAACTGGGCCAAGCGTATACGCCACAGCGGCACCGTCAATATGGCCAAGATGCTTGATTTATGACGTGATGCACATTTTGTCCGTAATTCATTTTCGTGTCGTACTGATTAACGAAGTCCGATATACTCACGTCCCTTATATTTTTTCCTTTTGTGCCAAATATGGCTTATATAGGACATATACGGTTGATATGCGTCCTATACATTTCAAAAAGACATACCGACTTGACCTCACTCGTCTTGCGCTGCGTGTTGCGTAGCGCCCTTCCCGTCCTGCAGACAGCTCCCGTATTTCGTGCTGCTATACTATGCGCAATGTCCCTGCGCGAGACCATCGCTCCTTCGATACATGGTGACGTTACCGATGCGCCTGAAGAGCTGGATCGTTTCTCGCGCGACACCAGCATCTTCCGACGCCGACCGAGCCTCGTCGCACACCCTAAGAATGCCGAAGATCTGGGCCTTCTCGTAAAGAAGGTGCATGAGCTGCGAGAAACAGGAGAAGCTGTTTCTCTCACCGGACGCTCAGGCGGAACCGACATGACCGGAGGGCCGCTTACTGATTCGATCGTTGTCTCCTTCACGAAATACATGAACAATCTTCTGGAAATCGGAGCGGATTATGCCGTGGCTGAGCCGGGGATCTATTACCGCGACTTCGAAAAAGCCACCATGGAGAAGATCGGCATGCTTCTACCATCGTACCCGGCCTCCCGCGAGATATGTGCCCTCGGTGGCATCGTCTCGAATAACTCTGGCGGCGAATTGACCCTGCATTACGGCAAGACCGAGCGCTACGTACGTGAACTCGACGTCGTCCTCTCCGACGGCTCACGGGCAACATTCGGCCCCTTGGACGCCGCGAGCCTTGCCGCAAAGAAGGCACAAACCGACTTCGAAGGCCTCATCTACAGGGAGATGCATGCGCTTATCGAGCACAACCTCCCCCTCATCGAATCGAAACGCCCGAAGGTCTCGAAGAACTCCGCCGGCTATGCCCTCTGGAGCGTCTACGACAAGGAGAAAGGGACGTTCGACCTCTCGAAAGTTATCGTGGGCTCCCAAGGCACACTCGCGATGGTAACCAAGGCGAAGATCGGCCTCGCGCGCCGGAAGCAGCACCGCGCCATGCTGGTCGTGTTCCTGAAGGACCTTGCGGTCCTGCCGGAGATCGTCCATCGCGTTCTCAAGCTCGATCCGGAGTCGTTTGAATCGTATGACAATCACACCTTCCAGCTCGCCGTCCGGTTCCTGCCGCAGATCCTCCAGAACATGGGGCCATTGAAAGCCTTGGAGCTCGGTCTCTCCTTCTTCCCTGAACTCCTCATGCTCCTCTCGGGCGGCGTACCGAAATTCGTCCTCATGGCGGAATTCTCCGAAGATTCAGAGGTTGCGGCCCGCGATCGTGTGCGGGATGCACGTCTCATTCTCGCTGACCTGCCGGTAAAAACCCGCATGGCGGCAGGAAGGATCGGTCCGGAAAAGTACTGGAAGATCCGCCGCGAGAGCTTCAATCTGCTGCGCAAGAACGTCCCCGGCCTCTACGCGGCTCCGTTTATCGATGATTTCGTCATCGACCCGGATGTCTATCCTCAGTTCCTGCCGGAACTCGACGCGCTCCTCTCCGCGCACCCGTTCACCTTCACCATCGCGGGCCATGTCGGGAACGGCAACTTCCACATCTTCCCGTTGGTCGATATGACCAAGGAATCCGTGCACGACGAGATCCTCGAACTCAACGGCAAGGTGTATGATCTGGTACTCAAATACGGTGGCTCTACGACGGGCGAACACAACGACGGCATCATCCGAACCCCCTACCTCAAGCAGATGTTCGGACCGGAGATGTATGCCCTCTTTGGTGAGACGAAACGGATATTCGATCCCTTGAACATCTTCAACCCCGGAAAGAAAGTAGGCGGAACGAAGGAGGATATAGCCAGGTTTATGATGAGGTCATCCAAATAACTTTTCTTAAGCGGGTGAGAAGCGGGCAAGGCGAAGCTTCGCAAGGCCGGAGCAGCTCGGCTGCGAGGCGGGGTCGCGCACATTTCTAGCAAGAAATGATGCGTGAACGGGGCTGCCGTAGGGGTATGATGAAAACTGCAAAGTAACTAAGCTTTGCGAGCACGGACGACGAGGGCAGTTACGATCAGAAACGCGAAGAGTGTGAACGCCATCAAGGGATACGTGATATAGCCGAACTCGAAGAGGAAGCGCTGGGCGCAGCTTGCTCCGGTGGCTGGACACGGAAGTCCGCTTCCCGGCAGCATCTGGAGTGCATGCTGATAGAGCGCCACACCGGCACCGAATACCGAGAGGATAAGAGCATAGTCGGCGATGTAGGTATCGCGTTTCCACGCCGCCATACCGAAAAGGATGACCTGCGGATAGAGGAAAATGCGCTGCCACCAGCACAGCGGGCACGGCTCGATACCGAGATACTCCGAATACACGAGCGTCATGAATGACGCGAGAAGCGAGAGCGCGAAAGCAATCCAGAGCGCCTTCGGAGTGAACCACGACACAAGACGGGCGGCGAAATCGTTGCGGCGACGCAGCACAAACGCGGCACCCAGACCGATCGTTGCTATCTGGAGAAGAAGCGTCCCGAGCGCCTGCCAATAATTGAGTGTCGGCAGTAATTCCATGCCTCCTATTGTTGCATTTCGCAGCCCGCCTTCTCAGCAAGGATCTGCGGCTGTTGTTCGCCGGTCAATTTCGAGCCGTCTGCGAATTCCCATGTCGGGTACGACTGGACACCCTTATCGATGCAGATCTGGGTCTGGTTCTTACCGTCCGGTGTCGAGCATTCGACATACGGGAGGAGTTTCGCTGAGTTACCGAACATCTTCTTCTGCTCCTGGCAGTGCGGGCACCAGAAAGCCCCGTAGAAGACCGCGCCCTTATCCTTCAAGCACTGCGCGAGACCATCGTACTTGCCCGGGAGCGTCTTGGCGTACATGGTCCAGCCGAAGCCGCCGACAATACAAACCGCGAGGACGACCCAGAAGATCGTGATGCCTTTTCCTTTCATGACGCGAGTATACCACGCCCGGTATGCGGTGCTATGCATGCTACACTTCGCCCATGTCGGTGAGATCCCACCTCAAGCACCAGCTCGGCAACCTCGTCTACGGCGCCAACGACGGCATCATCACCACCTTCGCGGTCATCGCGGGAGCTGTTGGAGCAGGATTCTCCCATTCGGTCATCATCGTCCTTGGTGTCGCCAACCTGGTAGCCGACGGGTTCTCGATGGCAGCATCCAAATATCTCTCGGTGAAATCCGAGCAATCGATCGATCAGGAAGGCAGCAAGAACCGCAGCGCACTGCGGGACAGTGTCGCCACCTTCGCTGCGTTCGCGCTTGCCGGCCTCCTGCCGCTCATCCCCTTCCTTGTCCCCGGTAGCATGCGTAACGAATTCGTGATATCCGCCGCCGCGACCGCGATCGCATTCTTTCTCGTAGGAGCGGCGCGATCGTTCGTCATCCGTAAAGGATTCCTTCTTGCCGGATTGGAGATGCTCATCGTCGGAGGCGCCGCAGCGAGCATCGCCTACGGTCTTGGCAAATGGGTCGAGACCCTGATCCGTTAGTCCTCCTCGTTTTCCTGCTCGCTCTTCGGCTTCAGGTGCGGAGAGATCTTTCCGCTCGCGCATGATGCGCACTTGCAGCCGATCGGCTTCAGGAACTCGTCGAAATATTCCTGATCGTAATCGATGGTCAGTTCGGCTCCGGCAGGGATATCCTCTTGCGCGTAGATATTGATCTTACCGTCCTCGATCTCCGCCTCGACGTTCGGATAGCAGTCGTGATTGATATATCCCGCGGTATTCTCCGGTACCGGACCGTCGATGGTCCACACATCGTCGACTTCAAAGAGGTAGCGGGATTCCGATTCATCGGCGGTCGCCGTCGGGATCTTCGTACCCGTGTATTCGATGATGAATTCGCCTTTCTTGATCGGCATGCGTGCAAAAAGCCCCATGCCGGTGCCCGGACGTCCTTCGCGCACTTCAAAACGCTCATCAACGCTGATTTCCCCCATACGTCGCGGTATCGTACCGTACACACCGCTCTCTTTCAATACACTTGTCAGTCGGCGATAATCTCCAGATGGATCCCGTTAGAAGTCGCGGACGCGCGCACTCGGATTTCTATAAGAAGGTCGGGCTTATCGGCTCTAGCCAAGTAAGAGGCGGCACTTTGTGGTCCGCGTCCTACTTCTAACGGGATGGAAAGCAGCGTCGTCTCCGGCTTCTTCCCGCTGTTGGGATGGGCCATCTTCCTCGGTTCGTGCGCGCTCTCGGTAACCCTCGGCGGCATACTCTCCTTCCATTGGTACAAATACGCGATGAATCCGAGTGCCGCGACGATCGGCACCATCGTGTATGGCGCCGGCTGCCTCATCGTCCTCTCCATGCTCCTCGGTTCGGTCATCGGCCTCTAGCACCATGTCTGAAATAAATCTACAGAACGAGAGCATATTGGTAACCGTGCGTAAGCACTGGGTCATCCTCGCGCGCGATTCCGCCGCTGCGGTCATTGCCGGATTCCTGCCGTTCTTCCTCATCGGCATCGTGAGTAATGCGCCCTATGGATTCACGGCAGACCTCTCATTCCTCAATGTCATCTCCATCCTCTGGCTTCTGGTGTGCTGGATGGTGCTCGCGATGATCTGGACCGCCTACTACCTCGACATCTGGATCGTCACCGACAAGCATATCTATGTGATCGATCAGGTCGGACTCTTCGATCGCAAGGTGCGCACGCTCTCCCTTGATCGCATTGAAGAGATCAATGTCCGCACCGACGGCTTCCTCCAGACCTACTTCAACTTCGGGTCCATCGACATCCTCACGGCGAGTCCGACCGAAGAGAACGCGCATTTCGAAGGCATGCCGGATCCGCCCTACGTTCGTGCACTCATCCTCGATCAGATCGAGCACTTCGTGAAGCTTGAGAAAGAAAACAAGGAACTGGTGACAACGACGAAGGATCAAGAGAAGCTCATCCATCTTGTCGGCCATGAGGTGAAGGGGTACCTCACGAAAAGCTCAGCCGCCTTCGCTGCCATTGCCGAGGGCGATCTTGGCCAAGTGCCGCAGCCGGTCTCGCAGATCGCCGGTTCAGCGCTCCAGGAAACCCGAAAGGGCGTGGATACGGTCATGAATATCCTCCACGGGGCGAATCCTGCGAAAGGAACGTTCGCCATCGACAAGAAACCCTTTGACGCGAAAGCGGCAATCTTGGCGATCGCACAATCACTCAAGCCTTCTGCAGAAGCCAAAGGGCTCACCTTCAATCTGTTTGCCGGCGAGGGTACGTATAACCTCATCGGCGACGAAGCGAAGCTCCGCGATCACGTCTTCCGCAACCTCATCGACAACAGCATCCGCTATACACAAAGCGGCGGCATCCGCATGGACATCCATACGAATGGGGCCGCGATGCGATTCGAGGTGAAAGACAGCGGCGTCGGCATCACCCCAGAAGACATGCAGAAGCTTTTCACCGAAGGCGGACATGGCGAGCATTCGACCGACGTAAATCCCGAATCCACCGGTTTCGGCCTCTCGATCGCCAAACAGGTCGTCGAAGCCCATGGCGGGAAGATCTGGGCTGAATCAGCCGGAGCGGGCCAAGGCTCCACCTTCATTGTCGAATTGCCGATGGCGTACTAGAGTTCCGTATATGTCCAAAGACAAGCTCTCTACCGACCCCTACAAAGGTGTACGCGATTTCTACCCGCAGGACCAGTTCGTGCAGGATTACATCTTCGAACACATGTCCCGCACCTGCGAGCTGTTCGGCTACGAGGCTTACAATGCAAGCCTCTTAGAACCGACCGATCTCTATCGCTCGAAGACCAGTGAGGAGATCATCAACGAACAGAGCTACACCTTCACCGACCGAGGAGAACGCGAAGTGACCCTTCGCCCTGAGATGACGCCATCCTTGGTGCGTATGATCTCCGCAAAATCGCGGGAGATCCCGATGCCGGCACGTTGGTACTCCATCGGTAACTTCTTCCGTTACGAACGCCCGCAGAAAGGCCGCTTGCGCGAGTTCTGGCAGCTCAACGCCGACATCATCGGCTCCAGCTCCATCGAGGCGGATGCAGAAGTGATCGCGCTCGCACATGCCATCATGCGCAGCTTCGGTGCGGATGAACGCAATTTCGAGATCCGCGTCTCCGACCGAAGATTGCTCGAAGCAGCGTACGACGAAGTCGGTGTCGCTGAAGAAGACCGCGCTGCAACGACGCGCTTCCTTGATCGCCGCGCAAAGATGACGGACTTTGATGAAAAATTGGCTGCTCAGCTCGGCGAGCACCGCGCATCCGCGCTCGTGAGCTTCTTGGATCGCACCACCTCGACCGCCTATCTCGAACAGCTCCACACCATGCTCCGCTCCATGGGCGTCAGCAATATGATCGTCGATACCAAGATCACGCGGGGATTCGACTACTACACCGGTATGGTCTTCGAGGTCTTCGATGTCTCCGGCGAGAATTCACGCTCGCTTTTCGGTGGCGGCCGCTACGACAACCTCATGTCGCTGTTCGGTCACGACCCTATCCCGTGCGTCGGTTTCGGTATGGGAGATGTCACGATGCGCGACTTCCTGGAGACCCACAACCTTCTTCCGGATTACGTCCCGACGTCGGAACTGATGCTCTGCGTCGTCGATCCTGAAGCCATGGGTCATGCACAGAAGCTCGCACAGGACCTTCGTCGCGAAGATGTCGCCGTCACCGTGAACATCTCGGGCAAGAAGCTCGGCGATCAGATCCGCCAGGCCGACAAGATGAAAGTGCCATTCATCATCGCCGTGGGCGAGAAGGAGCGCGATAGCGGCCAGTACACCATCAAGAACCTCTCCAGCGGCCACGAACTCACCGTCGCAGCGGACCGCATCGCGGAACACCTCTTCTCTTCGTTGGGCTAGAAAAACCGCTTTGGTATACTCTTCCGATGCGAATCGTAACGTTCGACATCGAGACGACCGGCAACATGGGCGGCGCGTGGAAGCCGACTGATCTCGAACTCACTATCTGCTGCATCCACGACTCCGAAACTGATTCCTATAGCTCGTATCTGAAAGAGGAATTACCGGCGCTCTGGAAAATCCTCGAGCACACCGACATCCTCGTCGGATACAACTCCGATCACTTCGATATCCCGGTGCTTAACAAGTACTATCCGGGCGATCTTACGAAGATCCGCTCGCTCGATCTTCTGAAAGAGATCTCCGCATCGCTCGGTCGCCGTGTCCGCTTGGATAGCGTCGCCGAAGGCACGCTCGGCACCAAGAAAAGCGGCTCAGGACTCCAAGCGATCCAATGGTGGAAGGAAGGCAATATCAAGAAATTGCGCGAGTACTGCCTCAAGGACGTGGAGATCACGAAGAAGGTCTACGATTACGCGCTTGCCAACGGTTCGCTGAAATTCAAAGAGCTCGGTATCAAGAAAGAAGTGAAGATCGATACCTCAAAGTGGCTGAGCCATGCCCCCGCAGCGTCGCTGACGAAAACTCTCGGGTTTTGATCATTGACATTTATTGCATAAGTGAGATAATAGTAGCGCTGATTGGAAAGGAGGGGAAAATGAAACCAATCGGTCTGTTGCCAGGAGTGCACGAACGCCAGAGACATCTGGTCGCGATCCTGCGAGTCTTGAAGTATGAGGATCAGGTTCTCCTTCTCGGGATCCTGATTCACGCGGCCAGTACGGCAGACGTTACCTTCCGGTATCGTGCTGACCTGCGGCATATCGCGGTGTCTTTTATGAAGATACATGCTCAAGAGGTTTCCGCCGGAGTACATCTTCTGCACTGAAAACACGGGGGTCGGGCAATCTCCTTTGCCCGGCTCTTTTCTTTTTCATACATCCGTGGCCCTCTCTAGAGAGCCCGATTACGCACCGCTGTGCGTGATATACTTTCCCCTGTTAATCTAACTTCGAACTTCATGGACACTATCCAGAAATTCGCGATCCCCTTCTCGATCATCATCGCGGGAGCCATGATCGCGATATCCCTTTACGTCGTTAATTCCAGTAAAGCTGCTTCCACCGGCGGAACCCCGACGGTCGCTGAAGAGATCCGCGGCGTACAGGACAACGATCACATCCGCGGCAATCCGAACGCTGATATCGTCATCGTCGAGTACTCGGACACCGAGTGCCCGTTCTGTAAGCAGTTCCACGAGACGATGAAGCGCGTCATGGAGGAATACGGTGCTGATGGCAAAGTCGCGTGGGTCTATCGCCACTTCCCGATCCCGAGCCTCCATCCGAAGGCACCGAAGGAAGCCGAAGCGCTCGAGTGCGCAGCAGAACAAGGCGGCAATGAAGTGTTCTGGAAGTACGCCGACAAGGTCTACGAGACGACCGAATCCAACAACGCGCTTGATATCGGTGTCTACAACACGCCGGATGACATCCCGGTCGGTCAGGACGGCAAGCCGTGGTATACCGAAAAGACCCCGCGGTCTACCTCTGATGCGGGACAACTCTCTGATTTCGCGAAGGAACTCGGTCTCGATGTCGCGAAGTTCGAGGACTGCATGAAGAGCGGCAAGCACGCAGCTCGCATCGAAACGGATGTAAACGAAGTCGTCGCCGCTGGCGGTGGCGGCACTCCGCACTCCATCATGATCGTCGATGGCGAACAGGTGCCGATCGAAGGTGCACAGCCCTACGATGTCGTGAAGGGACTCATCGATTCGATGCTTTAGACCGAATCACTCCAGAAGAAAAGGCCGCGCAAGCGGCCTTTTCTTATTCCTCGTCTTCCGTGAGTCCGAGTCGGTAGATGTCGAAGGAGTTTTCTCCCTCGAACATGTCCGACGGATTCGGCAGATAGATGCGGCGGCGGGCGATCTCGAGCGTCGCATCGCGCAGCAAGCGATGGAAGACGAGGAAGTGCTCGGCACAATCCTTGAAGTCGATCACGTACTTCTTCAGCTGTGGCGAACCATCCACGTTCTGGGTCTTCTTGCACTCGTAGACGATGAATCGCCGCACCGGGCGTCCGTACTTCTGTGAGACCGTGTAGTAGTTGAAGATCGCTTGGATGACGAAGAGCGTCTTGTACTCCTTGTTGGAGCTGAACGAATCGACGAACTTGTGATCGACGATATCCAGCGCATCCTTTTCGACGCGCGATTCGACAACGAGATCGGAGATGGCTTTGATCGGGATCGGGAGGCCTTCGAGACGTGCGGTTGAGACCTCCTCGACACCCACCACCTTGTGCTTCGGTGGCTTGGCGAGGTAGAACCCGACCGCCTGTTTGTATTGCCGCTCCATCTTCGCTCGCACCTGCTTCTTCGCGAGCTTGCTTCTAGCCTTGCCGAAATTGATCTCGAAATCCGCTACTTTGCGCAGATCCTCGAGTCCAAGCTCCATCGCCCCTTCCTTGTCGATACCGCCATAGAAGTGCTGCATGGCCACATGTGCGGCACGCCCCACCACGGCCGAGGGAGACGACGGCATGTCGTAGACCTTCTCGACGTAGCGCTTGTACCACGCCAACGGGTTCCGGAGGAACGACATGAGCGAGGAATGGCTCCAATGAGCTATCGGGAGATCCTCTGCCTTGATGCGCTCCAGTTCGTCCATACATGAAGTATACCGAATTGCACCTTTTTGAGGCTCATGGCACCATTCCCCCAGTTTCAGATTACGGAGCGGCTCTATGAGCACGATTTCTGAACGCTTGCGTCGGAAATTCAATGACCTCGAGATCGAGCGGGACCTCGCTCGGTACTTCTCAGAAGACGGTGAGATACGGGCGGCCGTCGAATGCTTTCGGTCGGCGCAGTACATCATGCGTGAAATCGAGGCATTATTTACCCTCGCAGCACATTCGCGGGCGTTACCTACCTTCGGGTAGGTAACGCCTTTTCTTTTTTCAACGGGAGCGTAGTATGCCCCTATGAATCCCGTTAGAAGCCGCGGACGCACGCAGTCGATATTCGTAGCAGAAATCGGACTTATCAAAGCTAGCAAGTTAGGTTGCGGCACTTTGTTGTCCGCGTCCTGCTTCTAACGGGATGAAATCGTTCGAGGTTAAGGGTAAAGTCTGGCGCTATGAGGGCCAAGGCGCCTGGCACTTCGTATACGTCCCGAAAGACCTCTCCCAGCGCATCAAGGATGCAGCACGCAATAAGAAGGTCGGCTTCCACTTCGTCCGCGTGAAGGCAACCATCGGCAAAACCAGCTGGCAGACTACCCTTTTCCCCACAAAAGACGGCCCCTACCTCCTCGCCATCAAAGCCGACGTCCGGCATAAAGAAAACATCGCCGAAGGCGAGAACGTTAACGTTAAGTGCAATTTGATGTAATCCCTCTCGCTATGCCAGTTGCAATCGTGAATTTTATGTTCAAATGGCAAGAGCTGGTAGGCGCGGCATTAGGACCTTTCCTCGCAATCATGCTTGCGGGCATCGGATACTGGATAAAGTCATGGATAGGCTCCAGAGCGGAACTTCGTGAACACTTGAGACAATGTGAAATATCAACAAGTCGCAGCATTAATGATTTGTATGATGCACGCGAAGAATTGAAAGGATTCGTGGAACGCCTGAACACTGTTATTGCATCGATTCGAGGCACAACGAATCCAAGTGCCTATTGTTTGCAGGACACGAACTTTGCACCTCTTACGGACGTTTTTAGAGATGCGTCGTTACCAGCTGGCAAGATTAGAAGCTATTATCTTCATAATAAGATTCTTTTTCTTGATGCTGGTCTCAAAAACATTAACTCTTCCATCGAGAAACTTCGGTTGGAGTATGATAATTTACGCAAAAAGAACGAGCTTATGGTCACACTTAAAGCTCCCCCACTTGAGCAAAGAGAAACTTATGCCGCTAATCTTGAAAGCTTTGCATCACTCATTGGGAAATTTACTCAATACGTGGATTCCGGTATTCGAACCATCGTCCAGACAAAAGTCTACCTTTCAAAGCAAAGACAAAATAAGAGATGGTTTATATGGAAACACGAAGGGCGTTCATTTAAGTTCTATTTGAGCCGAAAAAGCATGGACAAATTCCATCGCCATCTTGATGCAATAGATCGAATAGATGAGGTATTGAAAACGGAAGTAAATGCACTTTTGAAGGAAACTGAGCGGCGCGCAGAAGAAAAATATCGGAACGCCTGAGTAAGTAAAAAGGAGCTGTTGGCGAGAAGGGTGTATGCGTCGAGAGAACATCGCGCAGCAAACGTTCTCGTGTGAACGCGACAAAGTAGTGGTGATACATAGCAAAACGGACTCGAACGATAAGTTCGGCCCGACGCATACACCCTTCTCGCCCATTGCTTAGTAACTCTTCAATTGTTTAGCGCGCTCGTGGAAGCGGATGCGTTCGAGGGCTTTGGCCTCGATCTGGCGGATGCGTTCGCGGGTGACGCCGAATTCACGACCCACCTCTTCGAGGGTGTAGCAGATGCCGTCTTCCGTAAGGCCGTTGCGCATCTCGAGGATCTTGCGTTCCTTTGGAGAAAGTTCGTCGAGGATAGCGCCCATCTGCTCGCTGAGGATACGGCGGGAAGCGTCCATATCAGGGCTGGAGATGGTCTCGTCGGCGATGAATGAGCCGAGAGTCGAGCGCTCGTCGTCGTCCTCACCTACCGGCGATTCGAGGGAGACGGTGTCCTGATTGATCTTCTGGATGGTGTAGATCTTCTCCACTTCGATACCCATCTCCGCGGCGATTTCTTCCGGAAGCGGATCACGGCCGAGGTGTTGCGAGAGCTCGCGCACCTTCTGCTTGTACTTCGCGATGGTTTCCACCATGTGGACCGGAATACGGATGGTGCGGCTTTGATCTGCGAGTGCACGAGTGATCGCCTGGCGGATCCACCACGTCGCATAGGTGGAGAACTTGAAGCCCTTGGTGTAGTCGAACTTATCGACGGCCTTGAAGAGGCCGAGGTTACCTTCCTGAATGAGATCGAGAAGCGTGAGGTCCGGCGAGCGGTTCACGTACTTCTTCGCGATGGAGACGACGAGACGGAGGTTGGAGCGGGCAAGGATCGAGCGCGCCTCATCGTCGCCGTCGAGGATGCGCTGCGCAAGCTCGCGCTCCATGTGCGCGTTGAGAAGCGGATACTGACCGATCTCGCGCAGGTACATCTGCACGCTGTCGTATGAAGAATCGGAGCGGCGGTTCTGGAGCTTCTTCTTCTCAAGGATATCCTGTGCGGACGTATCCTCGAGCATGTTGCCGCCTTCCAAGACATCGATACCGGCGGTACCGAATTTCTCGTACATCTCTTCGAGAAGCACGACATTGTCTTCGATCTGCGGGAACTCGCGGAGGATCTCATCGTAGGTGATGTAACCACGCTCCTTACCGAGGACGATAAGCGCATTCACGCGTGCCTCCTCCTTGTACTTCGCCGTACCCTTCAGCGCCGGCTTCACCTTCACCACTTTCTTGGACGGAAGCTTCTCGACGACGCGGGGTGCCTTGGCATTCGGATTCTTCTTGCGCACGACAGCCGCCACCTTCTTCTTAGGTGCTGCCTTAGCTTTCTTGGCTTTTGCGGATTTCGTGGTTTTCTTCTTGGCCATATGCAAAGCGAGAATCCCCTTGTAGGGGTTCTCTCAATCTCGTTTTCATAGTTTTTACACCTAACCTATTGAAATTCCTATGAAGGACGAGACATATGTATTCTACCCTTCTTTAGCTATTTTAGCAATCTGGGTGGTGAGGAGGCGTGACTTCTGTGCGAGCTCATCGATGAGCGCCTCGTCGCCGGCACCCTCCGCCGCTTTCATGGCCTCGGTGTTCGCGGCAAGATCACGCTGCAATCTCTCGCGACAAAGGATGTTCAACAAAGTCTGGATGTCCCGCTTCAAGTTGCCGTTCTTCCCGTGGAGCTGCTCCACGAAGAAAATAAGTGCGTCCTTGTCGCCGAGCGACATGCGGCGAAGCTCCGACATATCCTCTGTACCGATCGCCTCTTCAAGATCCTTTGCGTACTTCTCCGTATCGATCGCGGGCACCTTCATCGACTCCTGCCACAAGAGAAGCCCATACGCCTGCTTGATGCGATGCGGCGCATCCGCCGGGCGCACGTCTTCTTTCTTTACAACCGGCGCCGGTTCCTGCTTCACGAGCTTCGTTGCCGAGGCAACTGCGGTCGAGGAAACACCCAAGCGCTCCGCGATCTCTTTCTGGTACTGCTCTTTGGCGATAGGACTCTGCACATCGGCGAGGAACGGCAAGACCGCCGCCTCCACGGTGCGACGGAAAGCGTCCTTATCCTTCGCGCGCTTTTCCAAAACATCCAAGAGGAACGTGATGATGTCCTTCGCATCGCGGATGCGCTCTCGCCACGCGTCCGGTCCTTCTTTCAGAATGAGATCGGCCGGATCGGAGCCATCCGGCAGTTGGGCGACTTTCACATTCATGCCCTGCTGCAGAGATGCACGTGCCGAGCGCGCTGCCGCCTTGAACCCTGCCTCGTCGGCATCGAGCGCGATGACGAGATTCTCGCTCATGCGCTTGATGAGCGCGGCATGCTCCACCGTGAAGGCAGTGCCGGAAACCGCGACCGCATTCGCGAATCCCGCCTGATGGCTCATGATGAGATCCATCTGCCCTTCCACGAGGACCGCGAAGCCGTGCTTGCGGATGATCTGCTTCGCCCGATCGAAGCCGTAGAGGATGCGTGATTTGTGGTAGAGCGGCGTCTCCGGAGAGTTGAGATACTTCGGCGCATCCGGATGCGCATTCGGACCGAATGTGCGGCCTGAGAACGCGACCACACGCCCTGCGGTATCCGCGATCGGGAACATGATGCGGTTACGGAACTTATCGCTCAAACCCTTATCGCCCTTCTTCGCGAGCCCCGCATCGATGAGCTCTTTCTCGGTGAACTTCTTCCCCTTCAAGTGATCGCTCAATTCCGTCCAGCCGTCCCCCGCCCACCCCACACGGAAGGCGCGCGCCGTCTCCTCCTCTACGCCGCGGTCCTTGAGATATTTCTTCGCGTCGTCCGTAAGGCGCGACTGGTAGAAGATCGTCGCCGCCTCCATCGCTTCAAAGAGCCGGTCCTTCTCATCTTTCTCCTCGCCTTTCGAGTAGACGAGTTCCACGCCCGCCTTATCCGCAAGCATCTTCAACGCCCCTTTGAAGTCCACTCCTTCGATCTGCTGCACGAAATTGAACATGTCCCCGCCCACGCCGCAACCGAAGCAGTGATACGTGCCACGGTCCGGTGAGACGATGAATGACGGCGTCTTCTCCGCATGGAAGGGGCAGCGCGAGCGCAGATTCATGCCTGCGCGCTCCAGTTTCGTGTACTGCGAGACCACGTCAACGATGGACAGCCTATCTTTGATTTGTTGAACGGTATCGCTCATAGCATGAATCGAAAGGCGGCCTGCCCCGTAGGAAGCTTCGCTTTCCTACCGGGGTCTTTGATCTGCTGGACGGTGTCTGCCATGGGGTCATTATGCCTCTTTGCCTTCTAAAGCAGAAACCCGGCGCGAGGCCGGGTTTCTGCGGTCTATATGCGCGCCATTACGCGTTCGACTGCTCTGTCTCCGTCGCAACCGGAGTCATTGCAGCTTCCTGCGCATCGAGCTCGTTCTGGAGATCGGTGACCATGGTGTTCTTCTTGGAACCACGGAAACCAGTACCTGCCGGGATCAAGCGACCGATGATGACGTTTTCCTTGAGACCGACGAGGCGATCGACGGCACCGGAAACCGCAGCTTCAGCGAGCTTGCGTGGCGTGTTCTGGAATGAGATCGCGGAGAGGAACGAAGCACGCGTGAGCGAGACTTCGGTGATACCGAGGAGGAGCTGCTTGCCCTTCGCCGGTTCCTTGCCTTCCTCCTTCATGACGTTGTTGATGCGTTCGAATTCGAAGTCTGCGACGATCTCGCCCGCAGAGATGCCCGTGTCCCCTGCCGAGATGACGGAGATACGAGAGAACATCTGCTTGACGATGATCTCGAGGTGCTTGCGGGAGGTCGAGACACCCTGGAGCTCGTAGATACGAGTGATCTCAGAGATGACGTACTCCTGCGCGCGCTCCTTGCCGGCGAGGAGGAAGAGCTCATCAAGGTCGGCGGAGCCGTCCGTCATGAAGTCACCCTTCTCAACGTGATCACCTGCCTTTACCGTGAGCGTACGAGCTGCCGGAATGTGGTACTCGGTATCACGCTTCACCGACTTGCCGCTATCCGGCGTGATGATGAGGATGGTCTCCTGACCGTCCTTCTGGATGTCGGTGATCATACCCGAGACGCGAGCGAGAGCTGCGGGAGCCTTCGGCATGCGGGTCTCGAATACTTCTTCGACGCGTGGAAGACCCATGGTGATGTCGCCGCCTGCGGTTGCGACGCCTCCGGTGTGGAACGTACGCATCGTGAGCTGGGTACCCGGTTCACCGATAGCCTGTGCGGCGATGACACCGACTGCTTCACCGATATCGACGAGATCGCCGTTGGCGAGGTCGACGCCGTAGCAGAGCTGACAGACGCCGCGAGCAACACGGCAGGTGATCGGGGAACGGACGGTAGCCTGCGCTGCATCCGATTCCTCGATTGCCTTCGCATCATCGCGAGAGAGGAGTGCGTTGCGCTTGAACGTAACACCGGTTGCCTCGACGGTTTCCGCGAGGACGCGGCCGTGGAGACGATCAGCGAACGAACCGCCGAGCTGCTCCTTGCTTGGGCGCGGGATAAGGACGCCTTCCTTGGTGCCACAGTCGTGTTCGAGGACGACGACGTCGTGCGCGACATCGAAGAGACGGCGGGTGAGATACCCTGCGCGTGCCGTGTTGAGCGCGGTGTCGGCGAGACCCTTACGTGCACCGTGGGTTGAAGTGAAGTACTCGATCGGGGTCAAACCTTCCTTGAGGGATGAGACGATCGGGAATTCGATGACCTCTCCACGCGGGTTGGTGATGAGACCCTTCATGCCTGCCATCTGGTGGAGCTGCACCGCAGAACCACGAGCGCCGGAGGTGATCATGTTGTGGACCGGTCCCGTCGGGTCGAGAACCTCGAGGACGTGCTTACGAAGCTCGCCGGAAGTCTTGCCCCAGATCTCGATGGTCGCGCGACGGCGCTCCTCATCGGTAAGAAGACCGTTCTCGTAGTTTTCACGCTCCTGCACGACCGCCTTCTTCGCGGCATCGATGAGCTCATCCTTGATCTCCGGAACGTGGACGTCGGAGATAGACCAGGTGATACCTGCGTAGGTAGCGTACTTGAATCCGAATGCCTTGATCTTGTCGAGGATCATCGGGATGCCATCGAGCGAGTAGTGGTTCACGAGGGTATGCACGAGCGCACCCATCTTCTTGTTCGTGATCTCATCATTGAAGTACGGGAAGTCCTTCGGAAGGACGGAGTTGAAGAGGAGGCGGCCGACCGAAGTCTCGAACGGCTTGCCTTCGAACATCGCGTACTTCGGGCTTTCCGTCGGGAGGACACGGATCTTCGCGCGCAGATCGATCGCACCGAAATCGTGTGCCGTGATGGCGGCGTTCGGAGACGGATATGCGCTTCCCTCACCCTTCGAGCCGTCCATGATGCGGGTCATCCAGTAGCAGCCAAGGACGATATCGAGAAGCTTGGACGCGACGACGACGTCACCGGAACCAGGCTTAAGGACGTTCTTGTTTGCGGACATGATGTTCGCCGCTTCCATCTGAGCTTCTTCGGAGAGCGGGACGTGGATCGCCATCGCGTCGCCGTCGAAGTCTGCGTTATACGCCGGACAGACGAGCGGGTGGACCTGGATCGCATTACCTTCGATGAGGACCGGGCGGAATGCCTGGATCGACTGGCGGTGAAGCGTCGGTGCACGGTTGAGGAGTACGTACTTGCCCTTGATTGCGTCTTCGAGGATCGGCCAGACTTCAGGAGCCTCATCTTCGATGAGACGACCTGCGCCGCGGATGTTGTATGCGTGTTCGCGTGCAAGAAGACCCTGGATGACGAACGGACGGAAGAGTTCCAAGACCATGTGCTTCGGAAGTCCACACTCGTCGAGTGCCAAGTCCGGACCGACGACGATGACCGAGCGGCCCGAGTAGTCGACGCGCTTACCGAGAAGGTTCTGACGGAGATAGCCGTGCTTACCTTTAAGGTAATCAGCAAGCGACTTGAGCGCGCGGCGGCGGCCGCCGAGGATGCCGAGGACACCTGCACCACGACGCATCGAGTTATCGAGGAGTGCGTCGACTGCTTCCTGAAGGATGCGCTTCTCATTGCGGAGGATGACATCCGGTGCGTGAATAGCCTGGAGGCGCTTCAAGCGGTTGTTACGGTTGATGACACGGCGGTAGAGGTCGTTGAGATCCGACGATGCATGACGACCGCCTTCGAGGGCGACCATCGGGCGGAGTGCCGGCGGGACGACCGGGAGGCGCGTGAGGAACATCCATTCGGGGCGGACATCAGCACGCTTCATCGCCTGTGCGAGCGCCAAGCGCTTGCGGAACTTATCCTTCTCCGCTGCACCAGCGTTCTCGAAGTCTTCCTTCAAGCGGACGATGAACTCATCGAGATTCACCTTCTTGAGGATGTTGTAGAGCGCCTCAGGACCGATCGCTGCGCGGAACATCGCGCCGTACTTCACGGCAAAGAGGTGGTATGCGGCTTCGTCGAGGACCGAGCCCTCACGGATGCCTTCGATATCCTTCTTCGCCTTCGTCGCGAGATCCTTGAGACGGGTCTTCTCATCTGCCGTCGCGGACTTCTGCTTCATCTGGAACTCCTGGTCGAGATCCTTGAGGAGACGAGAGCGTTCTGCTTCGTCTACCGAGGTGACGATGTAGCCCGCGAAGTAGACGACCTTCTCGACTTCAGCTGCGCTGAGACCCAGGAGAAGCGCGATGCGGGACGGGATACCGCGGAGGAACCAGATGTGTGCGACCGGCGTCGCGAGGTCGATGTGACCCATGCGCTCACGGCGTACGATCGCGCGGGTGATCTCGACGCCACACTTCTCGCAGACGATGCCGCGGAAGCGGATACCGCGATACTTGCCGCAGTAACACTCGTAGTCCTTCTCAGGACCGAAGACACGCTCATCGAAGAGACCGTTCTTCTCCGGACGCTGCGTACGGTAGTTGATGGTCTCCGGCTTGGTGATCTCACCGTACGACCATTCCTGGATGCGGTCCGGCGATGCGAGGCGCATCTCGATTGCGTCGAAGTCCTGCGGGAGGGTGTCCTTCGTGCGCTTCATGTTGGTTGGAGTAGACATATGCGTTATGCGTTCTCGCCGTTATCGTTCTTAAATTCCATGTCGATACCGAGACCACGCAGGTGTCGGATGAGGACATTGAAGGTAGCTGGAGTATTCGATTCCTTGATGCGCTCGCCGCTGACGATTGCGTCGAAGGCTGCTGAACGACCGAGGATGTCGTCAGACTTGTACGTGAGGATTTCGCGGAGTGAGTGAGCTGCCCCGTACCCGAGGAACGCCCACACTTCCATTTCTCCGACACGCTGACCACCGTTCTGTGCCTTACCACCGAGCGGCTGCTGCGTGGTGAGACTGTAGGGACCGATGCTACGCATATGGATCTTGTCCTCAACCATGTGGTGCAGCTTGAGCATGTACATGACGCCGACGGAGACCTTCTGTGCGAACGGCTCACCGGTGCGACCATCGAAGAGCGTGCGCTTGCCGTCTACTGAATGGCCAGCCTTCTTAAGCTCTTCCATGATCTCTTCTTCCGTCGCGCCTGCGAACGACGGGACGACTGCCTGGTAGCCGAGAGAATCAGCGGCAAGACCGAGGTGAAGCTCGAGGATCTGACCGAGGTTCATACGAGACGGGACGCCGAGCGGAGTGAGGATCACATCGACCGGCTCGCCGTTCTCATCGAATGGCATATCTTCCTCAGGAAGCACGCGGGAGATGACACCCTTGTTACCGTGACGGCCTGCGAGCTTGTCGCCGACCGAGACGGTGCGGAGCTGTGCGACTTCAACATGCACGCGCTTGATGACGCCAGACTCGAGCACATCGCCGTTCTCGCGGGAGAAGACTTTGACCGAGACGACGCGACCTCGCTTACCGCCTTCCATGCGCATCGAGGTGTCCTTAACATCCTTTGCCTTCTCACCGAAGATCGCGTGGAGGAGGCGTTCTTCCGGCGTGAGCTGGGTCTCACCCTTCGGGGTCACCTTACCGACGAGGATATCTCCCGTGCGGACTTCTGCACCGATGCGGACGATACCTTCCTCATCGAGATTGCGGAGTTTGAATTCAGAAACGTTCGGGATGTCGTGGGTCGTGACCTCAGGTCCGAGCTTGGTGTCGCGCACGACGCAGACGAACTCCTCCATGTGGATGGAGGTGAAGCGCGCATCCTTTGCGAGACGCTCCGAGATGACGATTGCGTCTTCGAAGTTCGCACCGAACCATGGAAGGAAGGCGACGCGGAGGTTCTGGCCGATCGCGAGCTGGCCGTTGTCCGACGTAGCCGCATCAGCGAGCACACCTCCCTTCTTGACCTTGTCGCCGACCGCGACCGATGGGCGCTGATGGAACGAGGTGAAGCCGTTCGTTCGGGAGAAGTTCACGAGCTCGTATTCCTTGGTCTTACCGTCGTTATTCTTCACCTTGATGGTGCGTGCATCGACGTAGGTAACCTCACCTGCTTCTGCGGCGAGGAGGAGGCGGCCGGAGTCGCGCGCTGCTGCACCTTCGATGCCGGTCGAGACGAGCGGCGCATCAGGAATGATGAGCGGCACCGCCTGCTTCTGCATGTTGGAGCCCATGAGTGCGCGGTTCGCGTCGTCGTTCTCGACGAACGGGATGAGCGAGGTCGCGACGGAGAACGGCTGGTTGGTCGAGATCTCGACGAGATCGACTTCCTCACGAGCGACGATCGTCGGCTCGCCGCGCTTGCGGACCTCGATGGTCTCCGGGATGAGCTTGCCGTCTTCGGTGCGCGGGATCGCCGCGTGCGCGATGGAGTACTGCTCTTCCTCGAGCGCGTTCATATACACGATCTCCCCGGTGAGCTTGCCCTTCGCCACCTTCGCGTACGGCGTCTCGATGATGCCGAATTCGTTCGGGCGGCTATAGAGCGCCATGTGGAGGACGAGGCCGATGTTCTTACCTTCCGGCGTGTGGATCGGACAGACGCGGCCGTAGTGGGACGAGTGGACGTCACGAACTTCGAGACCAGCGCGTTCCGAAACGAGACCGCCGCGACCGAGGGTCGAGAGCGTGCGGAGATGTTCGATCTCATCGAGCGAGTTGTACTGCTGCATGAGCTGCGAGAGCTGGTCGGTCGTGAAGAATTCACGGATCGATGCCTGGAACGGACGCGGGTTCACGAACTGGACCGGAAGCGTCGTCTCGACATCCACCATCGCCATGCGGTCCTGGATGTTGCGCTTCATGCGCGAGAGACCGATGCGCATGCGCTGCTCCAAGAGTTCGCCGACGAAACGGACACGGCGGAAGCCGAGGTGGTCGATATCATCTGCCTGCGCGTCAGGATTGTTGTTCGACTGCGCGATGAGCGTGATGATGCGCACCATATCGTCGAGGTTGAGGGTCTGGCGTGTGAGATGCTTCTCGTCCGTCGGGAGATCGAAGCGACGATTGAAGTGGAAGCGACCGACCTTCGAGAGATCGTAGCGCTCCTCGGAAAGAAGTCCCGAGACGTGATCCGTCGCGGTGTCCGCATTCGCGATGTCTCCATCGCGCAGACGGCGGTAGATCTCGATGAACGACTCCTCCACCGATTTCGCGGTGTCGTGGGTGAGGGTGTTCGCGATAGCCACGCGTGCGGTTTCGTCCTTGAAGAGGGCCTGGATCTCCTTCTCGTTCTCGGCACCGAGGACACGCAGGAGGGACGTCACCGGGAAGCGACGCTTGCGGTCGATCTTCACGTAGATGCCGCCATCAGGGTCGGATTCGATCTCGATCCAGACACCGCGCGACGGGATGATCTTCGCGGCGAAGTAGTTCTTGCCCTTGTACGGCACCGCTTCGAAGAAGACGCCGTAGGAACGTGCGAGCTGCGGGACGACGATGCGCTCGACACCATTGATGATGAACGTACCGTGCTTCGTCATCCACGGGAAATCCGCGATGAAGATCTCCTGCTCCTTCTCGGAGCCGGTGGTCTTGTTCTTAAGCTTCGCGACGACGCTGAGCGGCGCCTCATAGGTGCGCATCGTGCGCTTCGCATACTCTTCGTCCCAGCGGACCGGACCAAAGGTAAAATCGCTCAACGTGAGCGAAAACTTCTTTCCCGCATGGTCGTTGATCGGAGAGAACTCCTTGAAGACCTTTGCGGCCCCGTCTTTGACGAGCTGCTCGAACGATTCGAGCTGGCTCTCCACCAAGTTAGGAAGCTCCACGAGCGGCTCCTTGAACTTGCCGAAGAACTTCTGAGGCAATGCACGCGTTTTCTTTGCCATGGCTGTTACAAAAAAAGAATCAGCGTCCCCTAGGCGCTTCTTCCATATTTTATTAATCCCGCTAAAAAGGCGTACTTCCCTCGCCGGTGAGGAGGGTGGGCGTGACTCAATCGTGTATCAAAAGTACTTGGAGAGTATATTCGGCCGGACGTCAAGAGTCAAGCGCCACAGGGCCTGTCAAAGCCCTTCTGGGGATAACTTTGGGCCAAGAATAACGCGGGCAGTTGGGCTGCCCGCGTCGTTTTCCGGAGGTGGTACCTACGAGCGGAGCTGCAAAGTCTTCCCTTCGCAGTCCGGGGCCATACCTGGCCCCTTCCATGACCACGCCTTCGTCGACCTTCCCTTGAAGAGATGGATGGGACTTTCTGTCAGAACGTCACCATCCTTCTTGCTCTTCTTCTGGTCGGGCTCGTCATCATTTGCGAGGTATCGGAACTGTTCAGACATCAAATTCCCTCCAAGGATGATCGCGGACCAAACGTACTCGCAATCTGCGGGAACTGTACACCCGTCGTATCGAGCGTCAACCCTGTTGCTTCTTCTTCCACTCGTCGATCTTGGCATGATGACCCGATTTCAAGACCTCCGGTACATGGTACTTCCGCTTCTTCCATAGGAGCGTCGCCGGACGCGTGTAGACCGCCGGAGAGGAGACGCGATTCTCTTCGAGCGAATTGATGTCGCCAAGAACCCCCTTCACATGTCGTGCGATGGCATCGACCATCGTCGCTGCCGGCAATTCACCGCCCGTGAGTACATAGGGACCGGTCGAGACCGGTTTCGCCTTCAATATCTTCTGCACGCGCGCATCCACGCCTTCGTAGTGACCGCAGATCATCAAGATATGTTTCTTCTTCGCCAGAGATTTCGCCATCTTCGCATCGAACTCCGCACCTGACGGCGAGAAGAAGATGCGGGTGACATTCGCTTTCCCTGCTTTCTTGAGCGCCTTCTCTGCCGCTTTGAGCATCGGCTCGGGAGCAAGCACCATGCCCGGACCGCCACCATAGGGGCGTCGATCGATACGCTCCTTCCAGCTCTCCGTGAAATCCTTCGGATTGTAGAGCGAGACTTTGATGTAGCCGTCTTCCTGCGCGCGCTTGAGCATCGATGTCGCGAAATACCCGGCGATGGATTCCGGGAACAGCGTCACGATATGGAAGTGGATCATTGACCTATTCTTGACACGATTCTCTCGATGCGTCAACATACCGATGCGGCCAACTGAGGCCGTGTTTCTTTGGAGCAGACGATGACCGTTACCAACGGTGGGAAGAAGAAGACGGGCCCCCTGTACGCCCGACGTAACAATCGCAAGGCGGACAAGATCTTCCTGAGCAGGAAGCGCACCGAGCGTCACCTCGAACTCGTGCGCAAGCGCGACGAAGCGGCGAAGGTCCCGACAACCTGACCCTTCCCAACGTCGAAGGCGCCGGATCACTCCGGCGCCTTTTCTTTTCTGGGATTTCGGTTACTGACCGTTCTTCAGATCGTTGATGACATCATCAACCGAGCGATCGCGCTCCCCTTCACCGAAGCGGCGTTCGCTGCCTTCCGGTTCTTCGATCTTGAGATTGACGCGCGCCTCGTTCTTCATACCGACGACACGGAGGATGGTGCGGATGGCTTTCGCCGTCGCGCCCGAGCGACCGATGATCTTGCCCATGTCGTCTTTGTTGACCGAGAGCGTAAGGAGGACTCCCATTTCGTCGACGGTGCGATTGATCTTCACGTCGTTCGGATTATCGACGAGCGAAGTAACGACGTATTCAAGAAACTTCTGATCTTGTTCCATGTCAGGATGGCTAACCGGTAATTCAGTATATGGTGCGTCCTTCGCACCATAGCGTCAACCCCGTTAGAGAGAATATCTCATCCGGATATCGCGATTCATTAATGAACAGCAAGCTCTGCCGACGCACTCTCTAACGGGGTCAATACTACGCCTGTGCAGGAGTCTCTTCTGCTGCCGCTTCAGGAGCTGCTTCTTCAGCTGCTGGCGCTTCTGCTACAGGTGCAGCCGGAGCTTCAGCAACAGGCTCTTCCTTCTTCGGAGCCGTCTTCTTCGGGAGGACGTTGATCTTCTTGCCGGCGATGATGCCGACGGAGACAAGCATGTTGTGCATGGTGCCGGAAGCCTGTGCACCGTTCTTGAGCCAGTGCTTGATGCGGTCCTCGTTGAGTGTGCGCTCCTTGGTCTTAGGATTGTAGGAGCCGAGGATCTCGGTAGCACGACCGGACTTCGGGCCATTCGTGTGCTCAGTAACCACCACGCGATAGGACGGGTTGTTGGTGCGGCCGGTGCGCTGTAATCGGATCTTTAACATGTCGGGGCACTCTACCAACAAATACGTTCCGGGTCAACTGAGCCCTATTTTGCCACCCGCTCGGCCTCCTCGAGCTTCACGGAGAGGATCTTGGACACCCCGTCCTGGCTCATGGTGACCCCGTAGAGCTCCCCTGCCGCCGACATGGTCGAGCGGTTGTGGGTGATGACGATGAGCTGGCTCTTCTTCCCCAGCTCCATGATCATGTCCGCGTAGCGCTTGGAATTGGCCTCATCAAGGGCGGCATCGGTCTCGTCGAGGATCAGGAAGGGCGGCGGATTCACCTGCGACATGGAAAAGATGAGTGCGATCGAGGTGAGTGCGCGCTCACCACCGGAGAGCACTTCCAATCCGCGCACCTTCTTGCGCGGAAGCGAGACCGCGATCGAGAGGCCTGCGTAGAGCTCCTCCTCTTCGTCGACGACCGCTTCTTCCTCGTCGATCTCTTCACCGCGAGCGCGTCGGACACGCTTCGGCTCTTCCACCTCGAGCTTCGCTTCGCCGCCGCCGAAAAGCTTCGCGAAGAAGAGCTTGAGCGCCTCATTGATGTGCTTCAAGCCTTCGGTGAATCGAGCGTCGATGGTCTTCTCCAATTCCGCGATGAGATCCTGCAGCGCACGAGCAGACTTCTCGAGATCGTCGAGTTCCTTGAGAAGGAATGCATCGCGTTCGATCGTCTGGTTGTATTCACGCACGACCGCATCACCACCACCGACACCCGCTTCCTCGATCTTGATCTTCAATCGCTCGATCTCACGGCGGCGTTTCTCCTGCTCGCGGCGATCTTCCGAAAGAGCGCCCTGCGGGACCTCGTGCGTATTCCATCCCTCGAACGCCGTACCCAAGAGGGCTATACCTTCACGAACCTCTTCCTCGAAACGACGTTTCAGATCCTTGGAATGCTCGAACTCGCTGCGCAGCGCCATCATCTTGGATTGCGATTCGCGCAGTTGCGCTTCGACACGCACCTCTTCGCGCTCTGCGGCAAATGACGCCTCACGCGCTTTGGTGATCTCGCTGCGCACGTGCTCCATTTCTTTTGCGAGACGCGATTCTTCCGCTTCGGCCTTGGAAAGGGACTCGGTTAGACGCTCGACTTCCCGCCTTGTTTCTTCATGAGTGACAGGTGCCGCACCAGAGAGACCGTCAATGAACGCATGGATACGTCCACGGAGCTGCGAGAGAAGCGCGCGGATTCCGGCGATATCATCCTGCGCTTCGGCGCGTTCGATGGAATCCGTGATCTCGCGTACGAATTCACGCACCTGCGGTGCCGGTATGCCTGTCTCGACGGTGATGGCAACCGCTTCAAGCGCACCCTCGGCGCGGCCAAGCTCGCGCACGATCTCCTCGCGCTTCCGGCGAGCGTTACTTAGTTCATTCTGGAGCGATTCCAACTTCTGCAGAAGCGGGAGCGAGCGATTCTCTTGCGGACCATCCCCCTTCACCGCACGAGCATCTTTCAGACGATGCTCCAGCTGTTTGATCTCGTGTTCGCGTTCCTTTGATTCGTCGGTAAGCCTTGTCGCCTCCATCGCGAGATAGGCATTCTCACGCGCGAGGTAATCAGAGAGTTTATACGCGAGGTCAGCCTTCATCTCGCGAGCTTTCTCGATCTTCTCGACCTGGGTCTGCAAGAATTTTAGGTGTGGCGCGAGTTCCCTGCGGAGAGATTTCGTCTTATCGATATTCACCGCGGTCTCGGCCAATTTACGCTCCGATTCTGCTTTCTTGTGCTGGTACAGCTTCAGCCCAAGCGCATCCTCCACCATCTCGCGTCGCTCTTTGGGAGATGCATTGAGAATGCGATCTGCTTCGCCCTGGGAAATGATCTGGTAGCCCGAGCCACCGATGTTAGCACCGGCGAGGAGCCGGATGACATCCTTGAGGCGCACTACCGAACCATTGAGGAGATACTCATTCGCGCCATCACGATGCACGACGCGCTCGATGATGACGTCGGAGAAATCGATGTCGAGCAGACGTTTGGAATTATCAAAGACGAGCTTCACCGCCGCGCGATTCATGCGCGGAAGCGCAGGGGAACCTCCCCAGATCATGTCTTCGCCGCGCTTGCCGCGCATCGATTTCATCGACTGCTCGCCAAGGACGAAGCGGAAGCCGTCGGCGACGTTCGATTTACCGGAACCATTCGGCCCCACGATCGCGGCGATGCGGGAACCGAACACCAGCTCGGTCTTCTTGCCGAATGACTTGAAACCGCTGAGCTCGATCGATCTGAGGTACATCCCGTTAGAAATAGGACGCGGACACGTTCGAGTCTCCGCACCGTACTTTGCTATAGGGATAAAGCCCGACCTTTGAATGCAACATGAAGTTCGTGCGTCCGCGATTTCTAACGGGATACACGAGAGCTATTGTAGCAAGGAATGGCTAGGAACCAGCGATCTCCTGAGCGCGGCTACGCACGGAGTCATAGGCGGTCGTCGCGGCATGCTCGATAAGACGATCGATATTCGGAATACGCTCCTCCAAAAACGCCCGCAGACCGTCCAAGTCCCCTCTCCCTATGAAATCCTCGAATGCCTGATGGTCCTTCTTCGACAGGGCTTTCAGGACCTCCAGCGAGACCTTATCTAAGATGTATTCGTTGAGCATGTCGACGAGCTCTGTCTGGACTTCGATCGGATCCTTGTCGATCTTCAGTTCCTTCACGATATGATCGACCGTCTCGTCACCGAGGAAACGATAGAGTGTTGCGCGGTCGTATTTCATAGGTATTGGACACCGAAGGCGTCTTGGATATCGCTTATGAACAATTCCGCGCCGCCAAGGGACCGTATTTCTTTACCCAAGGTCTTGTATTCGGATGATTCCAACAGTTCTTTCAATCGATCAAGGAATTCCTGGTTCCCGAACAACAGATCGAAATGGATCGTTGCGCCGTCTGGAATCTTGTCCCACGCGACATCAGTAAGACCTTCGCCTTTGTATTCGATGAATGCCGATTGCGTACCGGTGTCCTCGATGGCGCGCTGCACCGCTTCGGCAAACGCCTGCTCGCCCTGACTGCTCAGATCGATCCCCTTTTCGCCGAGACCATCCAAGAGAGAGCTCCAGACGCTTACATTTCCCTGCACTTCAATCGGCTCAGCAATCGAACCTGACTCGCGCCCATGATCAACGACCTCAGGCGTTACTGCATCGGGTGCAGAGAATTGATCCTGTGGGATGAAATCCGGCACTTCATGTGGCGGTGAGTTCACCATCGTTACCGGTGGCGACGCGATGCTCTCATGCACTCCTTGCGCGGGAGCAGATATCGATTCAGACGGAAGTACGTCTGCCGGCATCGGAACTGATGCCCCTATGTCGGCGTGCGCCTGAAGGTAATCGTGAACATTCTTGCCCGCAAACGCCAACACCAGCGCACCAAATGCTGGAAGCGCATATCTAAGTGTCCGTGAACTGGTCATCCGGTCGATTCCTGACCACATCGGAATCATCAACTTAGTGATGTAGGTCTTGTTCGCAGCATCGAATCTCTCCCGCATCCACGCAGATATGAATTTCTGGCGTCGATCGATACCGTGACGGCGCGCGTCGCGCACGATCTCCTCTCCGAGCTGCTCCAGTGCACGAGAGGATGCATCAGCGAATCCGGTTATCTCAGCTTTCATCGCCGGGAAATTACGCAAAAGCCGCTCTTCAAGCTTCCGACGCGGTGCACGCTCTTTTTCTCCACGAATCCACGCATCGAGCCGTTTGATCATGTCGGACTGCGGCTCAACACGCTCAGGCTCAGTTTTCGCGGCGAACTTATGTGCAACCAAGCGCGCAGCTTCATTCTCCCGCAGTTCTTCTGCGCTGAGCGGCTTCGGCATGAATGTCTTCTGGAATGTCGCTTTGAGGTCGAGCTCTGTCGTCTTAAAGTTTGTCTTCTCTAATTCCATCCGCTCTTCCCATCCCTTAAGCGGCGGAGGTTGATGATGCGCATTCGGCAGGATCGGCGGGACATACTTCGCACCAACCGCATGAGCTTTCACACGCGAAAGCAACGCTCCACGCGATGCTTCGCGATGCCACGCATCGCGCGCCCGCTCACGGTCCTGATCAGTGATTCCTTTCTCGATTCTTCGTTTCGGTAACGGTGGAGGAATGACGTCCGCATGCGGAAGCGGCGGAGGTGTCGTGGATTCCGCACGTATCTTTGCGAGAGCCTCCCGCAACCCATCGTTGGGAGAATGGTTTTTCTTCGGCCGGTTAAGCCTCCGGTACATAAAACCCTCATCTGACATACCCGTAGTATCCGCGCCTTGGGAGATGATGTCGAGAAAATATGTGTGTACATGCAAAATAAAATAGGGACCGCGCGAACGCGGTCCCCGTTTTTGATGAGTCAGAGCTGAAGGTGTTATGCCATGCTCCACGTCGCGGCATCTCGGGCGGTCTTGCCCTTGGGCACTTTGGCCGAGGCCTTGAAGCTTATCTTGGCACCCTTGGCGAACTCGGTCTTGTCGACGCGACCCTTAAAGGTCTTCCTCGTCAATCGGATGTCCGGTCCGTTGGGGCACGAAGCGAAGCCAAAGCCTTTTTGCACGTTGTAGAACTTGAGCGTACCAACTTCACGCTTTTTGAACAGTAGCCACATTTAAACGGCTCCTCATCTAGAACACTGACGTTCTATGTCAGTGATATCATTCTACGCCGATTTCTAATATTGTCAATACTCGCGCTTCATCTACCAGCCCCGCGCGGTCAGCGCCTTCCCTGCCGCATCCTGCTCTGCTTCCTGCTTGGAGCGACCTTCGCCGAGCGCGGTCTTCGTTGAGCCGAGAAAAACTGCGACCACGAAACGCTTATCGTGATCGGGACCCGACTGATTCACCAATTCATAGGTCGGCGTGACGGAGACTTTCTCCTGCGCGATTTCCTGCAGGCGGCTCTTCGCGTCCTGCCACAAGCGTTTCTCGACGACATCATCGGTCTTATGGAAAAGCTGCGCCTCGATGAACTTGTACGACGCATCGTATCCCGCATCGAGATAGATCGCACCGATGATCGCCTCGAATGCATTCGCAAGGATGATGCCGCGCGCACGGCCGGTATCCTTCGCTTCGCCGCGTGAGAGAAGAAGGAAGTCATTCATGCCGAGTTTCGCGGCAGCATCAGCGATCGAGTTCGTATTCACGAGTGCCGCACGATACGCGGTCAATTCCCCTTCCGGCTTTTCCGGGTACTTCTTATAGAGGAATTCGGTGACGACGAGTTCTAAGACCGCATCACCAAGGAATTCCAGGCGTTCATTGTGCTCGCGCGCGCTTGCACGGTTCTCGTTGAGATAGGAACGGTGCGTGAATGCCGCCTCGATAAGGCGTTTGTCGGTGAACGTGAATCCTATCTTTGCCTCGAAGGGCGCAAAATCCATGCCGGTACAGTAGCATGCCCACGAGTGCGGCCAAAATGCTACTCTGCCTTTTTGACTTTCTGGGCGAGGACGTTGATCGCCGGAATGATGATCTTCAGCGTATCGTCGTAGAAGTTGAGGCTGCCGACCTGCGAGAGCGGGAACCACTGCGCGTCATCGAGACCGCCGGAAGAGCCGAGCGTGATGTCATTAAACGGCGATTCCGCAAGGAAGTAGGTGACGCGCTTGCGCTTCTTGCCGCCTTTCACGTCGGGATCGTTGGCGGTGTATTCATTGACGCCGAGTTCCTGTCGGATTTCAACATCGAGATTCAATTCTTCCTTGATCGCGCGCTTCGTCCCCTCTTCAAGGGTTTCTCCTTCGCGGATCTTCCCTTTCGAGATGGTCCAATGGCCGAAGATGTCGTGTACGAATGCGAGATACGTCTCTCCTTCGTGTTTCGCGAAGACGACGGCACCCGCAAGAAGCTCGACCGGCATCTTACCGATGTTCTGGCCGCCGCCAGCCTGCTTACGTGCCGTGCCTTCGTTCTTGCCCGGCTCGCCGAGTTCGACATAGACAGCGCCCATGACGCCGTTTACGAATCTTCCGGAAGAATTGGAGCCGAAATTCTTCGCGAGCTCGATCGCCTCATTGATGGCGACCTTCGCCGGCACCTGCGTACGATCGGCGAAGATGAGTTCGCAGAGGCCGAGGCGCAGGATGTTGCGATCGATCGCGGCGATCTTATCGAGCGGCCATTCCGGAGCAGCCTTCTCGATGACGGTATCGATCTCTTTCTGTTTCGCGATCACCATGCCGAGCAGCTGCTTCATGAACGGCTGGTCGGATTCGCGCGCTCCGAATTCGCCCGCGTAGCTCTGGAGACGGGAGACGCCTTCTTCAAGCGTCATCGCATTGTTGGATGCATCTCTTTCGAAGAGGACCTGGAGTACGACGGAACGAGCTAGGTGTCGGTTCGCCATACTTATAGCACTGTCCCGCGACGGAAAGAGCAACTCATGGAGAAAGTATACCTCAGCAGCATGAGCAACCGAAATCGACCTTTCTTTCGGACTGTGGACAGAAAAAGAAACGGCGCGCCATCGGCGCGCCGTTTCGTGGGGAGTTGCGAATTACTTCGCTGCTTCTTCTTTTGTATCAACCTTCTGGCCGCTCGCCATGAGCTCCTTCTCGCGGCGCTTGTCGCGGCGGGCGGTGCGGGCAGCACGGCCGACGACGTCGATAACGACCTTGCCGTTGTACTTACCGCAGGACGCGCAGGCGGTGTGCGGCAGGCGGAGTGCCCCGCATTCGCAGCGGGTGGCACGGACCGCCTTCAGAGCATGATGGCTCCGGCGCTTTGCTGTCTGTGAGCGGTTCCTCCGCATTCGAACTACCATAGGCGGCTAGTATACGTATTTCCCGGAAAAAAGCAAAGAAAGGAGCGACCGGGGGTCCGGTCGCTCTGGAAGGTGCAGTTAGAGGACTACACCGCTTTGAACGTGAGGAATTATGTCAGATTTGAGGACCAGCGTGTGGCCTCTCTGACGTCGCTTATAGCAGCCGTCTTTACCTTGAGACCGCAGCCGCTCGCATTCTGCCCTTCGCGAACAGCGTCGAGCGCCGAATTTATGCTGATCGAAATGATCGCATCCGACGCACATGCACTTCTGCACATTCTCCGCAGTCTTGTACTCCGGGGAAAGATGCCGTTCGAAATAGGCCCGATCTTCTGCGGCTGCAGTTAGACGATTACTCATTATCCCCTCTTTCGCTCTTCCGCCTCAACATAAGGCGCTTGGAACACCCTACACCCGTATCAGCCGACAATCAAGCGTAGGCTGTCAAGAAGGTCTTGCGGTGGATGAGGGGCACAAGCCCGTGTTGGCGGATGGCCAAGGTGTGCGCTGCCGTCCCGTAGCCCTTGTGCTGGGCGAATCCGTACCGATCATGCGTACCCGCAAGCTCTTCCATGTGGGTGTCGCGGGTGACCTTGGCGATCATCGAGGCGAAAGAGATGGCAGGGATCGTCTCGTCGCCGCGTACGAAGGATTCCTGATCCCATTCGGAGGAGACCGAAAGGCCTGCATCGAGCAGTACCTTCACGCGCGAGGGACCGATACCGAGACGCTGCACCGCTATCGCAGCAGCTTCTCTCGCTGCATTGGAGATACCGATCGAATCGATGACTTCGGCTTCCACGAGTGCGCTCGCATGCCTCAGTCGACCGTGTGCAGTAATAGCCGCATAGAGGATCTCGCGTTGCTGCGCGGAAAGCTGCTTGGAATCCCGCAGCTTCGGCTCGCCGCGCTTGGTGATGAGCGTAAAAATTTCGCGCCAATCGAAATCCGAGGGATAGAGGACGGCTCCGACACAGACGGGTCCGGCGAGCGCACCTCGCCCAGCCTCGTCTACTCCAATCAGCCATTGCACCCTTTCATCTTACCCAGCAAATGAGGAATAAAGCATGAAATCCACAGCGCAGCCGGAGCGGTGCCGCACATGCTCACGGAGGGGCCCCGCAGCTGGCGAGGATGAGCCCGTTTTTCCAGCAGGAAAAACGGGTTTACCCGGAGAGAGCATGTGCGGCACCGCTCCGGTATAATGTCGGGATGAGTAGTGCGCAGCGTTTTTGTCATTTGCATACCCACTCCCACTATTCCCTCCTCGAAGCCCTCCCGAAGATAGATGATCTCATCGATGCCGCGAAGGCCGATGGTCAGGAAGCGCTCGCCATTACCGACAACGGCAACATGTATGCCGCGATCGAGTTCTATAAGGCGGCACACAAAGCCGGCATCAAGCCCATCATCGGTGTCGACTTCTTCGTAGCCCCTCGCACACGCCACGATAAGGAACATCGCGTCGATGACCGCCACTTCCGCTTAGTGCTTCTCGCGAAGGATATCCATGGCTATCGCAACCTCATCGTCCTCGTCTCGAAATCCTTCCTCGAGGGGTTCTATTACCGCCCGCGCGTGGATCGCGAGCTTCTCGAAGCACACAAGGAAGGCATCATCGCGATCCTTCCTTCGTTCAGCGGAGAGCATGCAAAACACCTGAAAGATGACATGACCGACAAAGCCGATGAGGCGATGCAGTGGTACCAGAAGACGTACGGCGAGAACCTCTACATCGAGATCACCCACCATCCGGAGATCGAGGGACACATGGAGAATCAGGAGAGAATAATCTCCCTTGCGAAGAAACATTCCTTACCGCTCGTCGCCGCGCACGACACCTACTATTTGAAGAAGGAGGATTCCCTCGCCCGTGAGATGGTCAACAAAATCCGCACCGGCGGCACGTTGGACCGTGAGTTCGGTGTTAATTCGTCGGACTTCTCATTCATTTCCAAGGAACAGGCAGGGAAGTATTTCGCGGATTTCCCCGAGGCACTTGAGAACATCGGGAAGATCGTGGATAGCTGCACTATCGAATTGGAACTAGGGAAGTGGGTCTTCCCTGACATCAAAGTCGAAAAGGGCTACGACGAGGCCTTGCGGGAGCTCGCCTACAAAGGCTTCAAGATGCGAGACCTTGAAGAGACTCCGGAGCTGCGCGAGAGAACGGACTACGAGCTCTCCGTCATCGCGAAGAAAGGCTACTCGCCGTACTTCCTCGTGGTCTCCGATCTCCTTCGCCACGCCCGTGAGAACGGCATCCTCACGAACATCCGCGGCTCGGTCGCTGGCTCCTTGGTGACCTTCCTTTCAGGAATTACGAACGTGAATCCGATCGAGTACGGACTTCCCTTCGAACGCTTTTTGAATCCGGAGCGCCCTTCAGCGCCGGATATCGATATGGACTACGCCGATAACCGACGCGATGAGATGATCGCGTATGCCCGCTCAAAGTATGGGGACGACCATGTTGCGCAGATCGGTACCTTCGGGACCATGCTCGCACGCGCCGCGGTACGCGACGTCTCCCGCGCACTCGGCCACTCATACGGCACCGGCGATCGTATCGCGAAGATGATCCCCTTCGGTAAACAAGGATTCACGGTCACTATCCAAGGATCACTCGACGAGGTGCCGGAATTGAAAGAAGCCTACAAGAAAGACCCGGACGCCCGCGAGATCCTCGACATGGCAATGAAAGTGGAAGGGAACGCGCGCCACGTCGGTGTCCACGCCGCAGGCGTCGTCATCGCGCCGACGCTGGTGACTGATTTCTGCCCCGTCCAACTCGATCCTAAGGGCGGCAAGATCATCACGCAGTACGATATGCACGCCGTCGAAGACGCAGGCCTTCTCAAGTTCGACTTCCTCGGACTCACCAACCTTTCGACTCTGGCCGACGCGCATGATCGCGTGAAGACACGTCTGGGCGTCGATATCGATTTCGATCGCGTCCCGCTCGACGACACGAAGACGTATGAGATGCTCTCGCGCGGAGAGACGCTCGGCGTCTTCCAGCTCTCAGGTACCGGCATGACGCAGTACCTCGTCGAACTGAAGCCGAGCGTGATCCACGACATCAACGCTATGGTGGCCCTGTATCGTCCGGGCCCGATGAACTTCATCCCGCAGTACATCGAGCGCAAGCGCGATCCACGCAAGGTCGTGTATCTCGACCCGCGCATGAAGCCGATCCTTGAGAACTCGTACGGCGTCATCACGTACCAGGACGACGTCCTCCAGATCGCGATCCAGCTCGCCGGCTACAGCTGGCTCGAGGCCGACAAATTCCGAAAAGCGATGGGGAAGAAGATTCCCGAAGAAATGGCCGCCCAGAAGGACAAGTTCCAGAAGGGCTGCTTGGAGCGCGGCATGAAGCCGGAGGTGGTCCAGAAGCTCTGGGAGCAGATCGAGACCTTCGCGGCGTACGGCTTCAACAAAGCGCACGCGGCATCGTACGGCAACCTTGCGTACAAGACCGCGTACATGAAAGCGAACTATCCGGTGGACTACATGGCGGCGGTGCTTACGTCGGATGCGGGAGACGTCGAGAAGATCGCGGAAGTCGTGAACGAGTGTAAGCGCATGAACATCCAGATCCTGCCACCCTCGGTCAACGAGAGCCGTGGGACATTCACGGTGATCGACGAGGCAACCATCCGCTTCGGCCTCTATAGCGTCAAGAACTTCGGCGAAGGCATCGCGGATGCGATTATCGCGGAACGGGAACGAGGAGGGAAGTTTTTCTCGATCGCGGACTTCTTGTCGCGCGTAGGGGACAAGAATCTCAATAAGAAATCTCTTGAAGCATTGATCATGTCAGGTTCGTTGGACGACCTTGGCGAGCGCTACACCTTGCTGACCCACATAGAGAAGCTCTTGGAGTACCGCAAAGAGCTCCAAAGCGCACCGCAGGGCCTCACTTCCCTTTTTGGAGCCGCAGACGTATCTCGGCAAGCCGAGCTTAAGCTCCCTACCGAACGCCCGGCGACGCAAGATGAAAAGCTCGGCTGGGAGAAAGAACTGCTCGGATTTTATGTCTCCGGGCATCCCTTGGATAAGCATCGCGCGGTCCTTGAGAAGCAGAAGATGAATATCAAGCAATTCAAAGAATCCTATCCGCGCGGTCTCGAAGCTGTCGTCGGCGGATTCCTGGAGACCACCAATCAGATCCTCACCAAAAAGGGCGAGAAGATGCTCTTCGGCAAATTATCGGACTATGTCGGCTCTACTGAGATCGTCGTCTTCCCGAAAACGCTCGCCGAATACCCCACCGTGTTCGTCCCTGGAAAGTGCATCGCGGTCAAAGGAAAATTCTCCGACCGCAACGGCGAAGCGAGTTTCGTCGTCGAGAAAGCGAAGGCGCTATAGAAAACAGCCACCGCAGAGCGATGGCTGTTTATAAGTACTCAACGGGCGTTTAGCAGCCGTTCGAGCCGCAGGTCAAGCCGCGCGTGTTGTCCCAGTTGGACGATAGCTCACCGTATGCCTTCTTTGCGAAAGCGACAGTGCCTTCAACGTCCAGCTTGGGGCCGGTATACGTGAGTCCGCTGCCGGGCTCATGATGGATGAAGTGGCCGAAACATTGCTGACAGAAATCAGCATAGTCGCGGGTGTGGAGGATGAAGTTGTGCCACCCGAGATCGATCTTTGCCGGCGGGGCCAACTTCACGCCACTATCGGTGAGTGCCAGAAATTTCAAGGTGTCCTTAAAAAGAACCCTTGCCTCATCAGGAGTGAGGCCGTCATGCTCAACGAGGCGAGCAACGACGCTGTCGTTGTGATACTGCAGCGCAGCATCGTTCACGACCGGCTTAAAATCCGCTCCGCGGACCTGTTGAAAAGAACTCATGCACTTTCTTCCTTTACCTTCCAGAAGCGAGGAATTCGCCTCCTAAAATTACTCTGTGACAAATATGTTTATTTGTCAATTCCCTGTTGTAGCTTTGCTCAAAGCCAACATAACTGTACTATTCGTGAAATGTCGCTCAAGAACATTGAACATATTCGGCATACCCTTGCTCACCTTCTCGCACAGGCAGTGCTTGAAATATATGGCAAAGACGGTGCGCAGCCGCTTTTGGCGATAGGACCTGCGATCGATAATGGGTTCTATTACGACATCGATTTCGGTGGAGACCGGAAGCCGTCGAGCCAGGACCTGCAGGAAATCGAGGACCGAATGAAGGAGAATCTGAAGAAGTGGACCTCCTTCTCGCACAAAACAGTCGCGGCTGACGAAGCGTACGGTCATTTCTCGGGACCGAACGGTACCAATCCGTACAAAGCGGAACTGATAAAGGAGATCAAAGCCCGCGGCGAACCGATAACGTTGTATTCCTGCGGCGGATTCACTGATTTGTGTCGCGGCGGACACGCCGATAATCCTGCAGAAGATATCGACGCTGATTCCTTCAAGCTTGAAAGGATTGCAGGCGCCTATTGGCGCGGCAGCGAGAATAATCCGATGCTCACCCGCATCTACGGTCTAGCTTTCGACACCAAGGAAGAGCTTGATGCATATCTCGCTCAGCAAGCCGAGGCTGAGAAACGCGACCACAAGAAACTCGGTCCCGCCCTCAAGATTTTCACGCTTTCTCCCCTTGTCGGCTCCGGTCTCCCCCTCCTCATGCCAAACGGTGCCATTATCCGTCGCGAACTGGAGGAATATCTGTGGGAGCTTCACGCAAAGAAGGGCTATTCACGTGTCTGGACACCCCATCTCGCAAAAGAAGATCTGTATGTGACTTCAGGACATGCGGCGAAATTCGGAGATGAGTTGTTTAGAGTAAACGGTAAGGATGAGAAATTCTTCCTGAAGCCCATGAACTGCCCGCATCACATGCAGATTTTTGCTGATAATCAGTTCTCCTACCGCGATATGCCTGTGCGTTACTTTGAACCAGCGACCGTATATCGCGATGAGAAGACTGGTCAATTGGCGGGCCTGACTCGCGTACGCGCGATCACTCAAGATGACGGTCATCTTTTTTGCCGCATATCGCAGATAGACGAAGAGGTCTCCACGATCGTCGGTATCATCCGCGATTTCTACTCCACCATGCGCATGATTGAAGGATATTGGGTGCGCTTCTCCGTTCGGGGCCCAGAAGGCCAATATCTCGGCAGCGATGATATCTGGAACAGAGCCGAGGAAGCATTAGAGAATGCAGCAAAAAAGAATAATCTTCCCTACACTCGTGTGGAGGGAGAGGCTGCCTTCTATGGTCCGAAATTGGATTTTATGTTTAAAGATGCAATCGGTCGTGAGTGGCAGTTGGCAACCATACAATGCGACTTCAACCTCCCGGAGAGATTTGATCTCTCATTCATCAATGATAAAGGTGAAAAAGAGCGTCCTGTTGTTATCCATCGAGCGATCTCTGGATCGCTTGAACGCTTTATGGGCGTGATGATCGAGCATTTCGGCGGCGCCTTCCCTACCTGGCTTTCACCCGTTCAGGTGAAAGTCCTTCCTATCTCTGAGAAGCATGTCGAATACGCGGAGAAGATCTCTGCTGAATTGCGCGAGGCAGGCGTGCGCGTCGAAGTCGACGCGGCGAACGAATCGCTCGGCAAGAAGATCCGCAACGCGAAGACCGAGAAAGTCCCCTACGTACTCGTCATGGGCGATGCGGAAGTCGACGCGGGAACCGTCGCCGTGGAGAGCCGCGATAAAGGAAAGATCGGTGCACAGCCGTTTGAGGAATTCAAATCCTCCCTTCTCGAAGAAATCAAAGACCGCGCCTAAAACAAAACGACCTCGTACGAGGTCGTTTTGTTTGAACTTCCCTTTCGTTAATTGAAGAAGTTACGGATTGCGCGAACCTGATTGCGAGCAGCAAGCTTCACTTCCTGTGCGAACGAGAAGCGAAGGACGCCACCCTGGTAGTACGCGAGAAGATACGCACCTGCGATCGCGAAGAGTGCGAGCGCGAGGAAGTACACCGCAGTGCCGACGACACCGAGATCAAAACCCGTGTACGGGATCTGGGTCAGTGAGATGTACGGATAGTTGTAGTTATAACCGTACTGGTTGCCGTAGTTGTTGTAGTGATTGTAGTTCTGCGGATAGTACGTGCTGTAGCCGCGGTCGATTTCGATCTCACAGCTCTCGGACTTTCCGTTGCCGTAGACCGTGAGCGTGTAGGTCGTGTCATACGTCGGGTAGACCGTGTACTGACCGAAGGTCGATACCGAGCCAACGCCCGAGAGGTACGCAGACGATGCGTCCGTCGAATTCCAGCGGAGGACGACTGCAGAACCATTCGTCTCCTGACGATAGATGGTGCAGCCCGGAGCCTTCGTCGAACCGGAGTGGTGGTTGTAGGAACGGACCTCGACATCCGTCTCACAGGTCGCGGTGCCCTCGTCATTCTCCACAGTAAGCTTGAACGTCGTGTCCTCATCGATACCGTAAATAATGCGGGAACCGTGGGTTCCTACATCGCCGATATCATCGATCCACGCGTCATCCGCGTTGCGCGATCCCCACGTGAGGGTTGTCGAACCGCCTTCGTAGACCGAGCTCGGAGATGCCGAGATCCAGCACGAAGCCTCCTCATCGTAGTTCGAGTGGCTTGCAGCGGCGACTGCCGGCACGCCGGAGAGAACGACACTGAAAAGCGCGAGACCCACAAAGAGCTTGGAAACAGAATTTTTTGCGTTCTGCATATAGATTTAGTAATCGGTTAACGTATCAGCTTTATAGTACATTTCCCTCCCCTCTACCAGCATGGCCCATCGCTATTCGCGACGGGCCATGCGGTTCACTTTTGGAGCTTTGCCCGTCCTTCCTTAGCACTCTCCTTAGTCACCCATATTTGCCTGCTGGCAAATTGCGCGACCCCGCCTCCTTCGCCTTCGCTCAGTCCGGCTCTTAAACGGGGCCCACCCCCGTTTAAGCACGCTGGATCACGATGCGCGGCATCGAACCATCTTTCGAGGAAACGATTGCCATCGTATCGAGAGTACCGGCTGCCTTGCGAAGAGATGCAACGATCGGCTGGACCTTCACTTCATCGTGCGAGAGCGCAAGTGCTTCACGCTCAACGAGGATCGGAGCCTTCGGAGCAACGACCGGAGCGAACTTACGTGCCGGAACCATTGCGGTTGCGAAGGCAAGCGCACCACCACGATAGTAGATCATGAGGTAGGCACCTGCTGCTGCGAATCCAAGAAGCGAGACCCAGTACATCGCGTTACCGATAGGACCGAAGTCGAAACCAGTGTACGGGATCTGCGTAAGGGACACGTACGGAGGGTTATAGGTCGGAGGAACGTAGACCTGGCCGTAGACCGAGGTTGCGCACGTTGCCGTCTGACCGTTGTAACCGTAGACCGTGAGCGTGTACGTCTGCGAGCCATGCGCGTAGACGGTCTGGGAACCCGAGACTGCGACAGAACCGACGTTCGAGAGGTATGCGCTCGATGCGTTCGTGGAAGTCCACGAGAGATACGCACCCGAACCATAGCCACCGTACTGTGCATGCGTGATCGTGCAGTACGGAGCAGGAGTCGTGTGAACCGGCGTCTGAGGAGCAGTGACTACGATAGAGGTGTTGCCGCTATTGTAGTTGTTGAAGCTGTCACGGATCGAGTTGTCGATGTTCGTGATGTAGTTGTAGTTGTCGTTGTCCTGCGAGTTGTCGACATTGTTCGTCACGATGTTCGTGTACGAAGAGCTCGGAGCCGTGAAGCGGGGGGTGACATACTGTCCGCCGCCGGTGCCGCACCACGAACCGCAACCAGTCGAGTACGAAGGCGTGTACCACGAGCCGCCGCACGAGGAACCACAACCGTAGTCGTAGGAACCACCACCGTAGTAATACGAGTCATCGTAGTATGAACCGTACGAATCATCGTAATAGGTGCCGTACGAATCGTCGTAGTAAGTACCATAGACATCGTCATAGTACGTACCAGCTACATCGTCGTAGTAATACCCGTCGTCGTAGTACGTGCCGGAGCCATACGAACCGTAGTCAGACCACGTGTCGTAAGAACCGTAATCAGACCAGGTATCATACGAACCATAGTCGCTCCACGTATCGTACGAGCCGTAATCAGACCAACTGTCGTAGGAACCGTAATCGCTCCAGCCCCAGCCACCAAGATCGGCAGCCTGGACCGCAGACGGACCTGCGAACACAACGAAACCAACGAGAAGACCGAGAACGATCTGCGAACGCGTTGAAGTCGAGTTCATAAGTTATTTTTTCTTTTAGTAAGCCAATAAATGCCGGTTAATAAGGAGATCTAATTGCTTGGAACATTATAACCTCCCTTTGTCAAAAAGTCAAGAGCATAGAAAAGGGGCGGCTCTCGTTGAGAGACCGCCCCATTACCCCGTTATTTGTCCTACTTGGACACCGTCTGCTTCTTCCAGCAGCCATCGACCTGTTTAAAGTCGTAGCTGTCGCCGGCGACCTGGCCACGATTCAATTCGATCGTGTCATCGGAACCCTTCTTCTTGCGAAAATGAGTTCCTTCTTCCAGACCGATGTTCTCGAGGCAGGCCTTGATGTCCTCATACGTGACACCAGGGTCGTGCTTGACGAAGGCCGAGGCCGAAGAAGCGGACGCTGCGAGCAGAGCAACTGCGAGGATTTTAGAAATTGCCTTCATTGGCTTTCTCCTAATCAATGAGCTTGACTGGATATAGTGTATCACACTATTAATCGCTTGTCAATACCTCTAAAAAGTAAGGGCGGGTCAGTCTTGAGACTGAACCCGCCCTTTTGCTCACTGATTCGGCACGAAACATGTCGGCGCACCCGTATTCGGATTGACCGTACGGATGCCGCCCGCCTTCTCGCAGTCGATGGTCGGCATATAGCCTTGCACCGGACGCGCGATCGGACGAGCTTGCGCACAACCTCCTCCTTGGCCGCAGGACGCTCGACGAATCGAGTGACCGCAACCAGGACCATGGACATGTCGCCGCGGATATCCGCAGCGAGGTCCACGGCAGCCGTTGTTGTGGCTGATGTGAGGGAAAGGCACGCTTACCCTCACGCTGTGCTCCGGACTGCCTACGCGAACGCGTATTTGATCCGGACTCTGACGTCCATAGTAAATGGACTCTGCCGTGGCCTGAGCGACCGGCAGCGACATGAACGCGACGAGAGCGATCAGAATCTTCCTCATCGGAAGTCCTCCTTTTGAATGATCAGTGGTCTTATGAAGACCTGTCCGTGTGCGAAATCTCGAACAGAGGCAGGTACTCGTAAGAAGAAGTTTCCGGAAGCGATGCGTTATGCAACGCTTCCGGAATAGTCAGTTGGGAACGAAGCACGATGGCATTCCGGTATTCGGATTTGTCGTCCGGATACCCCCCATCGCGGCACAGTCGACGCTTGGCATCAGCCCTTGCCGTCCTTGCTGACGGCGGGCAGGTCCTACTGGACCGCCCTCTCGACGACGGATTTCGCGATTTACCGAGAAAGGGGCCGATGAATCCGCAGACATAGTTTGCTGCTCATTCATTTTCGCCGCTACTTGGCAACCGACGTTACCCGTCAGATCACATGCAATACCGCCTATCATCGGAATGATGATAAATCTGATTGCATACAAGCCGAGAATCGCCGCTAATACTCCGAGACCAACTTTTTTAAGGTCTGGCATTAGTCCTGCCTCCTTTTTTCCGTGACCGCCATGATCGTGACCATGTCCTTTTCCATGATCATCACTCATGCTTTCGTCTCCTTTCGGTCGTTTTGGGAAGACAACGACATTGTCCCGAATTGGTTCAAAGCCGTTTCCTTCCGTATAGACGATTTCTTCGGGGGGTTTTCTCATTCTCCCTCCGGTTAAGTTAAAGACCAGTTCGGATTGTCCCGAAGGCCGATTTAGGGACTGTTTAAGCGCCCAAATCGGCATTCAGGACCCTCTGGGAGATATGCTATCACATTTTGACCAAAAGTCAAGAGGCGGACAATGGCTGCCCGCCTCTTTCTTAGATCCGATTCCCCTACCGTTCCGCTTTGATCTCGTCAGTCAGCCGGTTGATCTTCGAAGCCGACCCGCCGTAGATCCACAAATCGATCCAGACGATGCCGAGCGTCATGACAGCCAGCGCGATGTTGAGCTGGGAAAGCTCCCAGAAATTGAACATCGTGAGCGCAAGGCCGAAGAGCGCCGTCAGCGCCGGGATGAACGACATGATGTTGTCGATCGTGTGCGAGCTCGCCGTCCCGATATCGCCATGCGAGATCGGATATCCCTGGATCTGAAGATAGATCCAGAAGATGACGAAGAACCCGCCCATGAGGACGACCGCCTGGTCTGGGGTCTCAGCCCCCATCTTTTGCGGCGTGATATCCGGCGCGAGCCAGAACATGAGACCCAGAAGCGCGCCGAGGATGAGCGGACTGAGATATCGGATGAGTGATGCGCTTACACGCATGTATTTCCTCCTTCGTTGAGGCCCGAGAACTGAGCCGCCGCAACTATGCTCCGCACCTATGAAGGCGTCAAGAACGTTAGAGATCGTAGGAACCGATGAGTTCGGCGTCGAGGACGAAGCGGGCGGTCTTGGCGGTGAGCGTGTCGCAGGTGACGATCGTGAGGCGATTCCCCTCTCGGGAAAGATCGATGATGCCTTCTTCCGCATCGACGCCCTTCACGCCGAGGACGCGGTACGTGTAGACCTTTCCGCCACCCTCGACTTCGATGGTGTCGCCCTCTTTGAGGTCCGGCACACGGTTGAACGCCTTGTACATCTGGTTGTGTACGACCGGCAGATGCGAAGAATGACCGAAGATCAAGACATTGCCCTTCTCGCCAAGCAGGGCGGAATCCATGTAGCGTGCAGGGCCGTCTTTGAGTACCGCATCGAGCGCCGCGATGTCGCGGGTCTGCGGATTGAGTACCGGAAGATCGAGATCGATCGCCGGGATACGGATGCGCGTCGGCGCGACACCGACTTCCTCTTCTTCGGGAAGAGCGACTTCCTCCTGCGGGATTTCCGCAAGACTTTCGACCGTAACCTTCGGTCGCGGCGGTGTGCCGTCGATGTAATACGGAACGAAGCCGACGGAGTCGGCTGCGGAGAGCGCGAGGAAGAAGATGACGACGGTCGCCGCCAGAAAGACACTCATCGGAGGCTTGGAATGTGCGGTTTTCATCCCGTTAGAGATAGGAAGCGCTTCAAGCGATTTCGCAAATAGCGTTTACCCATGCCAGATTTTAGAAATAATTCTCTCGACCGTGCGTCACTCTCGTTTCTACACATTTCGTAATATATCAGCTCAAAGGGACGACGTCCCTTGGTTGAAGACGTGAGCCCGTCGTTATGCTGCTTGAAGCGCTTCCGCAAATCGTTGGTGAAGCCGGTGTATGTTTCTCCATCTCTTAGACTACGGAGCACGTACGTATACCAACTACCGTCATCTCTAACGGGATTCACTCAAATATTCTGCCCCACAAACGAGGTATTGTCAAACGACAGTATTCGTGGTATACCTCGGACACTATGAGCGATTCACCTCAGGGGCAGCAGAATCCGGGGATCCTCGCGAACATACTCGCGGTCGCCGGCTTTATCATCCTTATCATCGTGATCGTCTGGGGAGCGTATCACCTTCTTCGCCTTACCGGCTCGGGAGTAACATCGCTGTTCTCGCGCTTCGGCGGCGGGGATTCGATCGCTATCACCTTGCCGAAAGAGACACAGTCGGGCACTGCATTCCCGATCTCGTGGAAGTACAACGCCAAGGAAGCGGGCGCATATTCGTTCCTCTATCAGTGCAAGACCGGCTTCCGCTTCGATATGGCGAGCGCGAACGGCCGTGCAAGCGCGATCCCATGCGGTAGCGCCTACACCGTCGGCACTTCCACTTCCCTCTCCCTCGTTCCGGTTCTTGCGGGCACCACCACGATGGATGTGCCGGTCTCGATCGTCTTCATCCCTGCGGCAACCTCGACGGAAAACACTACGCGCCCACAGGGCACGGCAACCGTCCGCGTCCTTGCGAAGACAGGTGCGACTTCGACACCAACCGCAACTACACCGACTGCTCCGGCGGCAACGACTCCGACTGCACCACGTCCGGCGGGAACACCTGATCTCAGCGTGCGCATCGTGGCGGTCGGCGTCATCAATCCAATGACAGGTAACTTCGAGAACCGCTACCCAGTCGGTCCTGAAGAGATCGCCGCGGTCCAGTTCGACATCGCGAACACCGGCACCGGCTCCACCGGCAACTATTCGTTCTCGGTGAACCTCCCGATGCAGGGCGGCTATCTCTACCAGTCGCCAGTGCAAGCGAACCTGACTCCGGGCTCGCACGTCCTCAATACCTTGCGCTTCAAGCCACTCATGGCAGGCGGCGGGACAATCACGGTCAGCGTCGACAACGGCTACGCGGTCAGCGAAACGAACGAAGGCAATAACACGGCAGCGATGTTCGTAAACGGCCCGAGCTGGACCGGCTACTACGCGCCGTACGTGTACTAGTTTCCAATTCTCTGCATGAATCCAGACGCCTCCTTTGGGGGGCGTTTTGGTTGCTCATGTTGCTGGCGCGCACGTTCGCAGAGTTCCTTGAGTACATCGAGACCTTCAACGAAAAACATCGGTGAATTGAGACCGATTTGCTGGTCAGGGGGAATGGATGCGCTCTGTTCTGGCGTAAAGACGCGGCCCGAGGATTGCGGACCTAGCGCGCGGTACCCTCCATCTATCCACGCCTTGATACCCGTTCCCGAAACTCCGCTTGCTGAGAGCATACGATCGTGCATGAGAGTCGCATCGCCGGGCTGCGCAAGCAGCATGAACTGATCCCGGAGATCGAAATTACCCACCTGCCGATCGCCGACGCCATACAGCTTCTCCTGTAGCGCCGGTGACATCTTGATAAGAAACGAGGTGCGAAGGAAATCCCTGCCGAAGCGGTCGATGCCGCGAATGACCGCCATGCGCCCCTGAAAGTCGCGATCGGTACGGCCATCGAGCTGCATAGCGGGGCCATGATCTCCCGGCAAATATTTCACAGCAATATCGTTCGCATGCCCGTCGGGAACAGCGAAGCTTCCCTCAAGTGCAGTGCCGGTGATGCAGTGTTTGGCGGTGACGAAGAATCTCGCGCCACCGGTAGCGACATGATATCCGTTACAAACCTTCTCATACGGTTTTCCTTCTGCATCAAACGCCTTGAATGACCGATGATCGCTGCCGTGGAAGAGTTCGCGGCGCGGCGCGATACGCTCGTGTGCTGCAGGCTGATCCTTGAACGCCTCCGGCATCACCTGCATCACGTCGATATGCGTATTCACCTTATTGATATAACGGAAGATCGCATCGACTTTCGCGCGCGGCGTAGCGGGATCCTCGAGTAACGATGCCCATTCGCCCCCCGGACCAAGCTTGGCTTCGATGAGTTCGATGTTCTCGGCGAGCTCTTCAGCTCGCGGCACCGTCGATTCGATATGACGTGCTGCTTTGCGGTGAGAACGTTCATCAATACGCTCGATCGCACGCTTCGTGCCGGGTGGCATCTGCTGGGCGTCTGCCGTCTCAGGAGCATTGAAAGCGGCGAGCGCGGCAAGCAGCATCGCGCGCGTGAAGTTCTGGCGCCCACCGAATTTCTCCGGCTTTCTTGCCGGTTCTTTGCGAAATTCGCGCCGACGGTATCCTTCCATGAGAAGGAATTATACCGTGCCTAGATGTCCAACGTCGCTTCCTTGGCGTGCGACTGGATAAAAGTCTTGCGTGACGGGACGTCGGTACCCATGAGGATATCGAAGGTGCGGTCGGCATCGGTGGCATCCTCGATGGTGACGAGCTTCAAGACACGACGAGCCGGATCCATCGTGGTCTCCCACAATTCCTCCGCATTCATCTCGCCGAGACCCTTGTAGCGCTGGACGGAGATCTTCGTTGCACGTTTCGCCTTTACCTCAGGCGCTTCTTCTTCGCCTTCTTCTACGACCTCGTCTTCCGTCTCGAGCTGCGCATCCTTGCCGGCGATGTCGATCTTCTCCTCCTCGGTGTATGCATAGAAAACCTCCTTCCCTTTCTTGATCTTGTAGAGCGGCGGCTGGGCGATATAGAGGAAGCCGCCATCGACGACCGGACGGAAATGACGATACAGGAGCGTGAGGAGCAGCGTGCGGATGTGCGCGCCGTCGACGTCTGCATCGGTCGCGATGATGAGCTTGTGGTAGCGGAGCTTCGAGACATCGAAGACATCTCCGATCGCCGTACCGAGCGCGATCACGAGATTGCGGATCTGTTCGGAGACGAGCATCTTATCGAGACGCGCGCGTTCGACGTTGAGGATCTTGCCGCGGAGCGGGAGGATGGCCTGTGTGCGGCGATCACGACCCATCTTGGCCGTACCACCTGCCGAATCTCCCTCGACGACGAAGAGTTCTGCTTCTTCAGGATTGCGCACCTGACAGTCGGCAAGCTTGCCCGGGAGCGAGAGGCCTTCGAGCGCACCTTTACGCAGCACGGATTCCTTCGCGGCCTTAGCAGCCTTACGTGCCTTCATCGCGAGCGTCGCCTTGCCGAGGATGGCACGCATGTCGTCCGGATGCTCTTCCAAGAACTGCGCGAATGCTTCCGCGAAAACGGTTTCGGTCGCACCACGTGCCTCGACGGAACCGAGCTTGCCCTTGGTCTGGCCTTCGAACTGGATCTCGCGGAGCTTCACCGAGACCACGGCCGTGAGACCTTCCAAGACATCGTCGCCCGTGAACGATTCACCTTCCTTACCTCCGCCGCCCTTCGAAGCGTTGTTCAGGGTTCGCGTGAGTGCGGTCTTGAAACCGGTGATGTGCGTACCGCCTTCCGCGTTATAGATATTGTTCGCGAATGCGGTGATGCGCGAGGAGATATCGTCCACATACTGGAGCGAGACTTCCACGTTCACATCATCCTGCTCTTTCTCGACATAGAAGACATTCTTGTGGACTGCCGTCTGGTGACGATTCTGGAATGAGACCAGCGACTTGAGACCTCCTTCGAAGTAGAAGGTGGTGGATGGCGCATCGAGACCGAGCTCGCGTAGGTAGTACGCCGACTCATGATCGACTTCCTTCTTATCGCGCAAATCGAGTATCGTGATGCGCAGACCCTTCACGAGATACGCCTGCTGGCGCAAGTGACCGACGATGCGATCATAGCTGTATTCGATGACCGGGAAGATCGAAGGATCGGCACGGAAAAGCGTGATGGTACCGGTGCGCTTCGAGCTGCCGATCTTCTTCACCTTACCCACCGCCTTACCACCGTTCTTGTATTCCTGGACGTGCTGTCCGCCCTCACGGTGGACTTCCACGCGTGCATAGGTCGAAAGCGCGTTCACCACCGATGCGCCGACACCGTGGAGACCGCCGGACACCTTGTATCCTTCACCGCCGAACTTACCGCCTGCATGGAGCGTGGTCATGATGGTATCGAGCGCGGAGACCTTCGTCTTCGGATGGATATCGACCGGAATACCGCGGCCGTTGTCCACGACACGGATGACATTGTCGGGAAGGAGCGCGACTTCGATATCATTGGCGAATCCACCCATCGCTTCGTCGCGTGAGTTGTCGAAAATCTCCCAGATGAGGTGGTGGAGGCCGTCGAGACCGGTCGTACCGATGTACATACCCGGTCGGCGACGGACCGCTTCCAGACCTTCCAAGACAGTAATATCAGCGGCTCCGTAGGAGCTTTTCTTTTCAGCCATAGGTTACGGAAATTATACCAAATTCCTGACCGGTTTCCTAACCAGTTATCCCCGCTTTAACGGCTCAACAGAGCCAATTTAACGCACTTTCCAGCCCTTCTTGTCAACTACGTCGTAGACTGCCTGCATGAAGCCCATCACCTCGTCGTCAGTGAGGGTCTTTTCATCGGATTGGAAGACCAATCTGAACGCATAGGAGATCTGGTTTTCTTTCTTGAACTCATCAAAGAGCCCGATGCGGACACACAGCTTCCCCGCATGCTCCTTGAGCGTGGATTCGACATCCGTCGCAGAAGTCTCCGCAGGTACCCACATCGCGATATCGCGGGTGATGGACGGGTAGCGCGAGTACGGCTGGTAGCGTTCCGTAGCGGAAAGCGGAAGCACGTCGTATGAAGAGGCTTCTTTCAGGAAAACACTGAGTGGATCTTCCTTCGCTTTTTCTTTCTCAGTCACGATTCCCGCCATCACGGTTTCCTTGCCGTCCTTCCAGACCGTGCCGATCTCGAAGAGCTTCACCTCCTTGAGACCGAGAAGGTCCTTGTTCTGGACGTTCTTCTTCAGCGCGTCGTTCAAACCATCGACGAGCGTCGAGCGGAGCTTCGGGCGCACGCTATCGACTTTATTCAGTACTCCGCGCTCCCCTTTATCAGCGAAAACCGACGTGAAGACTTCGGAATACCCCTCGGAGACGAGGTGCTCGCGCACCCATTCGCTCGCATAGAAATTCTGATTCACTTCCGGCGCCGTAGCCTCGGGGAGTTCGAGCGCAGGGATCGTATCGAACCCTTCGATACGGACGATCTCTTCGATAAGATCTTCCGGAATCACGAGATCCCGTCGTTCGAACGGCGGCGTCACGACGAACAGGTCTTCCTTCTCCTCGAACATAAACCCAAGACGAGTGAATGCGTCACGGATCTTCTCCTTGGTTATTTCTATCCCGAGAACTTTCGTGGGAAGATCGGCTGGCAACGAGACCGGAATCGGGACATGCGGCTTCGCATACGCGTCGGCGTAGCCGACGATCTCTCCACCGGCGAGCTTATGGATGAGATCCGCTGCGGCGCGCATACCGAATGCAGCGAGTTCTGGAGAGAGGACCTGCTCGAAGCGCTGTGAGGCATCGGTACGGAGATTAAGACGCTTTGCGGTCTTCCGGACTGATGCACCGTTGAAATTCGCGCTTTCGATGATGATGTCCGTCGTCGATTCCGTGATACCGGCGGGAGAGCCGCCCTTCACACCCGCGATGCCGATAGGGGTTCCGGCGTTCTTATCAGCAATGACCAACATGCCCGGCTTGAGAGCGTATTCCTTCTCATCGAGCGCGTGAAGTTTTTCACCCGCGACGGCTTTGCGCACTTCGATTGCGAATTTCCCCTCCTTTTGCTTCAACTTGCCCGCATCGAATGCATGGAGCGGCTGACCGATATTGAACATGACGAAATTCGTCGCATCGACGACGTTGTTGATGCTTTTCTGCCCCATCGCTTCGAGACGCTTCACCAACCACTCCGGCGATGGGCCCACTTTCACTCCCTTCATGACAGCGGCGATGTAGCGCGGCGAGAGTTCGATATCTTCTATGAGAACCGAAACGGCATCGGTGACCGGCTCGAGCCTCACCTCTTCTTTCAAGGGATCGCTTGCAAGCGGAAGCTTCAGGATCGCTGAGATCTCCTTCGCGATGCCGCGATACGAGAGGCAATCGTGTCCGCGATTCGCGGTGATCTTCACATCGAGCATGTCGCCTTCGACGCTCTCGATCTCGAACGCATGGAACGTGAGGGCGTCAGCCAATTCCTGCGCCGATGGCAAAGGTGCATGGAAATATTTCTGGAGCCAGTCGCGTGAGATTTTCATACTAGAACTGGTTGATAAACCGGAGGTCTGCCGAGTGCATGTGGCGCACGTCGTCGATGCCCCAACGCAGCAAGGCGAGACGGTCTAATCCCATACCGAATGCGAAACCACGATACTTTGCCGGATCGATGCCCGCGTTTTTCAGGACATTCGGATGGATCATGCCTGCACCCATCATCTCGATCCATCGGTCTTTGAGTTTCTCCGGCACGCCTTCACCTACGAGTCGCATATCGACTTCCACCGATGGTTCGGTGAACGGGAAGAAGCTCGGACGGAAACGGATCTCAACCGAAGCGCCCTTGAAGAGTTCCTTGAAGAATCTTTCGAGCGTGCCTTTGAGGTTGGCGAGTGTGATGTCTTCACCGACGGCAAACCCTTCGATCTGGAAGAATTCCGCCTCATGCGTCATGTCGGTGGCTTCGTTGCGGAAGACTTTGCCCGGCGCGATGACGCGATACGGAGGAAGGATCCCTTTCTCCATCTGCGATTTCATATAGCGGATCTGGACCGGCGAGGTGTGCGTACGGAGCACGGTCTCCTTCTCATCTTTGAGGAAGAAGGTGTCCTGCATGTCGCGGGCCGGATGATCCTTCGGGACGTTCAAGGCATCGAAATTGTGCCACTCGTCCTCAACGAGAGGTCCTTCGGCGAACGCAAAGCCCATCTTACTGAAGATGGCGTTGGCCTCGCGAATGAGGCTCGAAATTGGGTGGATGTGGCCCCGCTGCATGGTGGGAGTATAGCCTTTCCTAACCTCCCCACCAACACCGGGTGGATGCGGAAAATGCTTCGCGAGGGGCCCCGCAGCTGGCGAGGATCAGCCCGTTTTCCCAGCTGGGAAGACGGGTTTACCCGAGAGAAGCATTTTCCGCATCCACCTCGGCTACAAACCCTCCACTTCGTAAAGCATGTCTCCCGACTTGATGACGAGCGTATCGTCGAGGAGGCGCATATCAGCCCCTGTTGCCGCATAGAGCTGCGCTGCCATCGGTGTCGGACGGATATCGATCTCTGCGAAATAGATGCCGCCCTCTTCGGTGCGATACACTACGCCGCCGCGATAGAAGTACGCATCCGTCGCGTCTCCACCGATGCGCTTCACCGACATCTCCTCTTCGCAGAGCGACGGGCTTCCGCAGAATGCCGACGGCTTGCGCTCGTTGCGCATCCAGCGCGCGACGACATCACCATCAATGATAAAGAGCGAAATGCCGTCCTGCTCATCGACGGGAACCGTGGAAGATGCGATCGCACGGGTGGTGGTGGCGAAAGCCGCGAGATAGCCGTCATACGTCGTACGAGAAACAGTCTTCGTGCTGGTCGCCGAACCCGAGATGATGAGGCGCGAAAGCGTAATGTCATCCGGTAGAAGGACCGCGCGCGCATCGGTCACGAGCTGCGGCTCGACGACGAGAAGACGGCTCCAGGTGCGGCGATCAGGCGCTTCGATGCGCAGCGAATATGCTGCAGGAGCGAGATCGCCGATGTAGAACTCGCGCTGGAGGAATCCGCTATGCCCCACCACTTCGCCATTGAGCGTCACGGTCGCGTCGGAATACGGCACGGAGACATAGACACCACCGGTGCGCACGAAGCCGAATCCCTGTTTGAATCGCCAACCGTCAGCATAGAGGATGATCGCCGGCAGAAGGACGAGGAAAAGGACCACGAAGAGTGCGAAATAGATGCGCCTGCGATAGGCCGGAAACGGTTCCATACAGATATTCTAATCCTTCTTTCCCTCTTCGACGGAGGAGGTGGTGACTTCCGCGAGCGGCTCCGCTTCGACTGCTCCCGCGCGCGCCTTCGGCGTCACCCAGAAACCGAGGTAGCGGCCGATCGCGAGACGGATCTGCGATTCGAGGCCGGGGATCGAGCTGAAGACCACCATCGTCATCGGCACGAGGATCCACTGCAGCACCATGAAGAAATTGCGATGACGGGGCACGTGCGCAGGGCGCTCCGGCAAGAGATACATACAGATCGCCGCGGAGACCATGAGACCGAACATCGCGAGCGTGAGGAACGAACGCGCGACGAGCGGAAGGTTATACGAAAGGACGGTCGCGTTGAAAGCCGCACCGCCGACCAGAAGCGGCAACCAACCGACGCTGAAGAGGATCAAGGGATGCGTCGCGAGCGACCAGAACCCCTCGACCTGCACGCCGATCGCGCGCCATTTCTTACCTGCCGGTATCCTCTTGTTCTTGAGACTTATCCAGAGGATGTAGGGCACGTTCTCGACGCCATACGTCCAACGACGATGCTGCTTGTAGATGTTGCGCATGGTCCCCCAGAACGACGGCGCGACGTTCGCATCCATGGAAACCGGATACGCCATCGGGACGACGCGATAATCGCCGTCGTAGCGCGCGAACATGTTCCAGAAGATGCGCGAGTCCTCGGAGACGACATTGCGCTGCCAGTACCCGGCCTCGTAGAGTGATTTGAAAACGACCGCGTGCGAACTGAACGTCGCAAGTTTCTCCGGACGTTCCTGCTGGATCATCTGCCAGAACGAAGAGGAATACGCGATCACGCGCGAGATAAGCGGCGCGTCCCAGATGTTGTTGTGGTAGAGCGGCACCGGCTGGAATGACGTGCGTTCGGGATCTTCCGCTGAAAGCACATGCCACGTGAGGCAGGCGAAATACTGCGGATACACGACCGTGTCTGAATCGAATGCGGAGACGACCACATGCTCGTACGGGATCTTGCGCTCATCGAGCACTTTCACGCGCGCCTCTTCGGCAGCATAGGAAAGATTCGATCCCTTGCCCGGGATATCCCCCGGAAGATCGGCCGGATGGATGGTAACGAGGAAATCCAGGAAACGTTCACGGTATTCCTCTTTCAGGCGCTCAGCGACCGCATGATGTTCGCTCCCTGCGCGGGCTTCTGCGGCAAGTACGATGATGATCCCCTGCGGATCCCAATCCGCATGCGCGATCGCGTCGATCGATTCCTTCAGGACTTCGTATGGTTCGTCGTAGAACGGCAGAAGGATCATGTGTACCAGATGCGGCTCGGCGCGCGCCGGAACATGCGGAAGATCGTGGAGCTTCTCACGCCAGTTGACGCTGAGGTTGTAGCGGATGCGCTTGAAGTTGTAGCGCAAGTGCATCGAAAGATAGGCCGTCTTGAAGAGCCAGTACGCGGCGAAGACGATGGTGAGATACGCCGCCCAGACCGGCTTCAGGAATGAGAGCGCGACGAACGCAGCCAAGGTACCGATCGAGAGGACCGCGGGAAGGATCTCGAAGGCGCGGTAGATGCGCCGATCAGTGCCCGTGAGATCGGTTGCCCGGGCTATGTGGAGATACCAGTATTCCTTGGGAAGCATGGTGGCTTAGGGATTAGGATAGCATTCAAACGGTTTTTTGGCCTGATTGATGTGTGATGTAGTCTTATATATGAAAAACGAGACCGACGCAGATTCTAGAAACAAAGTTACGGGAGCCGCCACCCGGATACCTTGAGAACCCTCGGTTCTCAACGGATGCCTGCGCTTCGCTCGGCACCCTGCTCTCAGACACGGGAAAACAGCATGTTTTCCCGGTCACGCATACATCGCTGCTGCGATGTTGCGCGACCCCGCCTCCCTCGCCTACGCTCGGTCCGACCTTGCGACGGGGCCCCAACCCCGTCTCACCCCTCCCGGAGTCGTCTCCCTCACTTCGTTCGTGAGCCGCCTCCCGGATTTGAACCGGGGACCTTCTCTTTACAAAAGAGTTGCTCTACCGCTGAGCTAAGGCGGCTTAGTACACACCGCGGTGAAAGAACTATACCCGACCGGCTAGACTGTCGCTACCGGTCCGTGCCCGTTATCACTCTTGTCGCTGACCTGCTTCAGGTACTGGGACTTCGTCTCACGACGTTCGAAATTACGCTTATGCGAGACGAAATCCGCGACGTTGTGCGCCTGCGCTTCGGCGCGACGCGCGAGGCGTGCCGTGTAGAGTGCACCGATACGGATACCGTAGCGCGTGAGAAGAAACAGGAAATCCGGCAAGCGCGAGAGGTACCATTCGATGACGAGGAAGATCCACTTCACGCGCATCGCGAAGAGATCCGCATCGTCACGGAACGAGCCGCCGATGAGGACGCCGCGCGAGAGTTCGTATTTCTTAATGGCGAACAAGAGGAGAATGCCGACGATCGAGAACCCGAGGACACTGAGCGCGGCGATCATCATGGAACTACTTCACGGCGAGGCGTTCCATGCGGACGACCTCGATCTTCTCGCCGAACTTCTGGACACCGCTCTCGATGAGCTGACGGATGGTGATGTCCCCGTTCTTTACGAACGGCTGGTCGAGAAGGACCTTCTCCTTGATGAATGATTCGAGCTTTCCGTCGATCACCTTCGCACGCATCTCTTCTTTGACGCTTGCTGCTTCCTGCGTGAAAACTTCGCGCGCCTTGGCGATATCCTCCTCCTTTACCTGCTCCTTCGTGATGAATTCAGGACGCATTGCGGCGACGTGCATCGCGATGTCGTACGCGATCTGTTGGAATTCCGGATTGCGGGAGACGAAGTCGGTCTCGCAGGCGAGCACGATAGCGCCGACGACCTGACCGCCGGCGTGGGTATACGCTGCGGCGACACCTGCAGCGAGTTCGCGGTCGGCCTTCTTGCCTGCGCCGGCAGCGGCGATCTTGCGGAGGATGACGATTGCCTTCTCAAGATCCCCTCCTGCTTCTTCGAGGGCCTTCTTGCACTGCATGACCGAGACACCGGTCGCATCGCGAAGCTGCTTGATCTCTTCAGTAGTTGCCATATCAAAAAGACTTAGGAAAACGATTTAATGTATAGCTTACCACACCCCGCAGGATGAAGTTACTTCGCCGCGGGAGCGCGCTTCCCTGCGGAATATGCACCTGCGATCGCATCGACGATGAGTGCGATCGACTTCACCGACGTATCGTTTGCAGGGATCGGGAACTGGACCTTGGAGAAGTCGCAGTCGGAGGATGCGAGCGAGATGACCGGGATGCGCATCTGGTTTGCTTCCTGAACTGCGGTCTTCTCGTGACGGGAGTCGACGACGAAGAGTGCTGCCGGGAGGTCGCGGAGATTGGTGATGCCACCGAAGCGGCCCTGCAATTCCTCGATCTCGCGATCGATCATGAGGCGCTCCTTCTTGGTGTACTTCTCGAGCTCGCCGGATTCGCGATCCTTCATGAGCTTCTCCATGCGGTCGATGCGCTTGCGGATGTTGCGGAAGTTGGTGAGGGTACCGCCGATCCAGCGACCAGCGACGAATGGAAGGCCGGCTGCTTCAGCGCCGGAACGGACCGAGCTTGCTGCTTCGTGCTTGCCACCGACGAAAAGGAGGGTCTTGCCTGCCTGAGCGAGGGATGCAGCGAATTCAGCCGCAGTCGAGAGGCGCTTTTCAGTCTCCTCGAGATTGAAGATGTCGGTGCGGTCCTTGGTCGAGTAGAGGTACGGTGCCGACGTCGGGTGGCGGCGGGTGCGGGCATAGCCCACGTGCGCCCCTGCGTCGTAGAGCGTCTTCATATCTGCGGCTGAGGTAGTAACCATATGTGGCGCGGATTCTAGCAGGATTATTCGTCTTCCGCAACGTCTGAAGCTTCCCCGCCACCCCCCTTTTCAAGGGCTTCCATGATAGGACCCAAACGGCCACCCATGATGGCTTCGACATTGGACCACGACTCCTTGAGGCGATGGTCGGTGATGCGGTCCTGCGGGAAGTTGTAGGTACGGATCTTCTCCGAACGATCGCCGGTACCCACCTGGGATTTGCGGTCTGCGGCACGCTTGCGGTCGTCCGTTTCGTCCTGAAGCTGCTGGAGCTTCGATTCAAGGAGCTTCATCGCGCGCTCCTGATTGGCTGCCTGTGAGCGTTCCGAGGTGCATCGGACGTCGATACCCGTCGGCTTGTGGATGAGCCGCACGGCGGTCTCAACCTTGTTGACGTTCTGTCCGCCCGCGCCGCCGGAGCGTGATGTCTCGCGCTCGATGTCCGCGGGATTGATCTGGATCTTGATGCGCTTGTAGATCGGCATGATGGCAACTGATGCGGTGGAGGTGTGGATGCGGCCCTGCTTCTCGGTCGCCGGCACGCGCTGCACGCGATGCACGCCGGTCTCGTACTGCAATTCGCGATAGACGTTTTCACCCTTCACTTCGACCTGGATCTCCTTGATGCCCCCGAGTTCAGCACGGCTCTCTTCTATGGTCTTCGTCTTCCAGCCCTTGATCTGCGCATACTTGAGATACATGGAGGCCAGCTCCTCAGCGAAGAGCGATGCTTCTTCACCGCCGACACCGGCGCGTACTTCGAGTACGATCTCATTCGGCCATTCGCGCTCGTTCGGGTCCCCCACGATCTGCACCATCTGCTTCATCAGCTGCTCTTTCTGCTGGTCGATCTCTTCGACTTCCTTTTCAGCGAGCTCCTTCATCGAGGGATCGACTTCGAGGAGTTCCTGCGCATCCTTTTCAGCCTGCAGGAGGCGCTTCCATTCGGTAACCAAAAACGCCACGCGGTGATCATCGGCGTAGTCTTCGGGGTTCAAAATCGGTTCCTGGGCCATGGTGCGATAAGTATACGCCAAACCCCGCTTGTAGCGGGGTTTTGTTCGGCAGGGTCGTTACTTCTTGGAGGTCTTTGCTGCGCGAGCCTTGAACTTCTCGACGCGGCCGGCGGTGTCGATGGTCTTCGACTGGCCGGTGTAGAACGGATGCGATGCAGAGGAGATTTCAACCTGGAAGACCGGGTATTCCTTACCATCCTCCCATTTGTCGGTCTTTTCCGTGCGGATGGTGGAACCAATGAGAAAACGAGCCCCCGAGGAGACATCCTCGAAGATCACGTCGCGATAGGTATCCGGGTGCAGGTCCTTTTTCATGTCGGCGTACTATACAAAAAACGCACTGTTTCCGCAAGGAAGGGTCTACCGTCACGCATATTCGCCTGCTGGCGAATTGCGCGACCCCGCCTCCCTCGCCTACGCCCGGTCCGGCCTTGCGACGGGGCCCCACCCCCGTCTCACCTTCCACCTTGAGAAACGTCTCGCGGTGCTCAACGTCCCTCAAGGACGTCGATCTGGGCCTGGAACTCATCGGCGAATCCGAGAACGCGGGTGCCGTAGGAGGCGAATGCCGGGTTCTTCCAGTTGCCGCCGGCGAAGTAGCGGAGTGCCGCTTCCCGCTCCCCTTCGCGCGTGCCACGCGCCGCGCCGATGTCGGAGAGGAAGATCGCGGATGCGGTGAATGCGGCCCGATTGTCCCAAGGGTTCGGCGGATTCTGGCCGGTGGCCGACGCGATGCGATCCTTGTACATCATCCACGTCGAAGCGATGAACTGCGATGGACCCATAGCGCCGCCGTATCCGACCGATTGCGGACACGACACGCGCTGCGATTTCCAGTCGATGCCGAGTTCCGCGGTGATCTCCAGGAAGGGATCGACGTCGCGTGTCGGGTGCATCACTTTCGGGAACGCGGTGCCGGTATTCGCACCCTTGCCGTTGCCTTTGGCCGGTTCGTTCGTCAGGAGGCACTGACCGACATTGCGGCCGAGGTCGCTCTCGTTCTTGAGGATGCCGAGGATGAACGCGGGACGGACACCGGTAGCCTCACTCGCCTTCTTGGCAAGATCGTATGCCACACCGAACGAGACCTCGCTGGAATCGGCGAGCTGGAAGAGACGTGCCCGGATCTGTGTCGCCGTCTGCTGACGCTCGGCGATGATCTTCTGGTAATTGGCTTCCTGGCCTTTCGCCGCCGAAACGAGTTGGGATTTCTCACGCTCTGATCTCTGGAGCTGCTCACGTTCGAGCTTCTGCAGCTGGAGGATCGATTGTTCCTCTTCCTGCTGGCTCTGCAGTGCTTCGCGTCGTGCCGCGAGATCGGAGCGGGCGATCGCCATCTCCTTGAATGCGTCATCAAGCGCCTGCTGCACGATCTGGTAGTTGTCGATCTCGGTGAAGAGGTCGGTGATGGAACCGCCGAGCGCGAGCTCTGCGATGGAGATGCCGTCGATCTCGTGCGTGCGGCGGATCATCTGCGCCACCGACTCCTGCCCTTCGGCGACTTTCCCATCGAGCACCTTGATGGCGGCCTCCTTGTCGGTGATGCCGTCGGTGAGCTTGCGGACGGCAAGGTCACGCTGTTTGATCGCGAGCTGCGTCTCGCGTATCTGTCCATCGAGTATCGCCACATCGCGTTCCAGAGATTGGCGTTCACCCTGCTTCTTTTCGAGCTCGGTCTTATTGGCCGCGATCTGCTGCTCGACTTCGGCGAGCTGCTTCTCGAGTTCCGCGCGCTCCTCGGGAGTAAGCGCCGCGGAAGCGGAAAGCGGCAGGGCAAGCAGCACAAAAAAGACCAGCAATCGCGAGAACTTCATGACCTGATGATTATAGCGTATCTGAAATGAACACAAGAAAAGGCGGCCGGAGGCCGCCTTTCTGATTGGTATTTCAGGAAAATTACTCTTTTGCCTCTCCTTCGGGAGCTGCCGCTGCAGCACCTTCTGCCGGAGCGCCTTCTGCTGGAGCCGGAGCTTCGATCTTCTCTTCGACGAATGCCGTGACGGAAACGACGATTTCTTCCGGAGAGATCTTGAGCTCAGCACTCTTCGGGAGCTTGATGTCGGATGCGAGGACGTGATCGCCGACATTCTCGAGCTTCGAGAGATCGACTTCGAGGTGCTGCGGCAATTCTGCCGGAGCGACTTCGATCTCGACTTCGTGGAGGACCTTCGTGAGGATGTGGCCCTGCTTTTCTGCCGGCGCTTCACCGACGAATTCGAGCGGAATGTTGAGGGTAACCTTCTTACCCTTCTCCAAGACATAGAAGTCCGCATGGAGGACGGTGTCGGTCACCGGGTGTCGCTGGATGTCGTGGACGAGACTGTCCTTTTCATCACCGATACCCTTCAGCTTGATGATCGTGGTCTCTCCTGCCTGCTTGAAGAGGCGCTCGAACTCCTTCTGATTGATCGTAATGGCGGTCGCTTCCTCCTTCGGGCCATAGATGACAGCCGGAAGGACGCCCTGGGCGCGGAGGGTTTCTGCAGACTCTTTCGAGTCACGCGGCTTGATTTCAAGCTCTAACATAGTGCGCGCAGTATACGGATTGGGGGCTATTTTGCAAGGTTTATTGAGAAGGGCGCCTCAGAGGCGCCCTTGTGGCTTATCGAAGGTTCTCGAAGAACCGATACAGGTACGGGAGCGATTCCTGCATGCCCATCAGCACAGGCAGGATCCAAAGCATCGCCGCGACGCAGCCGCTGATAAGACAGGCCATCCAGAAGGCGAATCCCTCCAGTGACAGATCACGACGATAGTATGGCCATTCATTCCACGGCTCGCGGTCCCACTTCTTCCGATCATAGAGCACTGTCTTCCTCCTTCAGCCAGTTACTGAAAAAACAATACAATTATTCAGGAAGTATGTCTACTAGGGATTCGCAAACAGCTGGAGCTTGGCTTTGACCACCTCCTTTAATTGAGCGGCACCGGAGGCAAGGTATTTGTACGGCGCGACATCATCGGAGGCTGCGAGGCCGGCTTCGATTCCCTTTCGGTACGCGACGCGGATTTCCGTATTGATGTGTACGACCCCCATGCCGTTCTTGATGGCCGCACGGAAGTCAGCCTCGGAATTGCCCGAACCGCCGTGGAGTACGAGCGGGATGCTGGTTGCCTGACTGATGCCGCCGATGCGCTCGATGTCGAGTGCGGGCTCCGGAGAATTCTTGAGCATGCCGTGGATATTACCGACTGACGGTGCGAGCATATCGATTCCTGATTCGGTGACGAATCGCTTCGCGACTTCCGGATCGGTCTTATCAAGGCCGGCGCCTTCCGGAATGGAATCAAGGAGGGCACTTGAGCGGCCGATGTAGCCGAGCTCACCTTCGACGAGGACATCGCGGCCGGATGCACGCGCATAGGCAACCGCCTCCTTCGCCTTCTCAATGTTTTCCTCGAGAGGGAGTTCGCTGCCATCGAAGAGGACTTCGTCGTAGCCTGCATCAATCGCCTCCTTGATGCCTTCGATCGTCTTGGTGTGATCGGCATTCATATAGATCTCCTGCCCTTGATCGCGGAGCGCTTTCACCAACGCGGCCGCCTGACGGGTGCCGATGAACTTTCGCTCGCCTTCCGATGCGCCGATCATGACCGGCAGATTCAATTCCCGCGCTGCTTCCGCGATCGCGTTGAGCTGTGTCGAATCAGAGATATTAAAATGCCCCACTGCTACCTTGCGCCCCCGCGCGTCCATAATCACCTCGCGAAGTGTTCTCATGCGGGAATCATAGCATCTTCGTGCGTGATAGAATCCCGATATGAAATACGATTTCGTGGCATTCGGGGATATCGTGATCGACGCATTTATCCGTTTGAAAGACGCCCGCGTCAATTGCGATATTAATGATGAGAACTGCATGCTCTGCGTCAAATTCGGACAGAAGATCCCGTTCGAGAGCGTCCAGGAAGTCTTCGCCGTGGGTAACGGCCCGAACGCAGCGACCGCCGCGGTGCGATTGGGCCTCGCATCGACCGTCGTCGCGAACGTCGGCAACGATCGCAATGGCGATGATTGCATCGCGACGCTTGCCAAGGAGGGAATGAATACTGAATTCATCCGCAAGCACGATGGCATTAAGACGAACTACCACTACGTCCTCCAGTACGAGGCGGAGCGCACCATCCTCGTGAAGCACGAGCAATTCCCCTACGCACTGCCGCAATTCGCAGAAGCACCGGCGTGGTTCTATCTCACCTCGCTGCCGCTTGAGACACTCGAATACCAACTGGAGATCGCGCGCTATGCGAAAGCGAACAACGTGAAGATCGCGTTCCAGCCGGGCACGTTCCAGTTGCAGCTCGGCAAGGAGAAATTGAAAGAGATCTATGAGGCTTCGGAAGTCTTCTTCTGCAACAAGGAAGAGGCACAGATGATCCTGGGCAACCAGGAACACGATGTGAAGAAGCTTCTGGAAGGCGTGAAAGCCTTGGGCCCGAAGATTCCGGTCATCACCGATGGCCGAAACGGCTCCTACATCATGCAGGACGGGAAAGCCTGGCACATCCCGATGTATCCTGATCCGGCACCGCCGATTTCGCGTACCGGCGCAGGGGATGCGACCGCCTCGACGACCGTCGCCTTCCTCATCAAGGGACTTTCCGCTCCCGAAGCCCTCATGCGCGGCATGGTGAATTCCGCCTTCGTGGTGCAGAAAGTCGGTGCACAGACCGGACTCCTCAAGCTCGACGAACTTGAAGCCGCATTCGCAAAACGACCGCCGGAATTCACACCCATGGAGATATAAACGAAGGCGCCTCACTGAGGCGCCTTTTTAGATTGGGGATCCGGCGGGACCGGAAGATCGAAGAGCATGATCTCGAAATCGTCGAAATGCAGGCCGACGTCGTGGAGTTCTTGCTGCTCCATCATGTACTTCACGAAACTGTATACATCTGCCGGCGCGTACTTCTTCGGGTCGAACGATCTCATTTCGGACTCGATAGCGCCTCCCAACGGATAGTGGGATGCATGCGCCGAGGTCGTGAACAGTATCGCGAATGCGAGGAGTGCGATCCGCATGGCTTCCTCCTTTCTCCTACCGGCACCATACCACGAAACCGCGCGAGAGCACGCAATGGTAAAATGCGTCGTTATCTATGACCGAACGGCATCGAGGATTCGATATAGGACGGCGCGACGCATCGCGGCGCATCCTTTGGATTCATGGATATACCGGTTCTCCTGACGCGTTTGCAGGAACAGCCGAGAGATTGGCACACGAACTTGATGCGCACGTGCTTGCACCGCTCCTGCCGGGACACGGCACCGAGCAGCACCACTTGCTCAATCATTCGTTCGACGAGTTCCTTTCGGCGACGCGGTATTTCGCACGCACGCTGACCGAAGGCAGTAAACCGACCGCATTCATCGGATACAGTTTCGGCGGATACATCGCAGCGCTCCTTGCCCAAGAGTTCAAACCGGATGCGCTCGCGATCGCACTCACCCCATACCGATTGCGTTTGCCGTTCCGTCTTCCGGGCATGTCGGCCATCCTTGGCATGCGTAGTTTCTGGAGGAAGTACCTGACTGCCGAGGATCTGCGCATCCGCAAAGGACTCTTCTATTATCGTGATTTCCCGGGACGCTCGCTTTCGCTGATACAGGAGGGGAATCGTCGTCTCACTTCCGCGCTGCCGGAGATCAAAAGCCCGATTCTTACCTTACATACTGCCGGCGACCCTCTGGCAGCACCGGAGAGCGGTGCGCGCATCGTGGCCGGTAACGGGAATGCCGCCGACGAATCCCATGTGCTCTCCGGCGGCCGTCACGCGCTCTTCTTCCGCCCCGAACACAAGGAAGAAGAAAGGATACTGATCGAATTCCTCAAGAAGAATCTACAAAAGAAGAACGCCGCCAGGGAATGACCTGGCGGCGCGTAGTCGTGGCATCACGATGCACAGAAGAACTGTGTCTGATCGATGGGCTGCTTCGCGATCAGCCCTTCTTTCAGGAAATCTTCCTGGATGGTTTTGAACCCACCGGGAATCCTGTTATCGAGCAGACCGCCATAACTGCGGATGAACTTGATCGCGCATCCGTAGTCTGACATTTCTGCCGGCAGGACGCTTGCAGGAGGCTTCCCGTCAGCGACGGCATCAAGGAGCTCTCGTGCAACCGCACGCGCTTCCGTGTATGTCGCACTTCCGGTCGTGCCTGAAGCTTCAGAGAGCACCCAGCCGACCTTCCGAATCGGAAACAACGAAGCTCCTCGCAAGGACTCCGCCGGATGTGCCTTCGAGAGAAGCAAGCGGGCCTTCTCGAAGATCACACACATGTTTTCCTGCTTCGGCGCAGTCAGCTTGTAGTTGAGTGCCGCGACACCGATAAGGCGCATGACGCGCTTACCGGCGACACCTTTCTCAGCTCCGTGCCACATCTCGAGCGCAAGACATACTTGATCGCTCTCATCCAGCGTCATCTTCTCCTGAACCTCTTTCGAGGTCATGATCGTTTGAAGACGCGCCACGAAGTCGACCCCGAGTATCGAACCGATCATCCACACGAGGAAGATCGACGCGATAAGGATGGCGAGCGTAGTCAGCTTGTTGACCATCAGCTATACCCTTCTGCTTGAGACTGATATAATTATACCACTTTTGTTACAAAAGTCCAGCCTATTTTACGGCTCTACTCAGCGCTTTTTTGACCGCTTCACTGATACTTCTCACTCCCATGCCGTAATGCTCGATGAGCTCTTTGGGCTCGCCTGATTGGCCAAAAGTATTCTGGACGCCGATGAATTCGATCGCCTTCGGATTGTTTTTTGCGAGAAGTTCCGCGATCGCGCTTCCTAGTCCCCCATTCACTTGATGCTCTTCGACGGTGACAACGGCCGATACGTTCTGGACTGCAGAAAGGATCGTCGCTTCGTCGAGCGGTTTGATCGTGTGGACGTTGATGACCGTCGTTTGGATTTCGTTCTCTAATTCTTTTGCTGCGAGAAGCGCGTTATGGACGAGCGGCCCCGTCGCGATGATGACAACTTTCGGTGCATCTGATTTCCAGAGAACATTCGCCTTCCCTATCTCGAATGGCGTATCAGGCGTCGTCATGATGGGTGATTTGTCACGAGCAAAGCGGAGATAGACCGGCTTACCTGCTTTTGCTGCGGCGATAGTCGCCTTACGGCCTTCTTCTGAATCGGAAGGAGAAATCACGATCATATTCGGCATGGCGCGCATGAGCGCGATGTCTTCGAGCATCTGATGCGTCGCGCCGTCAGGACCGACAGAGACGCCCGCATGCATGCCGCAGACGATAGCCGGCACATTGTTGAGCGCGATGGTGGTACGGATCTGTTCCCAGTTGCGGCCGGGAGAAAATGCCGCGTACGAAGTAAAGAACGGAATCTTGCCGTAGTTCGCCATACCTGCAGCGACCGTCGCCATATTCTGCTCGGCGACGCCTATCTCGATGAATCGCTGCGGAAATTCTTTCACGAACCATTCAGCACGGGTGGATTCGGTGAGATCGGCAGAAAGTACGACGACGCGTTCGTCGGCTTTACCCACTTCTGCCGCGCCTTTGCCGAAACCATCACGCGTCGGCGCCGTTTCGGGCGTGTCGAAGATATTTGCTGCAAGTCTTGCGTCGGGATTGAGCATACTATTGATGTTCACTAGAGACCTTTCCTTGAAGCGTACGGAGTTCGCTCAAGAATTTTGCGGCTTCTTCCTTGGATGGCGGCTTGCCGTGCCATTTGTAATCGAATTCGATTTCTTTCACGCCCTTGCCAGGGATGGTATGCGCGATGATCACCGTCGGCTTCTCGTAAATGGCTTTGGCTTCTTCGCATGCGGCGATGAATTGCGGGATGTTGTGACCATCTACTTCCAACACATGCCAGTTGAACGATTCGTATTTCTCGCGCAAAGGCTCGAGCGGCATTATGTTTTCCGTCATGCCGTCGATCTGGATATTGTTGCGGTCGATGATGGCGGTGATATTCGAGAGGCGGTTCTTCCCCGCGAACATCATCGCTTCCCAGATATTTCCCTCCTGATGTTCCCCATCGGAGAGCGCGCAATAGATGCGGTATCTCTTCCCATCCATGCGCGCGGCGTAGGCGTAGCCGGATGCCTGTGAGAGGCCGCTGCCCAGAGGGCCTGAAGTCGATTCGACACCCGGGAGCTTTTCTCGCTCAGGGTGACCTTGCAAGCGAGAGCCGAATTTGCGGAGCGTGAGACATTCTTCTAGCGGAAAATAGCCGGCATGCGCCATGGTCGCATAACGCACCGGCACGATGTGGCCGTTCGAGAGGAAGAGGCGGTCGCGCTCGTCCCATGCAGGATTCTTCGGATCGTGCGTAAGGACGTGGAAATACAGCGCCGTAAAGATGTCCGTCATACCCAAGGGTCCTGCGGTATGCCCCGAGCCTGCCGCAAGCAACATCTCGATAATGGTCTGGCGTATCGCGTTTGCTTTCGCGACGAGAGCTTGTACCTCTGAATCAGTCAGGGGTTCCATTCGATTCATTATACCCTGCTCGCTAACGGCAATTCTGAAGCGCAACGCGTGTCTTAGGGCCGACGGCACCGAATCCGGTCGTCGCCGGATCTCCCTCCATCACGATCGCTTTCGCTTTCTGCCATGCCTGTACTGCCGCTTCCGTGAGCTTGCCGAAGAAGCCCGTTGCCGAATCGGACGCGAGAAGACCTTCTGAGATGAGGAACGACTGGAGAGTGCTCACATCGGTTCCATTCATGCCGAACTGCAAGACGCGCGTGATTGCCGGACATGCGATGAGGGTCGGCTCAGGGAGCTCCTGCAGAAAACCGGTAGTCGTGGTTGCGGTAGTTGTGGCCGTTGTTGAAGCAAGAATGGCATTGATCTGCTGCTGGAGCACGGATACCTGAGCGAGCAACGCCGTGATAAGCGCCTGATTGGTGGAGGTGCCTGTCGAGGATGCGAGCGGGATGTTCGCGTAGAAGACCGGACCTACGAGCGAGGCCTGTAAGCGCTGGATGATTGCTTCCGTATCCCCAGGCGTAAGCGATTGGAGGTACGACTGGGCTACCGGCATGAAATTCAGGAGCTGCTGCTGGAGCTGGGTGCTGACCGTATTCGATTGCTGCGGGAGCAGTTGCTGGAGTTGCTGCAGGAGGCTCGCGTCGATGGTTACCTGCTGCGCCGCTACCGCTACGGGCGCGAAGAGCATGAGGATAGCAGTTATGCCGGCGGCAGCGCGTGTCATAGGGGAAATCATACCGCGTCGACCAGCTCGTGGAGACGCTTGTAAACAGCCGCCGGATCGCTCGATGAAGAAAGCGCTGAGCCGACGCAGAAGCGCGATGCTCCTGCGTGTGCCAGCTCGACGATATTGGCTTCCGAGACGCCGCCATCGACGGCGATCGTCAGCTGAGGAAAACGTTGGTGGAAATCGCGGACACGAGCGACGCTGGACGACTCAAATGTTGCGCCTTGTTGGCCTATCTGCGCGATGCACATGAGTGTGATGGAATCACATCGAGTCGCGATTTCTGCGACCGCTTCCGGAGCCGTATCCATCTTGAGCGCGAGCCCGACCTCCTGGGCACCTGCCATCTTCCACGCATCGAAGGCGGCACTGATAGTGGCCATGTCGGCAAACGCTTCGCGATGCGCGATGACGCGCGAAGCTCCTGCCTTTACGAACGCGGACCCGACTTCAAGTGGCTCAGAAACCATGAGATGCACTTCGATAAGAAGCGCATTGAGGCCTGGTATTCGTTCGCCTGCCTGCGGAAGCCAGGTCAGATTAGGTGCGAACTTCCCGTCTACTGCGTCGATATGGAGCGAGCGAGCGAATCCGCGCACCACATTCAAGCCGACCGCGAGATCGTCGAAGGAAGCAGGAACTATGGTCGGAATGATCTCCTTCATGCCCTAGCGGAAATGCTGATCTTCGATCGTCGCGATCTTCTGTATACGACGGACGTATTTCTCATCGCGTACTAACGGCGTGGCGAGGAATGTATCCACGATCCCCTTCGCCTCCTCTATGCCGACGACGTCCGCAGCAAGCGTGATGACGTTGACGCCGTCATGCGATGCGCCATGCATCGCGCCATCCTTCGAGTACGCGACGGTCGCACGGATGCCCTTCACCTTATTCGCGACGATATCCATCCCCATGCCGGAACCGCAGATGAAAATACCACGAGAGCCGGGAGCGGCAGCGACCATCTGCGCTGCGGGATAGCCGAAATCCGGATAGTCATCGGTCGGATTCTCTGTATGTGCTCCTACGTCTTCGACTTCGTGTCCCGTCGATTGCAGATGCGCCTTCAGGGCGTCTTTCAGTTTCATTCCACGATGATCGGCGGCGAGGACGATCTTCATACGCTTTTACCTGCTTCCTTCACGTGCTCGACGAGCGTGTGGGCATAGCCCGCCTCGTTGTCGTACCATGCCATTACTTTGACGAGATTGCCGCCAACGACGCGCGTTAGTGCGAGATCTGCGATTGAGCCGTATGGAAGGCCGAGAATGTCGGAAGAAACAAGCGGCTCTTCCGTTACCGCGAAGACACGCTTCCAGCGCACACTCTGTGCTGCGGCCTTGAGCGCGGCATTGACCTCTTCGACTGTCGTTGCACGCTTCGCGATGAACGTGACATCTGCCATCGATCCTGCCGGCACCGGTACGCGCACGGAGATACCGTCGAATTTATCTTTCACCTGCGGATACGCAAGCGCGGTCGCCTTTGCGGCACCGGTAGAAGCAGGGACGAGATTCTGCGCGGCAGCGCGGCCTTCACGGAGATCTTTTGCATTTGGGGCATCAACGAGCGCCTGGGATGCCGTGTATGCGTGCGTCGTATTGAGAAGTGCTTTCTCGACACCGATCACCTCGTCGAGGATGCCGATCAAGGGAGAAGCGGCGTTCGTGGTGCACGATGCGTTGGAAGTGATCTGACAGCCTTTGATCTTGTCGTCGTTGGCTCCGATGAGGACGGTCTCCGCGCCATCACCTTTTGCGGGAGCTGAGATGACGACACGTTTCGCACCCGCATCGATGTGCCCCTTGGCTTTTGCCGGATCGGTGAATACGCCGGTTGACTCCACTACGATGTCGATCTGCATATCCTTCCACGGGAGTTTCGCGAGTTCCTTCTCCTGTACGAATGCGATCGGCTTGCCGCCGACGATAAGGTTCTTCTCGTCGTGTGTCACTTCAAAGTCAGCCTTCCCGTAGACGGTGTCGTATTTAAGGAGATAGGCGAGACTTTCGATCGTACCGAGATCATTAAGCGCGACGATCTGGAAATCCCTCCCCTGTGCCCCGTCGCGGATCGCCGCACGAAGGAAGCAGCGGCCGATGCGGCCAAAACCGTTGATTGCAACTCGTGTCATACGAGCATTATATACCGTCGCTTGAGTAAACGGCTATTTCTCCACCCAGCTCGGCAGGACGTTCACCGTTGCGGTCTTAGTGAACGTCTGGCCGCCTGCTTGGCACGTGAGCGTATAGGTTACCAAGCTCTTGATCGCGGCGCTGACTTCCCCGCTCACGGGCGAATTGAGACCGTTCCAACTATCGCCATTGGTACCGGTGACCGTACAGCTTGTCATATTCTGGGAGCTCCAATGGACTTTCGTCGTCTGCCCCATGCGCACAAGCGAAGGGAGCGCTCGAAGTGAAAAGTCATTCAAGGTCGGCGTCGGCTCGGAATCGTCTGTGAGGACGGGCTCATTCTCACCGTCCAGATCTACCGTGGTGTCAGTGCCGTTTTCCGTACAGTTGAATGATATCGTTGCCCACGGCGAGCGCGCCCCATGCTCATCTTGAGCACGTGCGCGAATGGTTTTACTGCCGCCTGTCGCGAAGGTGCGGGTTACGTTGCGAGACGTGCCTGATGCAAGGTAGCCACTTGTCGGGATGGTTTCCTCGATCGCCCCATCGTTCGTCCAATCGACTTCGTAACGGATCTTGTCGCCATCCGGATCATTTGAAGTGATCGATACATCGAATGGTTGGCCAATGACACATGCTCCCGCAGCAACCGTGAGATTCGGCCGCACGGGCGGCTGAGTAGGTTCTTCCGGACCAGCGACGCCGATGATCTGGCAACCGAATGTCTTCTGCGGAACCGCAACGATATGGACAGAACCGCTATTCCGCATCGCCGTCTGGTCGACACCGCGATAATTGCGGCTTGGCGCATAGCATTGATCGTCATTTGTGTGACTGGATTCCTCATTCGTGTGTCTCCAACCTCCCCAGAAATTACCTCGCGTAGCGGCGAAGGTGTAGGTCGCGTTGTAGGTACCGACACCAGCGACGCAGGTCTTGGCATCACCTGAACCCTCTGCACAGCCCGGCATATTCGTTGTCACCCTCTTGTCAGGCTGCTCGATAGTGAGTTCGGCGTAGAGGTTCGCCTTATGTGCTCCTTTCTTGTAAAGATTATCTTCTTCGCAGCGCTTCGCCGGACTCGGTTGCGTACCATACGGAGACCACATGCCGTACGGAGAGTCATTGGAGCTTCCGCTGCCGAACCATGAAATGTCCGTATATTTGTGCGTATCAAACGAATACCGCACCCGAGTTCCTTCCGGTACGGTATCGCCGCATGACAGCTCCCGGACGACCTTGCCGGCCGTATCCACTTCTTGCACCTTCACACGATAGTGGACTGTTACCATGGCACCACTGAGCGTTCCATCGAATTTCCCTCCCGCGGTAGTGAAATCCAACTTCGGCTGTGAGCCGGTCCATTTGAGGGCGTAGGTATCTGCAGCTGCAATCACCGGTAGGGCAAGGACGATTATCATCCCGATCACATAGATCGTGACACCCTTCTTGAATGCACCTGCCATAAATTGTTATGTATCGAGACCTAAGCCGTACTTACATCGGCGGGAGCTGGGTGGTGTTCGGCGTACGGCTTACGCGACGATAGATCCAGATAGCACCGATGAGGACGATGATGCCGAGCGCGATGACCGCAAGGGATTGCATCGAGCCGAGCATACCGCTACCTGCCGCAGCGGCCGGCAAGCAGAGCGATGGATCGATCGCCTGACAGTCATAGACCAAGTTCGCTTCGTCGACGAATTGATCTCCCTGGAAGAGACGCGCTGAAATGGTGAAGTAATCGTAATTCTTCGTCGGCGTGAACGCTGATGCGACACCCATCATATCTCCGGTCACATCTCCTTTATATGTGTACTGATGGATCGGGTTACCGTCCCTATCGAGGATCGTGAGATCGAGACTGCCACCGGAGACGACAGCAGCTTCGCCTGAATTGTGCAAGCACGAGAAGAGCGTATTCATCTCCCCGGCCTTGAGCGGGAACGATGAGACACCCGGGAAGTTGATACGGGTTCGATCAACGCCTTCTCGTATGAAGCGAGCGCCGATCACCGACTGCGTATCCTTCCACTTCGCGGTACCGACGACGTAGTAGACCGGATACTTGGTATCGGTGACGGTAATCGTCGCCTGTGCGGACGAATTCGCCGGAACCGTGACGGTGCGGGATTCCTCCTGCACCACGTTCTCACGCAGGAGTCCGTCCCACTGATAGACCGTCCACTGCACCGTTACCGCCTGGGTCGTGTTGGTGGTATTGCGGAGCGTCGCTGATACGACGCCTGAAGACGTCGCGCTCACACGCGGAGGAAACGCAGCGAAGTAGTAGTCTTCACCATTGATCGTGACTCCCGCCTTATCAAACTTGACGCCGGTGGTCATTTCACCGGAGACGGTGAATGGGATGGTATTCCCCACGACGTCATCAGTGAACGAGAGTCCGAGGAGATTGAACTTTCGTGAAGAGACGAAGTATGTCGCGAGTTCGTACTCACCGGAGAGCGCATAGCTCGGGACGCGCCACTGGAACGAGATCGGGGCGCTACCCTTCGCAGGGATGACGATGTCTCCCTTTGCGAAGAACTGGTCGACGACATCAGGACCGTTGCCGTCGTTCTCGCTTCCACGCGACTTGAAGACCTTCACATAGAGCGCGCCGTCGACGATCGGATACGGATTGTCGTTTATGACGGAGCCGGAGAACGTGACCGCTGTGCCGGAAACCGTATTTGCGACCGACGGGGTCAGCTGCGCTTGCACGGAGCCGAATGTGTAGTGATCAAAGCACGAGACTGTCCCCGCAGGAGCTGGCGTTTCAGTTTCCCCGTCCAAAACCCCCTCCTCAAGCTCGAGCATTTCAGGCGGAAGCGGGTTCTCCTCGTCATACCGAACCATTTCAGCCTGAGCGAGCGCGAGGCTCGGTGACGAAAAAAGCACTGCGAGCATGAAGGAGGCGAGTAATACTACGAACGGATTGCGCGATGTGAGATTCATAAATTGCGATTGATACCTAATAAAATAAGTGCTTATTTTTCCACCCAACTCGGCAGCACATTCACGGTTGCCGTCTTGGTGAACGTCTCACCGCCAACGCGGCAGGTCAGGGTGTATGTGACGAGGCCGTTGATTGCACCACTGCCTTCACCGCCTGCGGGAGAGTTGAGCCCACTCCAGCTGTCGTCATTCGAGCCGGTAACGGTGCATGACGACATGTTCTGCGAGGACCAGTGCACCTTGGTCGTACCTCCGAGGCGCACGAGCGACGGAAGGGCACGTAACGAGAGATCGTTTACGCTTGGCGCAGGAGGAACACCGTCATTTCCGAGACCGGCAGTATCTTCGCCTGAGAGACCTGCGGTATCGGAAGAGGAAGAATGATCGCAGGTGAACGAGAATGCAGCCCACGGCGAGAGAGCGCCGTCTTCATCCTGAGCACGCACCGCGATATCCTTGCGACCAACCACGGTGTACGTACGGCTGACTGATTGCGATGAGCCCGCAGCGACATACCCGCTTGCAGGAATCGTCTGGTCCGTTGAGCCGTCATTGTTCCAATCGATCAGATAGCGGATATTTTTATTTTCAGTGTGACTTGCGGTCATAGAAATCGTATGCGGAACGTCAATGGTGCAGCGCCCACCAGCCGCAGAAACCATCGGCGTCTGCGGCCCTTCGGTCGGCGGGACTCCTTCTGCCACTTTCACCGTGAACGGGATGGATTTCGCAGGAAGCGTGACCGTGCTGCGCGGCTCGTTCGTCGCTCCACCTGAGAAATCACGGATACCGCTCAGGATACCGAGTGGTTCGCATTTATTAACGCGCGGCCATCGGCTTGCTGGCGAAGAATCGCGCGAAACATCCATATTGTAGATGCGGAGATAGTGATAGGCCTTACTCGCATTGAAATTGAAAGTAACAGTGTGCGTGCCCACGACACTTGCCGTGCAGGTAATATCGCCATCCGCGGGTGTGGTGCAGGTGCCGAGAGCGGATGCATTCTGCGCCGATTTTGCCGGAGGAACCGCATACACAGGTGAAAAGATATTCTTTCCGCTGACTTTACCCCTGAATGTCTTACCCGTCTCGTTGATGATCCTGTCCGCGGTAGCGCACACTGGTGCAGGAGGCATATTCTGAGTCCAGTACGCATACGGCGTATCGTAGACGGAGCCGCTCGTATGCCATGACATCGTCTCAGGCAGGAACTCGAACTTGAGCTTGGTTCCCTGCGGCACCGTCGAACCTGAAGCTACCACCTGGCCGGTATCAGCATTCACGACGCGGGCCTTGTATTCGACACTGCCCTGGAATGCATTGACCGTGAGGTGGTTGACATGCTTCGGTTCATCACGCATCCATTCGTCATACACCTTCGGGAAACTGACCGAAAATTTCACGCTCTGCGCCTGTGTTGCTGCTGGTATGAGCACAATGACACCAAGTACGAACGCGATCCCTTTTCGCATATAGATTATAGATTACTCGGCATGAAGCCGGATGTTAGGAGGATAGCACCTGAAATACGCTGAAATACCGGCTGTCCACAGCGCTACTGCACGATACGGGCAGCGCCGAGGTTGTAGAGCTGCTTTACCTCCGAGGCAGAAAGCGCGCGGTTATAGAGACGTACGTCGTCAAGCGAGCCATCGAAATGATATGCCCCTGGAGAAAGCACTCCGATCCTGACGGGGTCGGAGTTCGAACGCACCGTACCCAAGCCTCCCGGGTCTGAATTTGTAATTTCTACCCCGTTCAGATATATAGATGCCGTGCTTTGCGGGCCATTGTATACCGCAACCCAGTGCTCCCACACGCCGGTCTTATGTATTGAACTAATGTCGGCCGTAACTGCTGTACCCGCACTATTATCATGAACGAAATAGGCCAACGGACCACCGACATCAACAAATCCAAAATACCAGCTCGGGCTGGCGGACATTTTCGATACGATGATCTGCCACGTAGAGGGTCCCGGCATGACATCTGCCTTGGTCCATGCAGAAATCGTCATCTGAGGAATATTATTGAGAGCAGTGATATTCGTTGATGATGCATAATCATCCACACCATCGAAATTCAGAGCCTGCCCGAGCTTACCGATCGTCTTCGCACTCGATGTCGCTCCTCCGATAAAATAGGCATTATGGCCGTTACCAGACCGGTCCCTGATGGTCGTCGTGACATCTGGTCCGTCGAAAGTCCAATGTGCGACGAGTCCGTTCGCGAGCGAAGTGCCGCGCGTGAGTTCGACCGACGATGTAGTGAACTTCACCGCGCCGCTGCCGTAGAGCACGGCAACCTCCGACGCACTCAGGGCACGTGTGTAGATACGCACCTCATCAAGACGACCATCGAGCGCAAGGGTGGTGTCGCCGTAAGATCCAATGCTCACTACTCCATCCAAAGCGCTGTTATTAGCCAAGGTCTGGGGAGATCCGAGCTGTACACCATTCTTATAGAAGGTCACTGAGGTTCCGATACGAACTACCGCCAGATGATTCCATTGACCGGGAGCGAGGCCACCGTGCGCTACCTGTGCGAAGGTTCCCGCGACAGGACTGTAATACACATCAGTCTGATCGACATAAAAGAAATACCCGAGACCGTTGCCGCTATTCCCACCTCTCCCCAGCAAAACCGCGTCACCACTATCTCGAAAATCGACCCATAATGACGCCGAGTTCACCGTGCCTGCATCGATCGTAGGAATGTCGACATTATCGAGCGTGCCGTCCAGCGTGATCGCCGTGCCGCGCTTACCAGTTGCCCATGTGGCATCAGCGTCCAATGCTCCATGCTTGCCTTGCCCTGAAAAATCGGTTGCGACAGTGCCCGCGCCTTCATCGAAGCTCCAGTAGCCGACAAGCCCAAGCCTATTATGCGGTCTCGCGATTAAGAAACGCTCAATCGGAGAGTATGTAATGATTACAAGACCTCCACCACCAGCGCCGCCAACACCCAGCGTGCCGTCGCTATATCCACCTCCACCGCCCCCACCACCATACACTCCTCCAGAACCACCTGAGCCTCCAGAACTACTCCCAGCCCCCCGTCCACCTCCACCTCCACCTCCAGCGGGCCCCGCGGTCAGAGAGTTTGATGTTTGGATCCAGAGCAGGTCAACGCCGCCAGATCCACCATTTCCACCCGGATTCGTCAGACCATCTCCCCCCCCACCACCACCACCGTCTGAGCCCAGACCGCCATCCGGACTTCCGGCGGCGCCACCGCCCGCGGTAGTGCGATTATTTCCGCCCAGAGAACCATTCGCGCCCGAACCGGCTACACCCCCCGAACCACCGTTCGCACCTCCGCCTCCTCCTCCACCTGAAGCCTCAGAGGCCGCTGCTCCACCAGCAGCCCCGTCTCCATTCGGTCCGGCACTCCCGCCACCGCCACCGCCACCGGATGCAAACGATCCACTGCCGCTGCCGCCATTTCCGCCGGAATACCGTACTGAACCAACACCGTTGCTAGCCAACCCTCCCAAACCACCGGTCACTCCGTTGTTCGTTGCCACACCCCCCCCTTGAGCGCCGACCAGAACCGCAGAGCCTCCGATCGAGTCACAGTTGGAAATATTGTTGCATAGATAAGTATCTCCTCCAGCAACCCCCGCACCCCCGCCGACACCGATCTGTATAGTGATCGTCGCCCCTCGTGATAAAGATGCATTTTCGATCTTACTGTATCCCCCGCCTCCGCCGCCGCCCCCATAATTTGAAGCTGTTTGAGTAAGGCCGCCGCCGCCGCCGCCAATCACTTCAATGGAATTATTGTTATCATTCCAATCAGACGGAACGGTCCATGAGGTTCCTGAAGTCAGAAAAATAACCTTTTGAGTTGCAGCACCCACTTTGGGGGGCGCACTTATGAACGCAAGCGGCAGAGTCACTCCAATAAGAGAAAGAATCTGAATGAAAGAAAAAATTTTATTTTTCATATGAACTGCCACGTGGTGAACATTGATTGTAGCAATTCATCGAGCCGCGCGTAGGTGGAAATCTGGTAGATGTGTCCGCGGAAGACGAACCACACCTCGCGCGACGCACCACCGAATGCTTCGTTGTCACTCTTGAATGCGACACCGGTACGGCCTTCACCGATTTCGACCAGCCGCACATCGCTCACCTTCATGTCGGGAATGTCCCGCTTCACCATTTCAATAGAAAGGTGCGGGATGTCTTCCTTCAGCGGTGTCGCCAGGATCTGAATGCCGTTCCCTTGTGGATCCTGCAATACGACCGTCCTCACACCACCCTCTTCTTCAAATTCTTGCACGGCGAAGCCGTCGGGCAAGCCGAGTGAGAAGCCGAGAGTGGTATTCGTATACGTATCCTGGATCGGCGGGACGATATACGGCGCAGCTGCCGCGGCATTCATAGCCCCATTCTCCTGGAGCTTGAAATACCCCGCTACTGCGCATAGAAGCAGCACAAGAAGTATCGCCGGAATGACGTATTTCAAGCGCACACTACGCATTCTTTAATTGTATCACTGGGTGGCAACCGCCGAGTAAATGGTACCAGAGACTTCTTTGATGAAGTCCGCGAGCATGTCAAAGTCCGTTCCCTGCGTCATGACACAGAGGATATACGGCTTACCGGGCGCATAGACGATGCCGCAGTCATGGAGCTGACGAACGTCGCCGACTTCGCGCGTGCCGAACTTGTGTGCAGCCAGCGTGCCTTCGGGGAGTCCTGCCTGGATTCCCTGCGTGAAGCTGGATTTTGTGAGGATAGAGAGGATCCGTTCCGAATGTGCGCGATCGAGATAGGTGGCATTGAAGAGGATGCGGAAGAATGAGCCGAAGGTGTGCACATTGATCTGGTAGTCCTTGCCGAATTGCGGTGCGGGGATGCCGATATCCTCATACACATCGAGTACATTCTCCTCTCCGGCTATCTGCGTCAAGAGGAGCGCTGCTTCGTTGCTCGAATCCTGCAGCATGATCGCAATCAAATCTTCGAGCGAATATTCCGCCCCGCCCTCCAAACGCTTCGCCGAACCGAACGCTTGCCCCGCCTCGAAATCCTGGCCGGTACTTTCAAACACGGCTCTCGTCTGGAGGAATCCGGGACCCTCCTGATCACGGCGATAGAAGGCTATGGCGAGCGGGACTTTCAGGAGTGAGGCCGGGTAATACGGAACATCTTCGTTGATGCCGAACCACGGGCCGTTGTTGAGGTCGCGATAGTAGACGGCAGCTTCGGTCAGTTTCCCCTCACGCTTCAGCACATCCACCTTCTCCTGGATCTGCTGTTCCAGATTTATGCGCCCACCGATGGAAATCCCCTCTGGCAGCTCGGTGCATTCCAGAAGCTGATTGGTGAGACGTCCTTCATTCTCCGCATTTCGTACATCTGCGAAAAAACGTTTCGCCTCGTGAGAACCATGCGGAATAACCCAGAATCCGATAGCGATGCCGACGCCGACAAGCGCACTCGCGGTTAGCACGGCACTGACCGGAGTCTTGGTAAAAAAGCGCATGGTTTATCGGGTCACCTCGCTAAAGACGAGAGCGGAGACGTCTTTGATGAAGCTGGCAAGCTGGGCGATGTCCTTCCCCTGCGTCATGACGCAAAGAGAATACGGCGTATTCCCTGTATAGACAATACCGCAATCATGGAGCTGGTAGGTGTTCGTTTCCGCATCAAGCACTTTTTCTCCGAATTTATGCGCCACGACGACGTTCTCCGGGACACCTGCGCGTAGGCCCTGGGTGAATGACGACCGACTGAGGATTTCCAGAAGATGCTCGGAATGTGCGCGGCCGATGTACGTGGCGTTGTAGAGGATACGGAAGAATGACGCGTATGTGTGCACGTCGATGACGTATGCGTCGCTCGTGTTGGATGGCTGGATGCCGAAATCACGGTACACATCGGCAGATTTCTCTCTGCCGCCGAATTCATCGAGGATGTTCGCCGCGTCATTATCGCTCTCCTGCAACATGTACTGGATAAGCGCCTCGATGGTATACGTCTTCCCTTCTTCAAGTTGCATCCTCGGGGGGAAATTGACGTAGCTTACGCCGCGCGGCCCTTTGAATTCGATGGCTTGTTCGAGAATGCTGGGATCCTCGTCTGCCTTCGAGTAGTACCACATGGCGAGTGGCACCTTAAGGAGCGAGGCAGGCGAAAACTTCACATCCTCGCGGATACCGAACCACGGGCCGTTATTGAGATCGCGGTAATAGACAGCGGCTTCGGTGAGCGTGCCGTCCTGCTTCTTCGCATCGATCATGCGTTGTACCCTGCTCTCGAGATCACGTCGTTCTCCTACCGAGATGCTTTCCGGTAATTCGGTGCATTCGAGAAGCGGGTTCGTAAGCGTGCCGCCGCTGCGCTCGCGGATTTCTCCGATGCGCGAAACAGCGTGGCCGTGCGGTAATGCGTAGCGGACGAGATACCCCACACCGAAACCGAACACAAAAATACCCAATACAACCCACCATTTCGTCGTCGCACGGACGGACATGGCGCTATTCTACTCGACTATTCTCTATGAAGCATCTTCAGGGGCGGCTGCGGTCTCTCCTGCTGGCTCTTCAGGAGCCGGGGCTGGTTCGGGTTCCGGCTGAGGGGTCGGCTCAGGCTCTGCTTCGGTAGGCGGTTCCTCGGCAGGAGCTTCTTCTGCAGGAGGTGTCTCTTCTGGCGCTTCGGACGAGCCGTCGGAGCCCGAACCGCCTTCAGCGACAGGCGGGGTTGAGCTTGCATTACCATTTCCAGAATCGGTCGGTGGCGTCGAGGATGCGTTTCCGTCCGGCTGCGTTTCTGGTTCCGACTGGGGCTGCGGAGCGGCAGCGACGCCGACATTCGCCAGGAGCGCGTCGAGCTGCGCCTTGGTAATGCAGGTTTCCGAGCCGTTGCCATCTGCGATGCAGAGCGTCTGGGTGTGGGTCTCCCTGACGAAGAGCTTCTCGATGATGGCGATCTTCGCGACAATGTTGCCGACGACGAACTTGGTGAGCTCAGCGCCCTTCTCGAAGGCAGTATTCATGAGCTCGTCCATCGCCGCGCCGAAGTTGGTAACGCTCGTCATCGCGTCTTGGACGATCTCGCCGATGCCCATGTCGAAGTCGGCGTCGAGGACGACGAGCACGCGGCCGTAGCAGCCATCTGAGGTGACCGGTACGCCCAGGTCGGTGAGCTGCTGCTTAAGTTCAGCATCGCAGAAGCCGACATTATTCTCCGGGTCGAATCCTGCGAGCGTCTTGCCGACGATAGCACCTGGGCGGCGAGCCTTCATACCGATACCTGTCAGGCTCGATGAAGTGATCGGATCACCCTTCTTGATAGCGCCGTTTTCGAGGGAAACGATGACCGGCACGCGACCGACCATGCCGACGCGTACAGTGGTCGAAGCTTCATCACCAAGCACCATCTTTGGCGACGTTGCGATAACGCCCATGATCTGGGAATCGTAACGTCCGCTCGAACGTGCAATATGTTTTTCGGTGGTCGTTGCGTTCGAAACGATACTGCCTTCGATCATCTTGATAGGATCGTCTGCAAGATACGCTTCTGCTATGTCGGCACCTTCTATTGGGTTATAGAGATCTTCTGTTTCTGTTCCAGCAATCGGTATTCCTCCTGGCGGATCATCCACCCAAAGACGGAACATCGAGATACGGAGGGCGCGGTACGCGCCCGATGTGCCCGAAGTCGCACCGCCTGCGATAGCGGAAATCGCAGCAGGAGATAGGTACGTTACTGGAATATTCGTCGTATGGCGACCAACAACATTACCGTTGATTAAGAACGTTGCCTCCTGATCGGTCAATTCGACACGCAATCGCTGGAATGAGGTCGATGAGGTTGCGATATTCGTTTCAGTTATGGTCTCTACATTGGTTTTACGCGTAACGAGTCGCCACGTATTTGTCGAAGTTGCCACGAAGTACGCACCATTGGCCGGTAACGTACCTGGCGTAGTCGTCGCTGAGGCAGATCCGTAGAAACCGACCAGGAAAAGTGGCGTTGTCGTTGCGGTACCGGCGGATCCGATTTGCACCATCGCCTCCATGACCGGGCTAGTGGTTGCTGAAGCAACATGACTCCACGTGCGGAATGTCGTACCGGTATTCGCAGCAGGTACCGTTCCTGAGCGAATTTCATAGTAGCCCGGATACGCGCTACCCAGCGCACCCGTCACTGTTCCTTGAACGTCGAGAGAAAATGGTCCACAAATGTTCGCGGTATCTGCGGTAAGTGCAGCGATCAAATGTCCACCGACGAAATCACATCCTGCATAGCGCCACGTTGAGTAGATACGGCCATCGACGACGAGCTGATCGCGCAGGCCTGCATTGCCCCACTGCGTCGTCGTACCCATACCGATACGCTGGTAGTTGAGCTTACCGGTGGTCGTCGACTGGACGATGAAGAGCGGATGCTGACCGTCGCCGCTCGGATCAGACGTCGTCGCGATGATGAACTGCGGCACGCCATGGTTACCGACGATAGAGAGTTTCGCCCATGGGGTCGTCGAACCTATGCCGACATTGCCAGTCGACAGATCGAAGGTCTGTATAAAGCTGGAAAGAGTACCGTTATCATTGAATCGTCCAATGTGACCGACGCCCGAAACCGAGCGGAACCCTAGATTATTGTTAGATTGAGCTCCATCCTTGAGAACGATTTGCGGGGACGCAGTATTCGCTAGGAACAAATTGCCACCATAGATACTGAGTTTGTCTCCAGAATACGGCGTGCTTGTTCCGATCCCGACACTACCATTCGAAGTAATACGTACGCGCTCCGTGGGAGTGATCGCAGTCCCAACGGCTACGGTAGAAGCGCTGTCAGTAAAGAATTGAATTGAGCCAGCCGCGTTTGAACCGTACGGGTTCAAGCGGATTGCGGTGCGTGAGATGGAAGACCCGTAACTGGACTCATAAACATCCGCGGTCGTTGATGCACGAAGTCCAGTGGCAAGTACTAGAGCGGCTGCGCTGTAAGAAGAAAAAATATTGCTGTAGTTCGCGTTACCGGAAGAACCTCCCCATGCGATACCCCGACCATTCGCAGCGGGACCCAAATCAAGTGAAGATACAGGATTCAGTGTACCAATACCAACATTTCCAGAAAGATATGAAATGCCCGCATTCGGATCGAACCAGTATTCTGCGGTCGTCGTCGAGTTGGAGCCAATCGCAACGACATCCGTGGCATTGTTCGGATAATTCACCAATTGGCCAGAGACTGGCGAGGTTGTCGTGGACCACGAGCCCCCGCCGGAGCCCCCGCCTCCGCCGCCAGTAATACATGTCCCATTGATCGCATAGCACCCCGCCGTGATGTTGAAGCCGACGTTCGAGGTGGAGGTTGCGCTGCCGGAGATGTTGAGGCCCGAGAGGGTGGTGGTGCCGAAGCCGGTACCCGAAACCGAGAGGAACTTCGTGGCACTCGAAGTAGAAGCGATCTCGAAAAGTGGAGCGGTCTGCACGTCGGAAGCCTGGATCGCGAGCTTTGCAAACGGCGTCGTCGTACCGATACCGATCTTGGTGCTGGTCGCCTTGATGCCACCGATACCGTCCGATTCGCTGTAGACGGTGAGGATGGAAGTACCATCGATCTGTGCCGAGTAGCTCTCAACGGTTCCCACGGCTGCGCTCGAAGTCACCGGCATGTCTACCCACGAGAGAATGCCACCGTCAGCGTCGAAATTGATGGCACCGATGGCAAGATTCTGGATGGTTGTGAGACCTGCAGAGTAATCATATTTAAGCGCACCATTCCCGACGTTGAGGCCTCCCGCAAACGTGGAGGTCGCCGTCGAGCTGTCTGAGTTGAAGTACTGTGCAGCGACGCCACCAACGACGGAGAGCTTCGCATACGGTGTCGTGGTACCGACACCAAGGTTGCCATTGGTGTTGAGCGTGAGCGCTGCAATGGTGGAAGATGCATAGAGATCGGTTGTGGTGCCGATGTAGAAATTGCCACCTCGTGAGGAGAAGAGCCAATGCTTCAAGTTGATGCCTGCGCCGCTGTCAGAAAGAATGAGATTCTTGCCAGTCGTCGTTGCGATCTGGAGCGTGGCAAACGGCGTGGTGGTGCCAAGACCGAGGTTGCCGATGGACGAGTTGTAGAAGAACTCACTGACACCGGCGTTACCGAAGCGCACTGTCGATGATGCGAAGAGATTCGCGCCACTCTGGAGCCAGATCGGTGTCGTCGTTGCGCTGGCAACCGCATTGAAGTTCGTCGTGCCGGTGAACCAGTTGCCGACACCATCTCCTGCTCCACCTGCGCCGATGCAGGTGCCGTTGATAGCGAAGCATCCGCCATTGCGCAAATCAATGCCGCCCGTACCACCGAAGGTTGTGGTAGCTGTAGTGAAGTTAACGCCGTTGGTATTACCGATCGAGAAGAGCGTGCCCGGTGACGAAGTTCCTACGCCCACATTACCTGTCGCACCTCGAATAGAGAGAGCCGCAAGGGAAGTGGTAGCAAGGCCGTCTAGTGTCGTTGTAGAAAAGTAGAGGTTGCCACCCGCGTTGCGCTGAGTCCATTGGGCGATTCCTCCACCCGCCGAGAGAGAGAGCTGTGGCGATGTGGTGGAAAATACAGTAAGCAATGAAGACGGCGATGTCGTACCAATACCCACATTGCCACCAGCAGTAACTGTAAGTCGACCTACGTCATTTGTTGCAAACACGAGATTATGATTCGAGAGCGTACCAATTACACCAAACTCCAAGGTGGGAAATGCTGCGCTGCGCTGCGCTGCAATTATTAGATCAACGGGCAAAGTCTCTCCTGCAACAAGGTTTAATTTCGATAACGCGATGAAATCCGAGGTATTATCGATGATTTTCTGCGATACAGACGACCCGACTATGGTCAGATTTGAAGTAACGAGATCGGGATCAGATGTCCCGATTCCGACTTTCGTTGCGAAATATGCATCACCCCCCGTATAAGAATTTCCGGTCGTCGTTGCACCTCCAGAAATCATAAGTCCTCCGGTCTGCGTACCGTCGCCGATTGTCGAGGAAGCATATGCGGTAAGACCGCCGTTGAACTGAGTCAGGGTCGAGGTGGCGTTACCGGTGAGACTGAACGGATACGCTGCACCACCTCCGGTCGGCCACGCTGCGATGCAGGAATCACCCGTGAGGCAGAGTGTTGCCGCTGAGAGTGCCGTCGTGGATGCATACGGGAAGATGCTTGCCGTGGAGGTGGTAGCGATGAAGCGCGCGCCGACCACATCACCGACGACGGAGAGCTTTGCATACGGGGAGGTGGTGCCGATGCCGACGCTGCCGCCGCTCGTGACGCGCATGAGATTATTGCCGCTATTCACGAAGCGGATGCTGTCGTTGTAGAAGAGCAGGCTTGGTGTCGAGAGCCCGAAGAGACCATAGCCCTGATTCTGGAACGTCAGGTAACCGTCGCGGAGGTTGATATTGCCTTCTACCTCCAAACGGTCGGAAGGATTGGTGACGTTGATGCCGACATTGCCCGCAAAGTACGCATTACCGGTCGTCGTCGCGCCGCCGGAGATGGTGAGGCCTGTAGTCTGGCCACCCGCGCCGATAGTAGTGGATGCGTACGCCGTCAATCCGCCATTGAACTGAGTCAGGGTCGAGGTCGCGTTGCCGGTGAGACTGAACGGATACGCGAACGAGCTGCCCGAACCGCCGGTGATACACATCCCATTGATCGCATAGCAGCCGGCGGTGAGGTTGAAGCCGACATTCGATGTCGAGGTTGCCTGACCATTGATGTTGAGGCCGCGGACGGTGGTGGTGCCGAATCCTGAGCCGGAGATCTCGAGTGCAGCGATGGTCGTTGTTGCCGTACCCGCGACGGTCGTCGTCGAGAAGTACAAGTTCCCTCCTGCGTTGCGCTGGGTCCACTGAGCGATGCCTGCTCCGGCGGAGAGGGAGAGCTGGGGCGCAGACGCATCGGTAATCGAGAGTTTGTGCTGCGGCGTCGTCGTGCCGATGCCGAGGTTGCCGGTATTGCTCAAGCGCATTCGCTCACCCCAGCCGCCGCCGTATGTCCAGAACGCGAGACCGTTCTCTCCACCACCGCCAGTATGCGAGGCGATGAGCGAGACATCGTTATTGTTGTCATACCCGAGGCTGATACCCTTCAGCTCTGAGGCATCAACGAAACGACCGACTTCCATCCAGTCTCCCGTACCAAGCACGTCGAAGCCATTCTTCATGACATCGAGCGGGCCGCGCGGACCTGTGGCGCCGATCCCGAGATTACCGGATTCGATGAGGCGCATCTTCTCATTGTTGTTGGTCGTCCAGGCGAAGTATTCGTTTGATAACGCTGCCGAAACATCGGCCTTGAAGGTCGCCGTACCATCGGCAACGTCGAGACGGAAGTCGGTTCCCGTCGTATCGCTATCGTTCAAGGAGAGGATCGGCGCCGTGTGCTGGATGAGAAGATCACGCGCCGTTACGGTCGTGCCATCGAATGAGAAGTCGGCATCGGAGGTCAGCGTATTACTGTCGCTCCAGTAGGCGACGCGATTCGTCGATCCGCTGCCTGCCCCGTCTACGTATGCGGAGAGGTCCTGATTGCCGATACAGTTGCCGTTCACATCGCGGAAGCAGCCTGCAGAGAGCTGAATGCCGTTCGCGAACGTCGAGGTGCCGGATGAGGTGATAGCAAGCGGGCCGGCGAAGCTTGAAGTTGCCGTGCTGAGTACCTTGAGGTAGCCGGTTGTCGTTGCGCCACCGGAGATGGTGAGACCAGTCGTCTGGCCACCTGCACCGATCGTCGATGATGCATACGCCGTGAGGCCGCCGTTGAACTGTGTGAGACTTGAAGTAGCGTTGCCGGTGAGGCCGAATGGATACGCGAAGTTCTGGTAGTCGGTGCCAAGGACTGCTGCAGCGACCTGGCCCGATGCATTCGTCTTGAGGAGCGCATTCGAGACGCTTGAAATGGTGAGGTTAGACGTAGATGCGTTGAAAGCGAAGAGGTTCGTCGTCGATGCGTAGCTCGAGGAGAAGAGCGTCGAGGATGCGTTTGCGAAGGTCTGGAGTGCAGTCCAGGTGTTCGCATTGCCCATGTTGAGTGAGAGCGTGCCGGACGAACCACCGACGAGCGCGCCGAAGGTGCCGGTGTACGAGAGGCTGCCGCCGAGGGTTGCTGTTGTCGTCGCGACACTCTGCAGTGCGCCGGTGCCAGAGCCGTACACGAGCGAGCCGGAGGTGAAAGAAGTTGCACCCGTACCGCCGTTCGGGACGGTGAGCGCGGTTGCAAGCGTGAGTGCGCCGTTGGAGGCGAATGAGGAAGTGGCGGTGGCACCGAAACGAGCGACGGAGAAGGCACCGACATTTGCAAAGAGCGCGTTAGTGGAGGTAGCGTTTGTAGATGTTGCGTTCGTCGTGGTGAGACCACCGTTAAATGCGAGCAATGTTGATGTTGCATTGTTCGGGAAGAGATACCCGAAGGTCTGGTAGTCAGTCCCCGCAACAGCGAGCGAGACGACGCCAGACGCATTCACCTTCAAGAGACCATTCTGGAGTGCGGAGATGGTGAGGTTGGAGGTTGAGGCAGTGTTGGCGAAGAGCGCAGTCGTGGATGCGTACGATGCGCTAAAGAGCGTGGAGGATGCGTTCGCGAAGTTCTGGAGCGCCGTGAATGCATTTGCCGTGTAGGTCTTTGGAATTGTTGTCGAGGAATGGACGAAGTAGACTGCTGAAGTCGTGGAGAAGAAGTCGCGCTGCGTCTTCCAGTAATCTGCCGATGTCGTGGAGAACGAGTTCGCGAGGTAGTAACTTCCCTCCTGACCGTCGAAGGTGCCGGTCCAGTCGCCCGTCGCGTTGAGCGTGAGTGCGCCACCGACGTTCTGAAGACCGGTGCCGGTGAGGTCGGTGAAGGTCTCGCTATTGATTCCGAGCGACGTCGTGGTTGCATTGATGAATCGAGAGCCAGTTGCGAAGAGTGTCGTCGACGTAGCGTTCGTCGAAGTCGAAATGACGGATGAGAGCGCATTGATGCTCGACGACGCATTTGCAATAAGGCCACCGTTGAAGCTCAAGAGTGTCGACGTTGCATTTGACGGGAACGGATAGGCGAAATTTGAGTAGTCGGTGCCCACTACCGCAAGTGAGACCGTGCCATCGCTACCCACCTTCAAGAGACCATTGTTGAGGCCGGAGATGATGAGGTTCGTCGTGCTTGCGGTCGTTGCAGTGATTGCGGTCGTGGATGCGTATGGCAACGTGCTTGCCTGGTTGTCACCACGGATGGTCGTCGTTGAGGTGCGGCCGACGGAGATCGTGTTGTATGCGGAGAGTGCCGTTGAAGATGCGCCTGCACCGAACTGCTGCAGTGCAGTCCACGTATTCGCATTGCCGAGGTTGAGCGAGAGCGTACCGGATGAACCGCCGACGAGTGCCCCGAAGGTGCCAGAGTATGTGAGCGAGCCGCCGATGGTTGCTGTTGTAGTTGCAACACTCTGAAGTGCACCAGTGCCAGAACCATAGATAAGAGAGCCGGACGTGAATGATGTCGCGCCGGTGCCGCCGCGCGAGACGCTGAGCGTTCCGGTGGTGTCCCCGATCGCAATGCCGAGTGATGAGGTCGCAAAATCAGTCCACGTACTTCCGTTCCATCCGAGGAGGTCACCGTAGTTCTCGGTCATCGCTGCGACATCCTGCAGGTCTTCGATCGAGTTGTTCGTTAGATCGTCTGCGGTACGCGCGGTCTGCTGCGTCTCCCAGTAATCAGCGGAGGTCGTCGAGAAGAAATTGCGCGTCGTCTGCCAGTAGTTCGTGCTGGTCGTTGAGAACGAGTTCGCGAGGTAGTAGCTTCCCTCCTGACCATCGAAGGTGCCGGTCCAGTCGCCGGTGGTGTTGAGAAGACCAGAGGAAATGGAGGTCGTCGCATACACGCGACCGTTCGCGTCGGTGGCGAGAAGCGCGCTCGTGACGCCCGTAATGCCGAAGTTCGTCGTCGATGCGTTCGTACTCATAAGCGTCGGGAAGGTGTTGACTGCGGTGGTGGTCGCCGTGAAGTTCGCGCCTACTACTTCTCCTGCGACGGAAAGCTTGGCATACGGCGAAGAAGTGCCGACGCCGAGGTTACCACCGGATGTCGAGAGGGTCGTATCGACAGCCAATGTTCCGTTGCCACCCGAAGCCGTAAGGAAACCGTTCGTCGTGTATTGGGAAAGCTTTATGGCTGAAGCAGAGCTGAAATCCACCGCATTCACCGTGCTGGCACTGAGCAATCTCCTGTTAGCTACATCCACTGCACTGACGTTCGAACCATCGCGTATCATCGCCGTGGACACATTCCCCGCGAAGTACGCATTTCCCGTCGTGGTGGCACCGCCGGAAATGGTGAGACCTCCCGTCTGCGTGCCGTTGCCGACGGTGGAAGAGGCATATGCGGTGAGACCTCCGTTGAAGCTGATAAGTGTCGACGTTGCATTCGACGGGAACGGATACGCGAAATTCTGGTAGTCAGTCCCCGCAACTGCGAGCGAGACGACGCCGGAGGCGCTCACTTTCAAGAGTCCATTCTGCAGAGCTGAGATGGTGAGGTTAGACGTAGACGCCGTGTTTGCGAAGAGATTGGTGGTGGATGCATATGACGCACTGAAGAGCGTTGAAGATGCGTTTGCGAAGTTCTGCAGTGCCGTGAAGACATTGGCGGTGTAGGTCTTCGGAATCGTCGTCGACGAGTGTGCGAAGTAGATAGCTGACGTCGTGGAGAAGAAGTCACGCGTAGTCTGCCAGTAGTTGGCGCTCGATGTGGAGAACGAGTTCGCGAGGTAGTAGCTTCCCTCCTGGCCGTCGAAGGTGCCGGTCCAGTCGCCTGCGGTCGAGTTGAGGTAATCGACACCTGGAATTGCCGTCTGAATCGCTCCGGTACCGTTGCCTTTGAGGAGGCCGGTGAGTGTCGTCGAACCCGTACCACCGTTCGATACCGTAAGTGCTGAACCGAGGTTAAGCGTGCCGATGTTTGCCACAGTCGATGACGCATAGACGCTGGAGAAAAGCGTGGACGAAGCGTTCGTGAACGTCTGGAGTGCAGTGAAGGCATTTGCCGTGTAGGTCTTCGCGATCGTGGTCGAGCTGTGCGTGAAGTACGCCGCCGATGTCGTCGAGAAGAAATTCCTTTGATCCTTCCATGCGTCAGCGCTGGTCGTGGAGAAGAAGTATCCCTTGCCGATGGTATCGAGGTAGGTTTGTACTCGAGTATTCGTGAAGTAAAGATTCGTGGCGCCTTCATCGAGGCCATCGGTGGTGGTGGCGTACCACGCTGCGAGCGTGAGGTAGTTGGCGAGATTCGACGAGAGATCGGAGAATGTCGGGAGTCCGAGCGACGATGTCGCGATATCAGCCCAGCTGGAACCATTCCAATAGAGGAGATCGCCGTAGTTCTCGGTCATGGCGGCAACGTCCTGCAGGTCTTCGATCGAGTTGTTGGTGAGATCGTCTGCAGTGCGTACGGTCTGCTGGGTCTCCCAATAGTTCGCGCTCGTCGTCGAAAACGCGTTACCCTGATTCTGCGAGAGGAAATATGAGGCGGACGTAGTCGAGAAGAAGTTCCGCTGGTCCTTCCATGCATCTGCAGACGAGGTGCTGAAACCGAGACCGAGCGACGACCAGTAGTTCGCACTCGTCGTCGAGAAGAAATTCCTCTGCGACATCCAGTAGTCATTCGAGGTCGTTGAGAAGCCGAGCGCGCCGTTCTGCGAAAGATAGTAGTTCGCTGAGGTCGTGGACCACGCGAGGCCGATGGAGGAGAAGTATGAGGCGGAGGTGGTGCTGAAGAAATCACGCTGTGTCTTCCAGTAATCTGCGGATGTAGTGGAGAATTCCGAATCCGTCGGCCACGAGGTGCGGCAGTCAGACGCGAGACAGAGTGTCGTCGCACTAAGTGCCGTCGTGGATGCGTATGGGAAGACGGATGCGGTCGTGGATGTCGCGGTGAAGAATGCACCAGTAATGCGATTCGCGAGGATGTTGCCGGAAACGGCGAGCATCGAGCCCGGAGAAGTGGTTCCAATGCCAACGTTGTTGGAGAAGTACGAGCGGCCGAAGACCTCAAAGATGCTATTAGTTGTAGCAGTCGCATTGGAGCCGACGATGAGAACATCGGTCGTGTCGGTCGGATAGATTGCCAAGGAATCGGTCGTCGTCGACCATGCCGTCGCACCGCCACCGCCGCCCGAGGTGAGGTCCGTCTGCCATGACGGGAGACCTCCCTGCACTTTGAGGACCGTTCCTGCGCCGCCGATCGGGAGCTTCGCCAGTGAGCCCGTCGAGTCAGCATAGAGGATATCGCCGACGCTGTAGCTGGTCTGACCCGTACCGCCGTAGATAGCGAGGATGCTCGAGGTCGCGCTGATGACGCCATTGTTGGCCTGGAGCGGGCCATTGAGAGAGCCGAGAGTGAAAGCGCCCGCAAAGAGACGCGTCGAGGATGCGTAGGTTGATGAGAAGAGCGTCGAGGATGCGTTCGCGAACGTCTGGAGCGCAGTGAAGGTGTTTGCAGTGTAAAGCTTCGAGATGGTCGTTGAAGAATGGATATACGAGTTGATGGCGCTGTTGACGTAGTTGCCGCCGAGGGTAGTCGTCGCGTAGACATTGCCGCTTGCATCGGTGGCGAGGAGCGCGGAAGGAATGCCACTGAAGACAATCGTGCCGGTCGCGGTGAGGTTCGCCGATGAGAGCGCGCCAGTAATGGCGGCGTCGCCATGAACGTTCAGCTGAGCGGTCGGGCCTGCCGTACCAATACCAACCCTCCCGTTCGACGTGAGGACGAGCTGATCGATAGCGTCATTCGTCCCCAAGGCGAGCGATGCGGTGTTGCCGTCGTAGATGATACGACCACTGTCGTTGTTGACGTTGTCGCCGAAGTAGATGGCGCTGTCGAAGGAGTTGTTGGTGAAGAGATTGAGTGCCACATTCTGGCTGTTGTGCTCGAGGACGAGCAATGAATCAGATGCCGGTACGCCCGGTACGTCTTCCATGTTCACATGGAGAACTCCCTCGTATGAACCGCCGGTGCCGATGCGTAGGCCGTCCGTGACGCGTCCCGTGCCGGTCACATCCAGCTTGTATGAAGGACTCGTATTCCCGATACCGAGATTGCCGCTTGCATCCCAGACACCACCGAGGAAGTTCACGTTGCTAGCGAAGGTCGAGGAGGCATATGCGGTGAGGCCGCCGTTGAAGGTGAGCATCGTGGAGGTGGCGTTGCTCGGGAATGGGTACGCGAAGGTCGAATACCCCTTGGTAGAACCCCAGTAATCCGCCGAGGTAGTACTGAAGAAGTTGCGCGTGGTCTGCCAGTAATTAGCTGATGTCGTCGAGAAGCCGTTGGCGAGATAATAACTTCCCTCTTGGCCGTCGAAGGTACCGGTCCAGTTGCCGGAGGTGTCGAGCGAGAGGACGCCTGCCGTATTGAGGAGACCAGAGCCGGTGAGATCGGTGAAGGTCTCACCGTTGACGCCGAGGTTCGTGGTGGTTGCGCTGATGAGGCGGCCGTTGGTTGCGAAGAGATTCGTCGAGGTTGCGCTCGTCGACGTGGAGATGACCGATGAGAGCGCGTTGATGCTCGAAGACGCATTTGCGATGAGGCCGCCGTTGAAGCTAAGAAGCGTCGAAGTCGCGTTTGATGGGAACGGATACACGAAGTTCTGGTAGTCGGTTCCCGCAACCGCGAGCGAAACAACACCGGAGGCGTTGACCTTTAAGAGACCGTTCTGCAATGCCGATATGGTGAGGTTGGAGGTGGAAGCAGTATTCGCGAAGAGCGCAGTCGTTGAGGCATAGCTTGCCGAGAAGAGCGTGGAGGACGCATTTGCGAAGTTCTGGAGTGCGGTGAAGGTGTTCGCTGTGTAGGTCTTCGGGATCGTGGTCGAAGAATGTGCAAAGTAGATTGCGGAGGTGGTTGAGAACGCATTTCCCTGATTCTGTGAGAGGAAATAGCTTGCCGACGTAGTGGAGAAGAAATTACGCTCTGTCATCCAATAGTCACTCGATGTCGTAGAGAAGAAATTGTTCTGTGTCTTCCAATAATCAGTCGATGTGGTGCTGAAGAAGTTACGCTGGCTCTGCCAGTAATCTGCAGACGTGGTCGAGAAGCTTGCTGAGCTGAGTCCAAGCGAACTCGTTGCCGCGAGCATGTATCCACCGAGACCATCACCCACGAGCACTTGGCCATAGTTCGGCGTTGAGGAAATGCCGGTACCGCCACGACCCACTGCCAAGACACCGCTCCAGACCGGTGTAAACGTATGAGTATCGCCTGATGAAGTAATCGTCAGCTGGAGATTCGTGTCGGATGACGTTGCGAAGACCTGCGCCGAGCCGGTCTGACTGCCTGAGTACTGTGCACGGAGCGAGGTAATGCCACCGCCCGCGCCAGCATCGGCCGCACATTCGAACTTCTTCGTATTCGCGTTGTAGACGAGCTTATCGCCCGAGGCATTACATGCGCCGAGGCCTGCGCCCGCGAAGGTGTCGGTGATGAAGAGATTCGTGGTGGTTGCATACGAGGTTGTCGCATTACCGAAGATATTGCCGCCAGTCCATGTATTAGAGGTATAGAGCTTCGGCACGGTCGTCGACGAATGGATGAAGTAGTTTGCCGAGGTCGATGAGAACGCGGCACCCTGGTTCTGTGAGAGGAAGTACGACGCTGAGGTCGTCGAGAAGAAATTACGTACCGATGCCCAGTAATCGTTTGACGTGGTCGAGAACGCGAGGCCGACGGACGAGAAGTACGCTGCCGAAGTTGTCGAGAAGAAGTTACGTTGATCCTTCCAGGCATCCGCACTGGTCGTTGAGAAGAAGTATCCCTTACCGACCGTATCGAGGTAGCTCTGGACGCGCGCATTAGTGAAATAGAGATTCGCAGAGCCTTCATCAAGACCGTCCGTCGTAGTTGCGTACCACGAAGCAAGCGAAAGGTAGGCACCAAGCTCGCTCGAGGTCACCAGGCCGAGCGAGCTGGTGGCGATGTCTGCCCAGCTGCTGCCGTTCCAATAGAGGAGATCGCCGTAGTTCTCGGTCATCGCCGCGACGTCCGAGAGATCTTCGATACTATTATTAGAAAGGTCATCGGCAGTGCGGGCGGTCTGCTGGGATTCCCAGTAGTTGGCGGAAGTGGTGGAGAAGGCTGCGCCCTGGTTCTGACCGAGGAAGTACGCCGCACTTGTCGTGGAGAAGAAGTCCCTCGTCGTCTGCCAGTAGTTTGCAGACGTCGTCGAGAAGAAGTTACGCTGCGACATCCAGTAGTCATTCGAGGTCGTTGAGAAGCCGAGCGCGCCGTTCTGCGAAAGATAGTAGTTCGCTGAGGTCGTGGACCACGCGAGGCCGATGGAGGAGAAGTATGAGGCGGAGGTCGTCGAGAACGAGTTCGCAAGATAGTAGCTTCCCTCTTGGCCGTCGAAGGTACCGGTCCAGTTGCCGGAGGTGTCGAGCGAGAGGACGCCTGCCGTATTGAGGAGACCAGAGCCGGTGAGATCGGTGAAGCGCTCTCCATTAATGTACAGGCTGCCGACGCTCTGCATACCGGTCGTCGTCGCGTTCCCATTGATAGTAGTAGAACCTACGCTCACGATACCGTTATTGAAGGTAATGGTGGTTGAGGTCGCATCGTTCGGGAATGGATATGCGAACGACGAGCCTGCACTCGGCCATGAGGTGCGGCAATCGTTTGAGAGACAGAACGTATCAGCGGAGAGGATCGATGATGATGCGTTACCGAAAGTCTGCAGTGCCGTGAAGGTATTCGCGGTGTAGGTCTTCGGTATCGTCGTCGAGGAATTGACGAAGTACTGCGCCGAAGATGTCGAGAAGAAGTTGTTTGCGGTCTTCCAGAAATCAGCCGACGTAGTCGAGAAGAAATTATTTACACTCTTCCAATAATCAGTGGAAGTAGTGGAGAAGAAGTTACGCTGCGTCTGCCAGAAATCCGCTGACGTCGTTGAGAAGCCGCTTACGTTCTGCTGCGACAAGAAGTATGCCGCAGACGTCGTCGAGAACGCTTCTTCCTGATTTTCAGAAAGGAAATACGCTGCGGAGGTCGTTGAGAAGAAGTTACTGACGGACTTCCAGTATTCGACGGAGGTCGTGGCGAAGAAATCACGCTGCGTCTTCCAGTAATCCGCTGATGTGGTCGAAAAGCCGCTCAGATTCTGCTGCGAGATGAAATATGACGCAGAGGTCGTTGAGAAGGAATTCGCGAGATAGTAGCTGCCTTCCAAGCCATCAAACGTACCCGTCCAATCCCCTGTTCTATCCAATGCTAGAGCCCCGGATTGGACCGAGAGGCCATCCCCTGAGATATCAGTTATATAGTCGCTGCCGATACCGAGGGAGCCGGTGATATTGAGGCGCGGCATCGTCGAAGTTGCCGTCGTTGATGTTGCGGTAAAGATCGGCCCGGTAATCGTGTTGTATGCGGTGAGCGCACCGCGCATCAGAGTATTTCCGGCGATTTCAAGAATATTTCCGGTGGTTGATGTCGCATTCGATCCGATGATCACAACATCACTTGGATCAGCGACGTAGATCGCAAGATCATCAGAGGTGGTTGCGAATGCACCAGAACCTCCGCCACCGGCGATATCTTGCGACCACACGAGATTTCCTCCGACAACTTTAAGAACTTGTCCGTTCGTTCCTTGCGCGAGTCGACCAAGCGTCGATGGCGAATCTGCATACAAAATGTCTCCGACTGCGTACGTCGAAGTTCCGGTACCACCATTTGCAACCGGAAGTACTCCATCAAACTCTGTTGCGGTAACACTGCCACCCGTGATCGTTGCACCGGTGATCGTACCGCCGGTGTACGTCGAATTCGTGATGTCGATGTCATCAAATCCGCTGCCACCGATGCCGCTACTATTGTCTACATAATAGTGATACACCGGCGCCACACTGTTTGTCGGCGGAACGATCGAGATGAGCGCCATCAATCGTGATTCGAGTGCGGCGAGACGCGCATTAAGAATCGCTTCCGAAATACTACCCGGAGTGATCGCATCGATCACGCGGCCGATGACCGAATCGTTTCCTGCGAGACCGGAAGAGATCTCCGGCTGATCGTATGTCGCACCACTGGTCTCATACCAGATCCAGTACGACTCGTTATCACGATTCGCGCCCAAGAATTTCGCGATTGCGCTTTGCGACGCGTTTGCAAAAACATCATTGCGACCACTGATCGCCGCAGCAGCCGGAAGTACTTCACGCGCAACCTGGAATACACTCGCATCGCTGAATCGCAAACCGCCTACAACAACAATGACCGCAAACATGACCGCGAGACCACGCTGCGCGAAGATCGTGAATGTCTTCGGTACACGTCGTGGTGCCGGATGAATGCGGAGCGGTCGCGGAGGAAGCGGCGCAACTTTTTTCTCGGCAATCACAGCACGCTTGGCCGGTATCGCATCTCCGAGCAGGCGCGCCTGTGCTTCGCGGTATGCATGTGCACGCTGCTCGCGCAACGCTTCACGGCGCTCATATTTCTCTCGATTTGTTTTGAGCAAGAAATCTCGGAGCGACTCTTCATTTACGTACCACGAACCCGAGATGAGGGATCCCGAGACTTTGCCCTGTTTGCACAAACGACCGATGTAATCGTTCGTGATATTGAAGCGTCGCGCGGATTCGCGCGACGGAACAAGCCGCATGCCATGGTGAATGATTTCTGTCATAGACGTCCCATATCGTCAATGCGATTTAAGTAGTATTTTACTTGCTTTTCCGACGATATCGGGTTCAAAAGTATTGAGACTGTGGACAAAGATGAATACCTCGTGAACACGATACAAACTCGTTATAGGATGTTCGATATCGGCCCTGCGACATCGGTTTGCCGCTCTCAGTATTCCGAGAAGATAAAAACTGCCCATCGCAGGCGGTTGCAGACATTCATCCATATGGAGATTGCTGTATAAGGACTTCTTGGCGGTAAATCCTACGTATTCTCGGCAAACCGAGTTATTATTCCATCCTTTATTTAAGCTCTATCTCGGATATTGAGATACATCTCGGCTATATAGCCTTTGAGGGCTCGATGGCGAGCATCCCCTTCATCTTCTCGAGCTTATTCTGCTGACTCTTCAGCAAATACTCTGCTTCGGCTGCAACATGCGGATCCATACCCTTCGAGTCTCGAATAAGGTGGTCGAGACGCTCGACTTCTTCCATGAGGTTATGCGACATGCTATGGATGTCGCGCTCTGCCATAAGAAGCTGCTCTTCATGGATACGACGACGGTGCTCGTAGTACCAACTGCCGACTGCGGCAACGAGGAAAAGTATGAAGAGGGCTCCTATGAAGGCATCGAGCCATCCGAACTGGTAGCCGTTTACATCTAAGAGAGGCTTCGGCTGTATCTTATATCCGCGTACTTCGGTTACGGGACCGAGTAGACCACCTTGATCCTGCACGATCGCACGTAACGTATACGCACCGTCTTTGAATGAGCTATCTCCTATAGTGAGATACCAGTCTCCTGCCTCATTCGAGACCGTTTGCTGCCGCAAGAGTGGACCCACATCATCGGAAATGATCTCGACATTGATGGTCGTACGTGGCTGCGCCTTTCCTTTCACATCGATCGCACCAGGAGTATCGACCGAACGCACTATCGAAGTGATTGATGCTGCAGGAATTTTCGCTTGTTGCGCATGAGATACGTATGGAAACGAGCAAAATGCCACAAAAGAAATGAGAGATATAACAAATGCGATAAGTGACGTGTGTGATGCGTTACGTATCTCTGAAGTCATTTTTGCGCGAAATTTGAAGGTCATATCAGTGTGCGCACGCTGCGCTGAGCGGGGTGAGTGACGTATCGGGAAGTCCCGATGGCATCGCGTTATCGATCGAGGTGAGCGCATTCTGGAATGCGAGATGCGCTGCGGCCGCCATGCGTTGGGTTCCCGATGCACAATCAGGCGAAAAACCGATAGTTACAGCCGCAAATGCGACGATACCGCTTGCAGAATACGCAAGAGCGTCAACAGCTGCAGCGCCGAATTCCCTATCGAAGAGTCCGTAAGCGCCGAAGACGAGAACGAATGCCGTAACGAGAGCGACGACTCGATGGAAGAGGTCGATTCCGGGGTGCATCGCATACGTCACCGCATGTGCATTGAGGCCCGGAGTCGCCCAGAGGTTTGCGTGCTTCACCGTGGTCACGACTGCATGCTGTGTGCGTGGAGATACGTTATCCGCGATCGTATCGTCTACGCGCGCAAGCGGCTGTGCGTGCTCAAGATATTCTTTCTTGTGCTTCTCGCGCAATTTCTCGCGACGTTCTTCTTTCCCTTCCGAGTGGCTTTTCAGGAATTTCTCGAGGGCGGATTCGTCGACATACCACTTGCGACCGACACGTTTTGCCTTGATCTTCGACTGACGCGCGAGGCGTGCGATGTAATCCGGATGCAGGCGCGCACGAAGAGCGGCATCACGTGCCGGAATGTACGAACCTATGTCGGTTGCGTTTTTCATGCAGGCTCGCAAGCGATTTAGCTATATACTACTAGCTTTTCCGGGGCTTCTCCTTTTTTCTTCGGAAATGTGGGGATAGAAAAGCCGCACCTCTCGGTGCGGCTCTGATCGCAAAACGATTACTGACGCTTATACGTTATCTCTTTCGAGAAGAATCCACGGATCGTCTCTCCTGCCTTGTCAGCATTGCTCTCTACAACAGTATTGGCCGCAGAAGCATTCTGAGAGCCATCTCCCTGCGGCATGACGCTACCGAAATCGAGGAATCCAAGCGAGCTTCCGATGTAGGCGAGCGTCCCGAGAGCAGCAACTACCGTGAGAGACGAGATTGCGATGAAATTAAAGGCGCCTACCGGCTTTCGCGCCTTACGTACCGGCGCATCCTCCTCGATATACGCCTCCTCTATCGCCTCTTCGTCCGTGACTCGGATCGGGATGACGACCTCCTCCATGACGGGCTCTTGTGGCGTCTGCGGGGCGATTTCCTCACCGACTACCGGAGCTTCCTCTATCGATTCTACGGCTTCAAATCTAGCCAGTTCGGGCTCGGGGGCACGATATTCCTGAAAGACCGGTTCAGCTACTTTGCGTCGCGGGAATTCCGGCATGGGTTCTGGCTCCTCGGTCTCAAACTCCGGGATAAGAGGCGCTTCCTCTTCCTTAACGTAGCTGAAATGGGTTACCTCCTGTTCGACGACCACCTCCTCTACGGGAGCAGGTTCCGGCTCCTGGATCGGCGGGAGGTCTTCTGGCTTCGCAAGACCGACAGATTCGACCTGTACCGCAGCAAGAAGCGCGTCCTTCTCCTCTTTATGCTTCAGGAGCGATTCTCGATCGACATACCAGCGCTTACCGACCTGCCGCGAGAGGATCTGATTACTGCGGGCAAGCTGACCGATATAGTCCTGGTTATATCCTGTAATCTTCGCTGCTCGGTTTGCCGAGATGTAGTCTTTACCATCGAATGATACTGCCACTTCCGCTTCGGGTGACTTCGTGAATCCCTCAGGAGGCGTGGGGACGAACTGGTCTGCTTTCTCCTTATACGCCCGAAGGGATTCCTCAAGGATGTACCACATACCTGATACACGCTTCGCCTCGATGGAGCCGCCGCGGGCAAGCTGGCCGATGTAGTCCTGCGTATAGCCGGTCTTCTCGGCTGCATGCTTAGACGAGATGTATATCGTTCCTCCGAGATTAATCTCCTGTGCCATGCAGCTATTATACTCCTCTCGCCTGTTTGCAAGAGTAGACATCGGGGAAAACCCCTTGTGTTTCAACGGAGGCTCGGGTACCCGAGTTATTTCTTAGCGATGGCGTCAATAAGCGCCTGACGCAACGTAGCTGGCTCAGCAGCACCCTTCAGAACCTTCATTGCCTGTCCGAAGAGGAATTGCAGTGCCGCTTCCTTTCCTCCCTTGTAATCTGCAACCACGGATGTATGCTCGGTGAGAATTGCATCAATCGTAGGCCCGAGATCAGCAGCAGAACTGGTCTGGAAGAGCCCCTTCTCTGTGGCAAGGGACTCAGGATCGCGCCTTTCAGCGATAACCATAAGCAGGAGGTCCTTGGCGACACGGGAAGATATCTTACCTGCACCGATGAGATCGATTATTTTGGCAAAATTCTCTACAGAAACCGGTATCTCGGCGCTTAATTCTGAATCTCGCGAATCAGTATCTCGGATTATCTTCACTAAGTCGTTGGCAATATAGTTGGCGGCACGCTGTGCGAAAGCTGCATCCCCTGTTTTGGTGGCTGCCACCGCATCAAAGAAGGATCCGATGCGCGGATACTGTACGAACTGCTCCGCATCTGCAGGCTTAATACCCCACGACGCGTAGCGTGCTCGGCGTGCGTCGGGCAATTCAGGCAATGTCTGTGCGAGATTCTCTCGTGAGAATTCCGGTATCTCTGAAAGCTTGAGTGATGGGAGATCAGGATCCGGGAAGTAGCGGTAATCAGCGGCGACTTCTTTTACGCGCTGCGAGAACGTCTGCTGTTTTACATCATCCCAACCACGCGTCTCTTGTATCACCTTCTCTCCTTTGGATAGAAGCTCGGTCTGGCGCTTGATCTCGTATGCAACTGCGCGTTCCATCGCGCGGAATGAATTGATGTTTTTTACTTCCACTTTCGTACCGAGCTTGTCGGTATCAGAAAGAGAAATGTTCGCTTCGAGACGCATCTGTCCTTGCTCCATATCCGCATCAGATGCACCGAGATAGCGCAGCAAGAGCTGCAGCTCACGACCGAACTTCCCTGCTTCCTCCGCGCTATGGATAACCGGCTCGGTGACCAACTCCATGAGCGGCATGCTGGAGCGGTTAAAGTCTATGAGTGTAGCGCCCGTTTGGCTGTCGTGCACCGAGCTTGCCGTGTCTTCTTCAAGGTGTATGCGTGTAATCTGTACGCCTGCGAGCGTACCGCCGCTAACCAATGGAAATTCATATTGGCTTATCTGGTATCCCTTCGGAAGATCAGGATAGAAATAATTCTTGCGATCGAATTCGGTGTAATCAGCGAGCTCGCTGCCAAGTGCGATGCCCACACGAAGCACATGCTTCACCGCTTCCTTATTGATGACGGGAAGCGTTCCCGGATGCGCGAGACACACCGGACAGATGTTTACATTCGGACGCATCTCATGCGCATCGTTCTTCGAATTGCAGAACATCTTTGTCGCGGTTTTCAGCTCTGCGTGTACTTCCATTCCGATCGTCGGTGTGTAGGCCATAGTTCTTAAGTATATAAGGAATCGCCGCCTTTGCAGGAACCTTCCCTAGTACGGATGACTTTACCGAATTCTTGAGTTCATTTCAGTGCCGTTTATGATACGCCACGAGAACGAATCGATGGCAAGTCCCACCCGAAAAGAACAGACTCAACGAAAAAGGGCCGCAAGGATCACACCTAAAGTCCGAGAAACCACACCAACAAATGAAAATGCCTGAAGAACAACCGACGAAAGCGCCAATCCGAGATGCATCCGAGATTTGGATCCGAGATATTCCGAGATTAAACGAGATACCGTTAATTTATTTAGCTCGTTAAATCGAGATGTATATGTTAGACGCTACTACGTAATATCCGAGACGCTACCGAGATCTCACAAAGATTGCTTCCTAAGCTCCGGATTCCGCTCTACAGCACGTGCATGCAAAGATTTTATACACGACTGCACGAATACATGATCCAGAAAATACTTTGCACAGTTATTCACAGAATCCACACCCTTTCGCGTAAGCGTGACTGACGAAAAAAGTTATAGTTGCAACATATTTCGTCACTTTCGCGGTGTGAAAAATAACTTGTACATTGACGGCGTTCACTACCTGACGGCACGCGAAGCCGGAGATGTTTTGGGGTACGCGCCGGATTATGTATCGCGCCTTTGTCGCGAAGGAAAACTTCGTGGACGACGCTCGGGTAAGACGTGGATCGTTGAAGCTGATTCCTTGGTCCCCTTTATCAAGGCGCATGAGGCGAAGAAAGAGGCATGGCACCAAAACCTCTCACGCGAGCTTAAGAGTGTTGCGGAGCCGGTCGTCGTGCGCGATGAGAACTTCCAGCCGCTCTCCCCTGTACACGTAGCACCTCGTCAGCTGCATATCTTGCGTGCATCCGAAAAAGCTCACGCGGCACGCGAGAAGGCACAGACGATGCTGATCACGCGCATCACGATATCTTCCATCTGTGCAGTACTTCTCCTTTTCATCGCAAACACTACGGCGCTTTCCACTCCGATCGCCAACATGCTTCGTGGTTCTGCGGCCGAGCAGGTTGCTGCTGCATCTTTCTTCTCGCCGATCGAATCGATCGCGCGCGCGAGCTACACCAGCATTACTTCAATCGCCTGCAGCATCACCGGCTGGTGTGACGACGTGCAGCCGATGCCAGTTGTGTACGTTCGCGGTGGTTCGCAGCCGGTTGCTCAGGCACCTGCCCCAACCCAGATCACGAACAACATCACCAACTACATCCAACCGACGGTCGGCTCCGGCGGAGTGCTTGCTTCGGGCCTTTCCGAGCAGCTGTTGGATAGCCGTCTCAATGCGATGGAGAACTACCTCACCGGGCGCATCGAGCTTGCTGAGTACCGGGGCGATCGCCAGGCGGAGAGCATCGTCGACAGCTTCCCCGACGGCATCGGAGGCGCCGGATTCGACGATATCGATATCACTGATTCGACGTTCACGGGCGGCTCCATCTCCGGTGCCTCCATATCCGGCTCCACGCTCTCGGGGATCACCTTCTCAGGCACACAGGCCTTCGACGGACTTGAGGTGACTGACGCAACCAGCACCAATGCCACCTCTACTAATATGTATGTGAGCGGCTCCTTCGGCTTCGGTACTGGCACCGGCCTTCTGCAGACAAGCGATGGTATCGCCTCGACGCTTACCAATGGCTCGAACGGCCAAGTACTGAAGATGGTCAGCGGCAATCTTACATGGAGCACCGACCTCACCGGTGGTGGAGGCGGTGGTGCGAGCTTCTTTGCTTCTACGACGGATGACTTGGCCATCTACCCTGCGGACCCGACGGATGTCGTCATCATCGGTAGCAGTGCGACGACTACCGTAGGAACTATCCTCGAAATCGCCGGAAACTCCCTCTTCCGCGGCGCTATGACGAGCTATGGCAACGTGACTGCGCCGCGCTTCACCGCCACCTCGTCCGCGGCATCCGTATTCCCGTACGCATCCACGACGGCACTCAGCACGAATTCCCTCTGCATCTCAGGAGATTGTCGTCAGGCATGGCCGACGTTCACCGACACCTCGTTCTCGACGACGAGTGCTGATTATTGGAAGACGCAGCGTGATTTCTTCTCCACCACGTCTGCCTCGTATTTCCTCGCGCAGAATCAAGGCAATGCGTTCTCAACGACCAGCGCCGACGCCTGGAAGGACCAGCGCAACTTCTTCTCGACTACCTCAGCCTCGTACTTCTCCTCGATCGGCCTCGCCTTCTCTACCACCTCGAACGACTACTGGAAGTCAGTCAATAACTTCTTCTCAACGACATCTGCGACGTACTTCGTCCACTCATCGACGACAATCCCGAAGACCTATACCGCCAATACGTATACCGGCTTACAAACATTCTCGAACGCATCGACCACGCTCTTCTCGAGCACCTATGCATCCTCGACCGTCGGATACTTCGGCTCACTGAATCTCGGTGCGGCGCTCAGCGTACCCAACGGCGGCACCGGCTCGACGACGCTCACCGGACTCCTCAAGGGCAATGGCACGGGCGCGGTTTTGACGGCGGTTCCTGGCACCGACTACATCGCAACCACTGCCGGTGATTGGACCGGCACGTTTGATGGCCTTGAAGGTAGCTACTATCTCGCGAACAGCTTCTCGACGACCAGCGCGAATTACTGGTCGTCGCTCGGTCTCGGATTCTCCACGACATCAGCCAACTACTGGCAGACCACTCGTGATTTCTTCTCGACGACGTCTGCCATCTACTTAGCCCACTCCTCGACGACAATCCCGAAGACGTACAGCGCAAACACCTTCACCGCACTCCAGACCTTCGCGAACGCGTCCTCGACGCTCTTCTCCTCAAGTTATGCATCTTCGACAAATGCCTTTTTCGGTTCAACAACCGTAAGTGGCAATGTGACTGCAAGAGACTATCTTTTCTCAGAAACGTCGGCATCTGCTCAGAAGCGCTTCAGCGTCACGCGCGCAGTGCCCACAACGATCAATGACACAATTAGTATCGCAAGCACCACGATCACCAATGGTGCCCACAATCTCTACATAAGCATTACGGTGCCTGCATCGAGCTTCTCGGTCTCAAAACAATATGCGTTGCCGCTCAAATATGCACAGACAAGTGGCGCGTGGCAATTGGCGCTCCCGATTTCAGATACTGGTTCCTATGTCGGAAACGATTTTGCTCTTGATGTGCGTATTACAAATCAAGTGGCTGACTTCCGCATTCGTCGAACATTAGGTTCGACCGTAGGAACTGCGACTATCAATATCGAGCAGCTTGGAGCCGCTTCTACCTTCACGTTCAGCTCGTTCACGGAATCGGTGAGTGCGCCGACTGCTGCTTTGGGCTCGACTGCATTCACACAAGCTAACGGTGTTGCATCGACAAGTGCGCTGGTGGTATCCGGCCAGACCACTCTCTCAGGCAATTTGAGCGGAGTTTTGAAAGCAGCAAACGGCGTCGTCTCCGTTGCGACACCTGGCACCGACTACCAGAACTTTGCGTATCCGTTCCCATCGAATGCGACTTCAACCCTGCTCGGCTTCAACGGCGGACTCACGGCGTATGCATCGTCGACCATTGGTGACGGTACGCAGACCGGTGGCCTCACCATCTCCGGCGGTGCAACAACAACCGGCTCACTCTATGTCGCGAGCAACGTCGGTATCGGAGTCGCATCTCCGAGCGGCAAGCTCGAGATCGGCGGCACCGAAGGAGCAGACGAGGCTCGTCTTATCTTCGGCGCATCGGATGGCTCAAATCGCTACACGTTCGAGACGGATCTCGACAGCAGCACCAGCAATGACTTCCTCGGCCTCCGCACCGCCTCGACCGATAACACATTCGTCGTTCGCGGTAACGGAAATGTCGGTATTAGCACCTCGACACCGGGCTCACTTTTCTCTATCGGCAACACGAACGGCATCAACTTCTCGACTGCCACTTCGACCTTCTCATCGACGGGCGGTATCAATCTTTCCGGTGGCTGCTACGCCATAAACGGCACCTGCATCGGCGGTGGTTCTGCATCGCTCTCAGGTACTCAAGGTCAGCTCGCCTACTTCAGCGGCACGAATACGGCGATTGGTACGTCGAGTTTGTTCATAGACACGAACGGCCGCGTCGGTGTGGGCACAACAACTCCCGTAGCAAAATTCAACGTTTGGGGCGACATGGAGATCGGCGCAGGTGGCACCACAAATCTCCGCGCATACAATAGCTCTCGAAACGCGAACGGCTTCCTCACGCTCTACGATGGCACCAACGGCAATGTCGCTATTGGCACCACCTTCGGCACCGGTGATGTGATTCTTTCTCCGGGCACCAACGGGTTCGTCGGTATCGGTACCACAACCCCAATAGCTGCGCTCACCGTCTTCGGCGATACCCTCTTCAACGGCACGGATCGCTACGCGAACTTCGGCACCACTACTGGATCAAGCGGTTACGGCTTCCGTGACAACGGCGGTGTCATCGAATTCAAGAACGCCGGCGGGACGTGGCAGGGGGTGACGACCGCGACGACGGGGCCGTCGTTCAGTGTGCATAAGAACGGTTCGGATCAGACGATTGCCGCCGGCGGAGCCACACTTCTCACTTGGAGTACCGAAACGTTCGACACTAACAACAATTTCGCGTCGAATCGATTCACGCCAACAGTGCCAGGCAAATACCTCATCCGCGCGCAGGCATGGTGGGCGAATACCATCGATGCCGGGGGGAACGCATCGATCATGATCTATAAGAACGGCGCAGTAGTCGCACAGGTCTATAACTATCCCGATGTCGCTGCCGCACAACGCCTCACTAGCTCCATAAGCGAGATAATCGACATGAACGGTTCGACCGACTACGTTGAAATCTACGTCAGCCACGCCACCGCAGGATCGGAGGTTGTCGACGGCACAGCGATTCTCACCAACTTCTCAGGCGCCATGATCGCGCCCGTGAACGGCAACAACGCCGCAGGCTGGGCAAATGATGGTACGCAGTCGTTCCTTTTGGACAATGCGGATAAGGTTGGCATCGGCACGACCACGCCGTGGGCGAAGCTCGCACTGCAGGGTGATGCTGGGCAGACGAATCCGGTGTTTGAGATTGCTTCGAGCTCGACCGCGACCAAGTTCCTCTCGGTATCTGGTACCGGTTTCGGCACCACCACTCTTTCTGGTTTGAATATTTCCGGTTCTGCGACTTCTACCTCGAACGTAGGCATGAACATCACGAGCGGCTGCTATGCAGTAAACGGCACGTGCGTCGGTGGTGGAAGCGCCTCGCTCACTGGCACCACCGGCCAAGTCGCCTACTTCAGCGGCACGAATACGGCGATTGGTACGTCGAGCTTGTTTATCGCAACAAACGGAAACATCGGCATCGGAACAACCACGCCTGTTGCATGTACCGGATGTTCCGCGCGAAGTCTCGCTATCGAAGGAGACAATGCGTCTTTGAGACTCAATGACACTACTGGCACTGCAGGAGATTGGCTCGCATTTGCCAATAATGGATCATTTACTCTTTCGGATAATCGCGCGAAAAGCACTCGTCTGCTCGTCAATTCCAATGGCGATATGGGACTCGGCACCTCAACACCGAATGCAAAACTCACCGTCTTCGGCGATACCCTTTTCAACGGCACGGATCGCTACACGAACTTCGGCACCACGACCGGTACGGACGGCTATGGCTTCCGTGACAACGGCGGTGTCATCGAATTCAAGAACGCCGGCGGGACGTGGCAGGGGGTGACGACCGCGACGACGGGGCCGTCATTTCATGTGAGCAAAACCGCTGATCAGACGAACGTCGGCGCGAGCCCTACGCTTATCACCTGGGACGTTGAGAGCTTCGATACAAATAACAACTTTAGCGGCAACCGCTTCATGCCGACCGTGCCGGGCAAATACATCCTTACAGCTAATCTTCAATATGGTGCCCTCAGCGCTGACGATCATGGATTCGCGATGATCTATAAGAACGGAGTTGCAGCTGCGAACGCAATATTGCCGAGCGAGACCGCGGAAGCAAGCACCGTGAATGTGGTGATAACTACCATCGTCGAAGCAAACGGTACGACCGACTACTTCGAGGTATACGGCGACACACAGACCGCCTCAAACCAAATCGTCGACGGCGGGAACACGGCTATCACCTACTTCACCGGTGCCATGATCGCACCCGTCAACGGCAACAACGCGGCCGGTTGGGCGAATGATGGCACGCAGTCGTTCTTGTTGGATAACGCCGATAAGGTTGGTATCGGTACGACCACGCCGTGGGCAAAGCTCGCACTGCAGGGTGATGCTGGGCAGACGAATCCGGTGTTTGAGATTGCTTCGAGCTCGACCGCGACCAAGTTCCTCTCTGTATCCGCTACTGGATTCGGCACTACCACCCTCTCCGGCCTCAACATCTCCGGCTCAGCGACCTCGACAAGCAACGTAGGCATGAACATCACTTCGGGCTGTTATGCGGTCGGTGGCGTATGCCTCAGCAGCGGCTCATCGTTCGCGTATCCGTTCCTTCTTAATGGCAATGCGACTTCGACACTCACGCAGTTCAATGGCGGCCTCACCGCATATGCTTCGTCGACGATCGGTGCAGGCGGCCAGGCGACAGGACTCACCATCAATGGTGGCGCAACGACCACAGGAAATGCGTATTTCGGCGGCAACGTGGGCATCGGAACCACTTCACCAGGCTCAGTATTTTCAATCGGCAGTATTGCGAACTTCCAAGCCGGGACTTCGACCCTGTATCAGAACCTCAATGTGCAAGGTCAATTGAAGGTTGGCACGAACTCCATATACCTCAACGGCTCCGGAACAAGCACCTTCTCAAACGGAATCGACCTCGCGGGAGGTTGCTTCTCGATCCTCAATACCTGCGTTCTTTCGGCAAACACATCAGGACTGGTTGCCGGTGATCTCACTACAGCGATCAATACTTCCGTAAATGCACTTCAGATCGCATCGAGCAGCGCGAAATGGGTCAGCCTTAGCAACGGCGTGGCTGATTCTTTTGGCTCTGCATCGATTGCTGATGATTCAGGAATCGATCTCGTAAATTCAAGCGGCATCGCGACAAGCGCAGGCATGATCGCATTGGTACCCGACGCCGCTCCGAGCGGCGGCAGTTCATCCTCTTCCGGCGGCGACAGCATCCGCACATTCACGTCGAACGGAACCTTCTATTCCGGTGCCGTCGGCACGGTACAAGTCCTCGTTGTTGGCGGCGGTGGCGGTGGCGGTGGTAATGCCACCGCAAGCGTGCGTGGCTCGGGAGGTGGTGGAGCCGGCGAATATGTTGCTATTAGTTCCTTCAACGTCACGCCTGCGACATCCTACGCAATAACTGTCGGCACCGGCGGTGGTTCGAATACCGATGGCGCAACGACGACCGCATTCGGCCTCACTGCTCGTGGCGGTGGCGCAGGTGCCGAACCATTCAACAACGGTAGACCCGGCGGTAGTGGTGGCGGTGCGGGAGATGACTCCTCAGCTACAACAGGAGGAGCTTCGACGGCAGTTTCTCCTGGCGTCGGATCCAGCGGTGGAAATGCAGGCTCCGGAGGAAGCGGCGGTGGAGGCGCAGGTGGAGGAGGCGCTGCGGGTGCAGGCGGTTCTGGCGGGGGTAACGGCGTCGAAGCAGGCGGTGCTGGTGGTACCGGTATTGCAAACACCATCTCCGGAACATCGGTCACGTATTCCAGTGGTGGTGCCGGTGGTACGCGCAGCGGCAATAACAACGGAACCAACGGAGCAACGCCGGGAAGCGGCGGACGAGGCGCGGGCGGTGGCGCATCAACAGTAGTCACCGGCGGTACCGGCGCGGACGGCATTGTGATCGTCCGCTACACTACCGTCTCTGGAACAGGAGCGTCTCGCCTTATCTCAAACACCTTTACCGCATCGTCATCACCGAGCACAGCAAAATTCTTCTTTGCCGGCACTTCGACGGCTGCATTTACGCTCAACACCCACATCGCCGCAGCCGTGTCTCGCGATGGAGGCACCACCTGGTCGACCACCACCCTACAAGCCCTTTCTACACTTGAGGATGGCTCGACATTGTATGGCGACACGGCAGTGGATCTTTCGGGACAACCATCAGGCACCTCAATGAAATACCGCATTCTGATGAGCCCGAGCTCGCCCGCAGGCATCATGTTGCGCGGTGTCTCCCTGCAATGGGGAGAGGTCTCTGCTCAGAATGCAGGTGCACTATCCGTTACGGGCTCACTGTCCGCACAATCACTCAGCCTGACATCCGCTCTCGGCGTTGCGAATGGCGGAACCGGCCTTACCTCGATCAGCTCTGGTTCCATCCTTTTCGGAAACGACACAGGCTCAATCGGCACTTCTTCTTCGCTGTTCTGGGATACCACAAACCAACGACTCGGCATCGGCACCACGACGCCAACGTATATGCTCTCCGTCTCTGGTAACGGCACCAATGCAAAAAACCGCATCGCGGTATGGGGACGCCAGAACACCACCAACGGCACAGCTGCAGGCCTCTCCTTCTTCAACACCGATGGCAATCCATCGACACAGAAAGAGATTGCCGGTATCGATGCAGGACGCCATTCCAACAACTTCGGTGGCAGCCTCAGCCTCTTCACTTCAGACACCGCTGGCGCGACGAGCACCCGACTCTTTATCGACTCCTCTGGCAACGTCGGTATAGGAACCACTACACCGCTTCGCCAGTTGCATGTAAGCGGCACGAACGCATACGTTCGCCTCGACGGTTCTGCTAACAGTGGAATGGAGATCTACGAGAGCGGTGCTAGGAAGTGGATCATTGATAACCTGGTATCTGATGATCGTTTGAGATTCTTCAGTGATACTGCAAACGAGATCATGAGCCTTACCCAGAGTGGCAATGTGGGAGTCGGCACCACCACCCCAGTCTCCACTCTCTCCGTCCAAGGTTCTCTCTGTGTGCGCAGCACCGGCTCTTGTGGCACCACCGCCGGCACCATCTACGCAACCACCGCGACCATCAGCGACATCGACCTTGCCGAAAACTACCGCGCCATCGATTCAACTCTCCTCACAGGAGAGATCGTCTCCCTCCTTGAGAACTCCACCTCCACGATCCGCCGCGCGAAGCACGGCGAAGAAGGATTGGGAGTCCTATCTACCAAGCCAGGCCTCTTGCTCGGCCAGGAGATCAAGGACGGTCGTGCCGTCGCTCTTAAGGGACGCGTACCACTTAAAGTGAACATGGAAGGCGGTCCGATCGCAGTCGGCGATCGTCTCACGATCTCATCCGTGCCGGGTATCGGTACCAAGGCGACGACATCTTCGTATACCGTTGCACGCGCACTTGAGGCAACCTCAGTCTCTGGTGAGATTGAAGTCTTCGTCGAAAACGAATACACACTCGTGATCGAAGAGAAGAATGCACTGCGAGATCTTCTGAATGCAACAAGCACCGCAACTTCTACACCTGTCTTTGCAAACATCTTCGCGCGCATGACCAATTGGCTCGCGGATGCACAGAACGGCATCACGGAGATATTCACGAAGACATTGCGTGCGGAGAACGTGTATGCGGATACCGTGAACGCAAACAAACTCTGCCTTGAAGATCTTTGCGTGACGAAGGCAGAGCTTCAGCAGCTGCTGAACCAAAGCGGTGCGACCCCGGCATCAACACCGGAAGAGCCACCTGATGAACCCCAATCAGAGACACCACCTGAAGAGACTGGAAGTGAGGAACCCGCTCCGGAACCAGAGGATTCACCTGAGACCGAGGCACCAGAAGATGCTCCCGAAGAGTCTGAAACACCGCCGAATGATGAAAATCCTGAGCCAGAATCCACTCCGGAACCATCACCAGAAGAAGTATGAACGCTGCCCTCTCACGCCGCGATATAACCGAGAAAGCATTGAAAATGCGTGTCTCGGGACTAAATCTCGGCGTAGCTAATCGGGTCATTTGTATACAAATGACCCGATTACGCTTTTAGACTGACCCGATTACGGTATGACAGACCCAACCCCAACTCCTGAACCTACTGAACTTCAAGTAGCCTCCGAACAGCGCGTTCAAGACCACGTGACTACTCCCGTACCAACGAGCGCCCTGCCGGTCGATATTGAGACTCCAATATCCGTATCAAATACTTCTCCAACCAATAGCGATGAAGTGCCTGCTGATGCAGCTAGGAAAACGGAAACCAGCGCTGATACCACCCACGTGTCTGCAGTTGAATCAAATAGCACGAAGACTTCCTCAGATTCCGGAACTACTACCGCGCATAATTCTGGAAGTGATACACCCGCCGATCAATCTCACGCAGTTGTTGAGAAAAGATTTCAAGGAAGTGCGGGTCGACTTAAATCTCTGGAACATCGTACCCGTAAGCGCGAGAATGATCTGGAGAAGATTCTGAGTCATCTTGCTTCGCATACGCACATCACGAACGACGGCATTCAGAAACTCCTAGCAGTCTCCGATTCCACCGCATCACGGTATGCAAGGATACTCATCTCTCGCGGCAAACTCTTCCGCACCGGTAAGGGCCGATCGACGCGTTATACCCTGGCTCACTAACGCCAAAAGAGGCCCAATTCCTCACCTGCTGCGAGTCATTGGCCGCGCGAATCGAGATCAAAATGTGGTCTGGTACGACTACCCTAAATGCATGCCGGCACGGCTTTTGTGAGGGAAACAGCTGCCTCTGATCACCGACGAAATCTCAGCCCCACCTTCTTCGTTGCATGGCGCACTATCATGCACAAAACAGCAGGCGTATCATCGTTAAAGGCCTGTTTTGCTCGATTTTTTCCCTAAAATATTCAGATACAAACCTGATTTCGCAATTTTCAAAGCGGAATGTCTAATTTTTGAAGCTATGCACGCAGACGCATTGAGGAGTGTCCATTTGATCAAATAATGACGCCGGTATGGATATCGGATGTCCATATATGGACTGTCGATGTCCATAGCTTTTTTCGTCAAAATTGAAATAACACCTATAAAACCTACTCAAAAAATGAACCGAAATTACTCCAAAATGGCACTATGTTGCGCCAATTCAGCATCTTCCGTGATTTCCTTCAATCCTTTCTCGTAAGCGTAGCGATCCCCTACCGAATCCCTGACGATTCCCATGCGGATAAGGGAGGGAAAATTACTCTCCCCCACGTAGTCGAGGTGACTGCTCCACCGATACGTGCGAAGCCTGTCAAGCGCATGATCGGGGTCTTTCAGATTACCCTTGCGCCAATTCGGAAACGAGAGGTCCAACGGGTTCAGATGGATGTACTTCGGCATGAGGTGGAAGTTCTCATCCTTCTTGATACGCAACTTTTTTGCCTTCCCCTGCCACAGAGCCCCGCTGCGCTCATACTTCTGATTGAAATATTTTGCATAGCCCATGTTGAGCTTCTTCAAGAAAAGCGAGATCCCACCTTCAATGGATTCAGTAAGAAGAAGATGATAATGATTCGGCATGAGGCACCATGCATGGATCGCGACCAATGTTTCCCGCTTACGCATCGGATCAAAATCGCGCAGACGATGATTCGGATCAGCAAGCATCTGATCATTCAATTCGAAAAGCGAATGCACGAATCGCATGCGATCCTTATCATCAAGAACGATCATCCGATTATCGATTCCGCGATTCACCACGTGAAAGAATTCCATGCGATACATGATAACAAGAAATATGGACGTCAGACGTCCATATCCCCTCTCAGTAAGCCGGATACGTCCAGTATCTACATGCACAACGTTTTATAGTTGACGTCAAATTATGAAATGAACGTCGCACTCACTCAATAGAATGCATAGAAACTCGTCTTTGATAGTCGCGATGCCGCTTACTCACTCGTTTTCCATAGCGGCATTAATTGCGGCTTTAGATCAATCCGAGATTAATCCGATATTGAACGAGATATCAATATGTTTCGTATCTCGGTGCCGATATCTCGAATTTGAAAGCCATTAAGGTTATTGGAATACCAAACTAGGAGGTCGATATATACAATAGTGAGTATTAACGAGGAACGTTGGCATTTTCTGGATTCTCTTGCGTTTTTTATGATTACTTCCAAGGAGACAGAGTGCCACTCGACTAAGGGAGCGGCAATTCAAGTTGGACTTTCTCCTAACTACATCACTCGGCTCTTCAGAGAAGAGTTTTATTACAAGGCGTGAGAAGATTCTATGGCTGGCATGTGGATATGAGCTCCCCGCAGGCGTTTGTAACTACACCGACGCATAAAAGATGCATGATTCTATCGGAAACTGGCTGAATGGCTCCAAACAGAGCGTCGTGGGACCGATGGCTTTATTGCCCCTCCCGCTCTCGAGTGACCCCTCATGCCCTGCATACCCATAGTTCGGCTCGACGTGCTCGTGACGCCTCTCTGAGACGCATGACCAGCGCGGAATCATGCGCTGCCATCCTTCTTATTGCTGGTACCGGTTTTGTGTTCACTTATTTACGCTTTGCTATTCACAGTGCCCCCTCGGTTTTCAGCACTTTTTCGACGATACTTAACTACATATGACCATCTCACGTCGCATTATTGGGGCCTGTGCGATTGTTTTGCTTTCGTTCTTCACCATTACTACTGTGCATGCGGAGAGTGCTATCTGGACAAATACATCTACAACAAAGATCTGTATGCCTAGCTGGGGTCCGGGTGGATCAGAAAAGAGTAAGACGTATGTCAATAAATACGGCGGCCCGTGTACGGCCACACGTCTCATGAGCAGGAACGTATCTATCGAATACAACGTCCGCGTAGTGAATGAGACCAAGGGGACCCAGATAGCATGCGGTAGCACCGTCACTAAGGGAGACAGGCTTTCCTTCGAATTCGTCCCTCATCACTATACGGACATCTCGTGGAACGGCGTCGGATATTCCAACGACACACCGTATGGCGATTGGATCGCAAACGCAGGCCCACCTGCCGGCTCGCCGCATCAATGCCTCGCGAAAGACCAGGTAAACGGAAAGATGTATGTCCCGCTTTCGGTCGCACCGCCAAGCAAATCGATCACCGGCCAGAGTAACCTTGGATGCAGCTCGCTCAGCGATGGCGTCATGAAGTGCACCCCAACGGAAATCGGCAGCAACACCGTGGTCTTTAATTTCGGCGCCACGAGCGGTCAATTCTATGGACGAACCGTCGTTACGAACAACGAAGTCGCCGGAAGTACGGATGACTGCCTCGGCAGCAATTCCCCGATGCGTACCTACACAGTTTCCGGCAACGATTGCCGAGACGACATATCTTCGCAGAGACAATTCAAATCCTGCCAGTTCGCGAAGCCGACGGCGAACGTCTACACGCTTCCCGTTCCGGTGCGGACGATCTCATGCCCGATCACGGTCGTGGATGCGGTCGGCAACCCGCCAGCTGCACCTAATGTCACCGCCAGCGGCGGCGCATGTGTGGCCGGTACGCCGTACACCATCTCCATGAACGCCACCGATCCTGATGGCGACAAGATCCGCTACGCGATCGACTGGAACAACAACGGCACGATAGATGAATACGTCCCTGCTTCAGGCTTCGTCAATTCAGGTACGGCCGTCACCGCATCGCGCTCATTCGGTACTGCAGGCGCAAAGACCGTGAAAGTCCTCACACAGGACGAAAGCGGCCTCACATCTACCTGGGCGAGCGTGAATTTCACCTGCTCCGGAGGAACAGAGACCGTCGGTCTCAACGAAGACGATGATGGTGTCCCGGGCGGCGGCAATGGCGGAGCGGTCGGCCCTGCACCCATTGACCTGACTCTGCGCGCGATCCCATCACTCGTACGCCAGAACAACTCCACGAAAGTAAACTGGAGCGCGACCGGCGTCGTCTCCTGCACCGTCACCGGAACCAACAGCGATAGCTGGAACGGATTGACCTCCCCTGTCGGCGGCGAGACATCACGCCCGATCACCGGCGAGACGAAGTACACGCTTTCCTGCCGCGACGCACGCGGCGATACGCACTCGAGACAAGTGACCGTGCGCATCCTGCCGACCTTCCAGGAGAAATAGCTACTTCACGATCCTCCACTTCCCGCTCATGAGGAGCGGTTCGGCCTTCTTGTATTTCATTTCCTCAGTGGTTGTGCCGTCGGTAATGGTTACCTTATCGTTGCGGCCGTATTTCTTAGCTCCTGAGGCACCATTTGAGGCCGTAAGGGCCTGTGCGGCGCGTGCGACTGCGGCACTTTCCTGCTGACGCATCGGCGCGACCTGTGCCGGGCGCTGATCGAAGAGATTCGGCAGATTCGAGGCGACATGCGATGCAAAAGAGGCTTCAAGGCCTTGGAAGAGGCGTAGGCCCTCCTTCTTGTACTCGACGAGAGGGTCGCGCTGGCCATACGCACGCAAATTCACCGAAGAGCGGAGGTATTCCATCGCTTCAAGGTGCTCGACCCAGAGAAGATCGACGGTCTGGAGGAGGAGGCGTCGGACTGCTGGATAGAACGCTTCGCCATGCTTCGCCTTAAGGCTCTCCACTGCCTTGGTCCACGCATCGCGCTCACTTTCCTCAAGAAGCATGCCAGTCACATCTTCCAATTCCTTGTCCACTGCCTCATTCCCTCCCGTGAGTACCGCACGGCGGCGACCGTAGATACTCTTACGCTGGATATTCAAGACATCGTCGTAGGCAAGAACGTGCTTACGTGAATCGAAGTTCATTTCCTCGATGCGCGTCTGCGCCTTCTCGAGTGAGCGCGTGATCATGCTATTGAAGATCGGCTCGTCTTCCGGAATCTTGAAGGTTCCCATGACGCGCTTGATGACATCAGAGGCGAAGATCTTCATCAGCGAATCTTCGAGGGAAACATAGAACTGCGTCTCACCCGGATCGCCCTGACGGCCTGCACGGCCGCGCAACTGGTTGTCGATGCGGCGTGCTTCGTGGCGCTCGGTACCGATGACAAAAAGACCTCCCGCGTTCTTCACCGCATCGTATTCTTCCTGCGTTGCCGGATTTCCGCCGAGCTTGATGTCGACGCCGCGACCCGCCATGTTGGTGGCGATAACGACCGCACCCTTCTTGCCTGCCTGCGCTACGATCTCGCCTTCGCGTTCGTGGTTCTTCGCATTGAGGACCTCGTGCGGAATACCTTCCTGTTTGAAATAGGTACTAAGCAACTCGTTCTTCTCGACAGAGACAGTGCCCACAAGTACCGGCTGCCCCTTCTCATGCAACTCCTTCACCTTCTTTGCGATAGCGCGGAATTTGCCGTTCTCCGTCTGGAGCATGAAATCCTCGTGGTCGATACGCTGTGGCGGATTGTTCGTCGGGATAGCGACCGACGTGAGGCCGTACACTTTGAAGAACTCCTCTGAAGAGGTTGCCGCCGTACCGGTCATGCCGCCGAGCTTCTCGTAGAGACGGAAGTAATTCTGGAACGTGATGGATGCGAATGTGCGCGATTCCTTCTGGATAGCCACGCCTTCCTTCGCTTCGATCGCCTGATGCAAACCCTCGCTCCAGCGACGGCCCGGCTGCATACGGCCGGTGAATTCATCGACGATGACGACTTCGCCGCCACGCACGACGTATTCCTTATCACGATGATACAGCGCCTTTGCACGCACCGCCGTTTCCAGATGGTGCACGTATTTGATACCCGCGTCGGTATAGATAGAGCCGATCTCGAGCATCTTCTCCGCCTTCTCGATACCGGCGTCAGTCATGACGATCGCGCGATGCTTGTGCTCGATAGTGTAATCCTCGTCCTCGATCATCATTTCCGCGATCTTGGCGAACTTCGTGTAGAGACCCTCCGCATCGGCGGTCGGCGCAGAGATTATGAGTGGCGTGCGCGCCTCATCGATAAGAATCGAGTCGATCTCGTCCACAATCGCAAAGTAGTGGTTCTTCTGACGGATCTTTGCAGGGTCGTACTCAAGGTTGTCGCGCAGGTAATCGAATCCGTACTCATTGTTGGTGCCGTAGGTGATATCCGCCGCATACGCCTCTTCGCGCGATACTTTGCGCATGAATTCGTGCACGACCTTGAAACTTCCCTGTTCGTCCTGCACTTTCTCATCTTCTTTCTTCTCTTCCTCCGGCACGATCGTCGGGTCGTAAAGATAGGACGCCTCGTGATTGATGATGCCGGTCGTCATGCCGAGCGCCCAGTACACCTGCCCCATCCAGACCGCGTCGCGGCGCGAGAGGTAGTCGTTGACGGTGACCACGTGCACGCCTTTGCCCATGAGTGCATTGAGGTATGCCGGCAGCGTCGCCACAAGGGTCTTACCTTCACCGGTGCGCATCTCGGAAATACCGCCCTGATGGAGGACTGCGCCGCCGATGAGCTGCACATCGAAATGACGCTGGCCGAGCGTGCGGCGGGATGCCTCACGTACGGCCGCGAAAGCTTCCGGCATAAGGTCGTCCAAGCTTTCCCCTGAGGCGATACGAGCCTTGAATTCCGCCGTTTTAGCCTTCAGGGCGTCGTCATTGAGCGCCATAAAGCTTTCCTCGAGGGCATTTACCTTAGCCACGATAGGCTCCGCTTTGCGCAAAGCCGATCCTGAGCCGTCCCCGAACCATCGATTGAGGAATGACATACGTCGCGACATAGTAACTCAAAATACCCCTCGATGCACCCATATGCAGGCTTATACAAAGACAATCCCTCCGGAGGGAGGGATTGTCGGCTCAAGCAAGATTGCTCAGACCAGGTCGTCGCGGCGTAGCCGCGAATGACTACTGGCGCTTTGCCTTCTTTGCCTTCTTTGCCTTCTTTTTCTTTGCCATAGTATTTTTTACTTTTTCCCTAGGGAGTAAAATATTTTCTTTCGACCCGCATCAGCTCTTATTGAAAATCGCAGATGCGTTTTCTGAATTATTGCACTCGCTATTTTTATTGCATGCATTTTTATTTTTTTCTGTGGATAACTTTTATTTTTTATAAGTAATAAAAGATTAAAAAAGTTTGTATAAAAATATTTTTGTAACGATAAAAAGAATGGGCTGAAAGTTTTTTCGAAGAAGTTTTTTCTTTCAACAAAAAAGACCCACAGCGCAGACAGCGCAGCAAAGCTCGCACCCGTCCAGCATGTCTTTTCTCAAAAGAGAAAAGACCCACAGCGCAGGACGGGTGCGAGCACGCAAAACGCTACGCGTTAAGAACCTGCGGTTCTTAAATATCTCCTCCACGGGGAAACTACAGTTTCCCCGACCCCCTTCGCTTTTGGAGCTCGCATTCACCTCTACGCAACAAACAGAGCACCCAAACAAAAAAGACCCACAGCGCAGGACGGGTGCGAGCTCCAAAAGTGAAAGTCAAATGTGAGTGCCGCCGCCCTGCGTTGTGGGTCCTTTATCTCTCCCAAGTGTAGAACTATTCGCATTGAACGCAATCCCCTATAACGCAAAACCCACGTGTCGCTAAGTATTTTGTTCGCCATGCTCCAAAATACTAAGCGCTCGCGGGCCCGTCTCGCGACCCGCCAGATGCGGGTACCCCGCTCCGACCGGTTTTCCGTTCCTGTACGAATGAACCCGAGCAATGCTCGGGTGCGGTACAGGAACGCAAAACCCCGCCGAAGGCGGGATCTGCGGACTTTCGATCTTGAAGGCATCACACTTTGTGACACTCACTCCACTATTGTAATCCTGAGGCACATTCACGCAAGCGCTACTGAGTATTCCCCGTGCGAATCTGCTGAATGAGACCATCGGCCTGCGCTGCAGCAGACGGAATGGCGCGCTTCGTTTCCTCCAAAACTTCGATCGCTTTCTCTTTATTGCCCGCAGAGTAGTATGCGCCGGCAAGTACGAATCGCGCATCAGGAACCGTGGGATTCACTTCTACATATCGAGTCCAGATCTCGACGATCGTATCGAAACGATTTCGCCCTGCATACGCCGCCGCGATGCGCTGATCGTTCGTCTCCCCCTTCTCGATAATGGGCTTCAATACCTCATCAGCTTCGGCATCCTTTCCGGCACGAAGAAGCGCCGTTGCGTAATTGATGCTTGCCTCATGCGACGCAGGTGCGAGATCGTATGCTTTCTTGAAGATCGCGAGCGCCTCGTCCTTTGCGCCCCGCGCCTCCGCATTCAATCCAAGCTCGAACATGATTCCCTGCTTCTGCGGCGAGAGCGCCTGTGCTTTCTCGAGCGCGATCTTTGCCTCCGGATATGCACCAACGCGATTAAGAAGGACGCCGAGGAAGAACGGCGGTCGCGCCGCAAGCGGAGCCTCTTGCATCTGCTTTTCGAGTTCGCTGACCGCCAGCTGAAGGAAACGCTGCTTCACGTCGTTGCTGATACCTTCGGTACCGACCGCACTCATTGCCGCTTGGGCGAGCTGTTCACGAATCTCCTGATGCCCGGCGCGCGGCTTCGCGAGCGCCTCCTGGAAGAGCTGCAGGTTGCGTTCAGCGCCTTGCGGCTGTGGCATCATCGCCTGGATGAGCGTTCTATTCGCACTGATCATGCTTGCATTTGCATACCAGCCGATGCCCCACGTACCGATAAGCACGACAACCGCCACGATCGGAAGATACTTCGGATCAACTGGCCCCGCGATGCGTTCTCGTGGCTGCACCGATTGCGCTCGCACGGTGATATACGCAAGCATCGATGCGAAGAGAAGATAGCTGAGGAGATTATCGAACGTGAATACGAGATAGAAGAAATACGCCGCAAAGAAACCGGTGAGGAGCGCCTTTTCATACGGCGCAAACGCACCTGATCGCCAGACCATGAGAAGCGAGAAAAGATAGAGCGAGAGATAGCCCAAGAGACCCAAGATGCCGCCGGCGATGAGCCAGTCCATCACGATGTTGTGCGTACGATCAAACCACTGCTCCTGCGCATACATTGCTGGAAGATAATTCTTATCGAAGACAACCGCGTAGTTCTCTTGGCCCCACCCCAGGATCGGGCGCTCCTTGAAGCCTTCCCACGCCATCTGCGCGTTAAGGACGCGCGCGATGGTGATGCCGTCGTTATTCAAGGTGGCGATACGGTGCAAGGGCTCGATCTTCTGGACCCACGCCTGGTCCTTCACGAGCCAGAAACCGCCCGCGACGACGAGGAAGATGCCGATCGCCGTTCCCGCACGCCATGCGACACGCGAACGCGGCGCAAGTACGATAAGGATGAGTGCGGAAAGCATTGCACCGCCCAAGATGCCGAGGATGGCACCGCGTGTACCCGAGAAGAAGAGCACGAACGAATCGACGGCAATTATCGAAGCGTAGAGCCAGGTGTAGAAGCCCTTATCCTTCGCCTTCTCTGCCCACAGCCGCGCCATAAAGAGCGCCGCGATAAAGACATGGAAGAGCATGTAGACGGCCGCGTAGGTTGCGTTGCCGAGGCGAGCATCCAAACGGGTCGAGCCCTGATTGATGCCGACAAAACCCATGAATTGGAAGATACCGATGAACGCCACGACGACGGATACTGCGAGCGAGGTGTGCCACCATGCCCGCCAGAGTTTCTCCGTATTGAGGATCGAGGTTGCTGCGACGAAGTAGGCAAAGAGGTGCACCAGGGTCACCCAGCCATCCATGCGCTCGTAGTTGCTCCAGATACTCTTCATTGGGTAGACGCCGAAGATATCAGCGATACCAATTACTGCGACGAATGCCGCGAATGCCCAGAGGAGCCACGAATTACGCGGTCGGTATTCGGATCGGATGAAGGCGAGCGCAAGCCACGCGCCGAAGACGATCTCGGTAATGATGCGGAATGCGAAGTTCTTCCCCGTAATGAACGGGAAGAACATGGAATTCGCGACGTACAACACGACGAACGGGAGCGCGAATACTCCCGTCAGAGCTACGCCGCGAAGGAATTTCTCCAGCGCCATAGGAAGATTGTACTACACGCGACCGTGGTCGTCCTGGAGGCGTACGATGTCGTTTTCATCAAAATTGCCGACCGCGACCTCCACGAGCGTACCGCCATTCTTGGAAGTGAGGCGGTGCGGCATTCTTTTCGGCACGATGAAGGTCTCACCCACCTTGAGTTTGGTCTTCTTCTCCTTTCCCTTTTCGATCGTGACCGCGGTCGCATCGCCCTGCACCAAGACCCAACGCTCGGAGCGGTGATGGTGATACTGGAGCGAGAGGCGGCTATTCGGATTCACGTAGAGCGTCTTCAGATACCAGCCCTGACCGCTGTCCCATCCGTAGAACTCGCCCCAGGGGCGCACGCTCCGGCGCACCTCACGACTTGAGGCATTGATCATCCACGAGGAAGACTGCACTTTACCGCCCTTCCCGACATTGAAACGCATCGTGATACCGAGATCCTTGCAGACATCCATCTCCGGCGTATTGCCCTTGCCGCGATCGCCGCCGTTCGCGAAGATGTGCGGCTTCACCTTGCGGAGTGTGCGCGAGACACTGCGATCTTGGTCGCCTGGCTTGTGATCGGTGAGCACCACCTTGTCGACGAACGGGAATGATTTGAGGAGCTCCACCTTCTCCTTCTGCGGCATAAAGGCAAAACCCTTCTTGTCGCGCAGCCAGTGGTCGTTATTGAGGATGACGAGGAGCCTATCCCCCAGCTTGCGGGCCGCCTGCATCATGCGCACATGCCCGATATGAATAGGATCGAACCCTCCCGAGACAGCAACCCACTTCTCAGAGACGGTCTTCGTTTTCTTCATGATACGGAAGTATGCCCCTCACCCACTTGAGATGCAAGAGGTTTTCCTTGCGGAATGCGGGCGCCACAGCTACCATGCACTGGCTACCACCATGAAAAAAGCACTCATCACCGGCATCACCGGCCAAGACGGTTCATACCTTACTGAATTACTTCTCGAGAAAGGATATGAAGTCCACGGCATCATCCGCCGCTCTTCAAGTTTCAATACCGCACGCATCGAACATCACCTGCCGATCAAGCACAAGAACGGCGCCCGACTCCTTCTCCACTACGGCGATCTCGGTGATGGCAGCAGTCTCAATCGCATCCTCGAGAAAGTGCGCCCCGATGAGATCTACCACCTCGGCGCGCAGAGCCACGTCCGTGTCTCATTTGATATTCCTGAATACACGGCCGATGTCGACGCCCTCGGCACACTTCGCATGCTCGACGCCATCCGCGAGACCGGCATCAAGACCAAGTTCTACCAAGCATCCTCATCCGAGATGTTCGGTAAAGTTGCCGAGACCCCTCAGAAAGAGACCACGCCGTTCCATCCGCGATCCCCATACGGCTGCGCAAAGGTCTTCGGCTACTGGATCGCGCGTAATTATCGCGAGAGCTACAACCTCTTTGCGGTCAACGGCATCCTCTTCAACCACGAGTCCCCCCGCCGCGGCGAGACCTTCGTCACCCGCAAGGTGACCGCCGGCCTCTCTCGCGTGAAGCGCGGCCTCCAAGAGACCGTCCAGCTCGGTAACCTCGACGCAAAGCGCGACTGGGGCTACGCCAAGGACTACGTCGAAGGCATGTGGCTCATGCTCCAGCAGAAAGAGGCCGATGATTTCATCCTCGCGACTGGCGAGACCCACTCCATCCGCGAACTTGTGGAAGAAACGGGCAAACTCTTGGGCTTCGACATCGTTTGGAAGGGCAAAGGCCTCAAGGAAAAAGGCATCGACAAGAAGACCGGGGAAACCATCATCGAGATCGATCCGAAGTACTACCGACCCGCGGAAGTAGATCTTCTCTTGGGAGATGCTACCAAGGCGCGCAAGAAACTCGGCTGGAAGCCGAGGGTAAAGTTCAAGGAGCTCATCAAGATCATGGTGGAGGCGGATCTCGCTCTCATCGATAGCAAGGCATGAGCGAATTCCCGATCGTCGGCCGCGTCCCTCTTGAAGAATACCGACGCCTTATGGAGAACTTCCCCGTCGTGACGGTGGATGTTCTCTTTTTTAATCCCGACAGGACCAAGATCCTCCTCGGCAAGCGCACCAACGAACCCTACGCCGGCAAGTTCTACAGCTTCGGTGGTCGCCTCTACAAGAACGAAGACCTCGTCCAAGCAGCTTGCCGCATCGCCAAAGAAGAACTCGGTCTTGATCGCACTGCTTCTGACCTCGTCTTCAGCGGCATTATCAACGAGATCAATCCTGCATCGATATTCGACGGCGTGAATTACCATACCGTGGATGTATACTTCGCCTGTACGCTCGCCGATGAGAAAGCGGATGCGGATAGCCAACACAGCGAGATGCAGTGGTTTTCGATCGACGACCCTTCCCTGCATCCGAACGTGAAAGCACGCATCGAAGGTGCCCTGCGTGCCCTCAAATAGCATGGAAAAGAATTCAAAGATTTTCGTGGCCGGTCATCGCGGCCTTGTGGGCTCCGCCATCGTGCGTGAACTGACGCGCAAGGGATATACCAATATCATTACTCGAACCCATGCGGAGCTTGAACTCATGGACGCCGAGGCAGTACGCGACTTCTTCGAGAAAGAAAAGCCTGAGTATGTCTTTCTGGCGGCGGCACGCGTGGGCGGCATCATGGCCAACAATACCTACCCCGCTGATTTCATCCGCGAGAACCTCGTCGTGCAGACCAACGTCATCCATCAATCCCATGCAAGCGACGTGAAAAAACTCCTTTTCCTCGGCAGCTCCTGTATCTATCCGAAGATGGCCCCCCAGCCGATCAAGGAGGAATACCTCATGACCGGCCCACTCGAGGATACCAATAGCGCCTACGCGATCGCCAAGATCGCCGGCATTGAGATGTGTAATGCCTACCGTCGCCAGTACGGTTCGAATTTCATCTCCGTCATGCCGACCAACCTGTACGGCCCGAACGACAACTTCGACCTCGAACGCGCCCACGTCCTCCCCGCCCTTTTGCGCCGCTTCCATGAAGCAAAAGTGTCGAATGCGCCCTCAGTCACTGTCTGGGGCAGCGGCGCCCCCATGCGCGAATTCCTCCATGTCGACGATATGGGCAGTGCCTGCGTCTTTCTTATGGAGACCTACAACGATCCTTCGATCATCAATGTCGGCACCGGCGAAGACGTGACCATCAAGGAATTGGCCGAACTCATCAAGACCACGATTGGCTACAATGGCGATATCGTCTGGGACACCTCAAAACCCGACGGCACCCCTCGCAAACGCCTCGATGTTAGCAAAATACACTCCCTCGGCTGGCGCCACGCCATTGCGCTTCCTCAAGGCCTCGTCGATACCTATCGATGGTTCGCTGAAACCGCTACTTCGTAGCCAATACGTAATATCCGGAGGTGGTTGTGCGCTTTTCAGTCTGAAATAGCCGATCGAGAAGGTCAGCGACAGGGTTCAAGAACCATCGCATCTTGTGCTGCATCGGGACAAAGAACGAGAGCGCGAAGAAATATCCTCCTCGCTTCTCGATTCGCACATCAGAAAATCCCTTGAAGAGCTCCAACAGTGTGTCATCAAAGAACCGCCAGTAATCAGGATAGTGCCCTTTGCGTGCGTGATAGGGGTATATCGAAGGGACATACAGGAATATCTTCCCGCCGTCTTTAAGGATGCGTCGAAGCTCCGACATTGCAGTCAGAGGATCTCGCACATGCTCAAGAACAGAGGAACAAATGATCGCATCACAGAACCCATCAGCGATCGGCATCTTGTGGATGTCCCCGACGATGTCAGCCCCCGTCGATGCATCGTAATCGAACGTCTTGTAATCGCAACCCTCAAATTCACTCTTGTATCGTGAGAGCCATTTCCCGAACCGCTCCCCTCCTCCAACATCCAGAACCACACCTTTCCTCTTGCCTACGCTCTTCATTGCGGAATTGATGAAAGCTGTATTCCTGTCGGCAGTCATATGGTATGTGAATCATCGACGGGTCTAGAGGCACTGTCAATACTAAGCCACTCCAGCAAAATCGAGAACGCAGCTCACGAACTGTTGCCAGCTATGTTTTTTTTCAACAATTTCGCGGTTCTGCCGAGCTAATGAAATGAGCTCGTCTTCTTCCAAGTCTTGGAGAGCAGTGAGTATTCGCACGTTCGCATCCGTATCAGCGGTAAACAATCGCGTGACTGTGTCATACTCATACCCGGTCTCAGAGGTGCACGCAACCGCCAATCCGAAACACATCTGTTCAACGATAGTAGTAGCTTGAGGATCAGCGGTACTCACAGTAACAAATATGTCATATTCCTTAGCAAGACGAGCCATGTATGCAGGTGTCAGAGTCGCGAAATCCGCTATCTTTTTCCACCCTCGTACCGACCCTCCTCCGATATGTCCAAATTCAAACTGAGGCATTCGTTCTGCAATTCTCTCTAATTCAGCGGTGTTCTTATACCAGGCTGTATGCCCTATATATAGATATCGTCGCTTTCCTTTCTGATTGAAGCTTTTTTTTACAAGAGGATATTCGGCCGGATCGATACCCATTGCAGTTATATGTGTTTTTCGCAAGTGACCGAGATCCGCATACGGCGATTTCGTTTCCCAGTCCCGCTGCCAGATATCGCCGCCGATGAATATCGCACCTCCTCCAGTAGCATTATTTTCAGCGATAAGCTTTTTCGCGAACGTGGAATATTCAGTATCGTGAGCGTATGGCATCAGTATAAAATTTCTTGGACTGGGAAATTCGCGCAACGTTCGCGAAGTAACTGAAAGCGGATCGTCGTCAAGCGATCGCCTCTGCCCCATTCCCTTACTAGGCAGCGGCTGGCCGATGAATATATCCCCTTTTTTCATTGGTGCCACTCCGTGCTCATACAGACTATAGAGTCGCACAGGGTATCCTCGATCCCGGATCGCGTGCAAGAGTTGGTACGTGATGCTGTGCGGCGCACGAATCGGATGCTGCCACGGTATTAAGAAATCCTGACCACTTCGATAGAGCGGCGGAAGATGCGCAAGACGCAATGCCTTATCGATCCCCCGCCGTACCAGTGTGGGTCCAAAAGGAGCCGTATACGCGAGATGCACAGTAGGCTTCATGTTCAGATCGGCAGATTCACGAAATCGAGAATAAACGAGTCCATGGTGAACGCCGCAAGAATATATACGGCAAGAATCGGCAGAAATGCATACCAGTAGCGTTCGTATCGTTTGATGCAGAATCCAGCAAGAATGATCACCCATGGCACAACCAAGAAAAGAACGCGCTGGGTTATAGCCGGCCACATCACCGCAGGAATCGTTGAAAGCACGACTCCGCCGAGGAATATCTTGCGTTTCGCATCAATAGGATATCCGCCGCGAAGGAAAATTATCGCCCCCGCCAATGCAACCGGGACCAGGAAATTCAAGAGCGATCCGAAACTTTTAATGTACTCGACGATGATAGACGGGTAGACGAAAGTGCCCGCCAGGCGGATCCAGTACGTGTAGACGTATCCGTATTTGAGATAGACGCCGATGTGGAGAATCGCCATGGGAACCACCACCAACAGGCCGAGTGGAACAACTCGTTTCAAATAGCGAAAAGGAGTTCGATAGTTCTCATAGAGAAGCACGAGCCCAATCGGAATGAACGCGACGAACGAATTCTCTTTAAAGAAACCGCCTATCGCTATCGCCAATGCGGCGAAAAACACGTCACGATACCGCTCTGATTCGATATATCGGTAGAGCCAGTAGATCGAGAGCAGATAGAAGAACCAGCCGCCCATATCCATAAAGAGCGCGAGGCCTTGAGCCACCACCGAATAGTTCCCCGCCAAGAAAAGACCGCCCACGAATGCGACTTTAGCGCTTTGGAAAAAACGTTCTAAGAGACGATAAAACACTATCGATACACCGAAAAAGAGGAGGGTATTCCATATCATCCACCCTCCGATCAAGGAGCCGAAGATTTCCGAGAAGATACGAACAGCCTCTATACCGAGAAACGTCGTGAGGATGCGGTGTGCAGCAACAACATCAAGAGTATTCTCGGTGAGACCCGGCGGGATATGGAGCTGTATGGTTCCCTGGTACACCTGTATGGCATGTGCATACCCAACCGCATCACCGTCCATAACGCGCGGCAGTATCAAAGCTGCCCCGATTCCTATCGCACATATGCAGAAGAGGTACGCGATGAAAAACCATTTTTTCTCGCTCGCCGGCACGGCACTCATCGCATGTGACTCGTCAGGTTCCACAGGACAGGATTATAGCACTCAGTGTCGGGGTGGCGCGAAATTCGGGGCATGAGAGAATACCGGAGCCACCGGCATGAAATCCATCCAACGAGTTATCTCCCTGGGCCCGAAACGTGCCCTTATCTGGCTCCGGACACGTATAGGGAAGAAAATCGCCCATCTTGCACACCTGCCACTATGGCTTGCATTCAAGGTACGACACACCGCTTCTCCCGCAATTGACACGCTCGCTGATGACCCTCGCGGGCGTAAAGAAGACCGCATCTGTGAAATTCTTGCTCGCATTCCTGGAGGGAAATTCCTCGAGGTCGGTATCGGTGAATTCCCTCGCGCTGAACGCTTCGCGCTCATGCGCGATATGGACATCTCGTATGTTGGCTGCGATTTCGAGAGCGTGTGTAAAAGTCACGAAGTGGAGCTCGCGTTAAAAGAGATAGATCAGACACGGATCCGTTTTGCACCAAACTCTACTGGAACCTATGCATGGACTCTGTTTGAGATGCTGAAATCCGGAGAACAATACGAAGTGATCTATATCGATGGTCACCATACGTTCTATATCGATCTGCCAGCAATACTCCTTGCAGATAGGCTTCTCAAGCCAGGTGGCTACCTTCTTCTCGACGACATGCAATGGACGCTCTCATTCCTTAAAGCAAATCTGAAACGCAGCCTCAGTCAGTGGCACTTCTATCGCAAGATATACAATTTCAGCGAATATACAGAACACCAACAATCGGTGCCGCACATTCGCATGATCGCAGAAGAACTATTTCTCAAGGATTCGCGATATGCGAAGGATGAATCGCTTTCCCTGAAACAATGGTGGGCGCTACAGAAAGCGGAATAGGCTAATCAAGCCTCACCTCACCGTCCTTGGTGACGACATGTGGATACGGCATCGGGAAATAGAGCTTCCCACCCCCTTCAAGATACTGCCGCTCACGCTTCAAGAGTTCCTCTTTGAAAAACCAAATGAGAACGAGCATGGCGGACGGCTTCATGTCACGAGCCTCTTCTTCGGAGACGACACGAATATCCGTCCCGAGCGTACGCAGACCTACTTTCTCGGCGTAACGATCACTGATGGCCGGGAGCATCTCCTTGGTAATACCGAAATACTGTAAAAGAACATTGCCCTTGGTCGACGCGCCGAGGCCGATTACGGTACCGCCTGAAGCGCGCTCTTTCTCAATGAAGTCCACCGTAATGTCCTTGAGCTTTTGGATGGACGCCGCGAACCGGTCGTAGGTCGCCTTCTCTTCGAGCGCAAGTACTTCTTCGGTTGCCTCAATCGCACGGAGTGCATCGGATGGCTCACGCGGATCGTCAGCATGTACCGCAAAGAACCGTAGACTTCCTCCGTTGACGTCATTGAGCGATGCGTCGATGATCTTGAGTCCGTGCTTTTCCATGAGGAATTTAAGCGTGCGCAAGGAGTAGTACAGAAGATGTTCGTGACAAATGTCGTAAAAATTCATCGTCTCGACCGTGGTAGCAAGATAACTGAGCTGCACGCACCAGGTACCACGAGGCGCAAGGACCGATTTCACCTCCGAGACGAAGGCGTTTGGATCATCTAAATCGTAGAACATTGCGATAGACGACACTGCCTTGAAGAGTGCACCCTCGTTCGCAGTGCGCGCCTTCTCTGCTGAGAAATAATCCTGAATGACGGTGATCGAAGGATCGAGCGAATCGCGGTTTATATTCTGGGCCGGATCCATGCCGATACGTCGCATCGTGATCGGGTAGTACGTCAGCATAGTCCCATCGTTGCAGCCAATATCGAGCACGGAATCTCCCTCCTGCAAGCCCGCATGCGCCTTTATATCTCGCGTCACATCCGCAAGAGCATCCCGCATCATAGGATTCACGCCCGAACGATAGAAGTAACTGCGATACATGAGATCACGATCGACGGTCTGTCGGAGCTGTACCAGGCCACACGTTGAACACAAAAGGACCGTAAGTGGGACTCGAGCTTTTGCGAGCGGCTCTTCGAGATTATTCTTGACGAACGACGACGACAGGAATTGTTCGCCTAAATCCAAGACGTCGACCAGGGTATCCGATCCGCAGATCCGGCAACGGGAGATATTCGTATACATGGCAGGCATTATAGGGCAAACCGCTCACGAATGAGAAGCTTCAGTATTCGCCACCCCGTCCTGAACGGACGCATCTTACGCACGCCACCGATGCGCGCTGGTTCAATAGCCGGAATATCAGCAGTGCGGAGACGATGCTTGCGGAATTGAATGGGCATCTGGATGGACCATTCAAGGCCAGGTGCGTCCATACGCACCTTCTCAAGCGCCGACTTCCTGTATCCACGAAAACCCACCAAGACGTCGGTATACGAGCTCCAGAACAACAGATTAGTGACAAACGTGAATCCCCAATTCCCGATGCCGGTGAGGAAATCATCATCATCACTCCGTGCACCCGGCGCGTACCGTGATGCAATGACGAGATCGTACCCTTCTTCAAGTTTTTTCACTACATCAGGAACCTTCTCGGGAAGCGAATTCCCATCCGGCGGAAATTCGATAATAAGATCGCCCTTTGCGAGAGCAGAGGCTTCCCGCATTGCAGATCCATATCCGCGCTGTTTCTGACGATACACCGTGTACCCTTGCGATTCACAGAATTCAACTGTGCCGTCTGTTGATCCGCCGTCGACGACAATAATCTCATCAACGACCGATCGATCAATACGCGGCAAAACAACCTTAGCGGCCTCAAGCTCATTCAATGTTGCCGCGATCAAGGTGACACTCATATGTGGGCTCTGTACCAATCTACACACTTCTGAAGACCCTCACGCAACGGCATGTGAGCCTTGAATGCTATCTTCTCGAACGCTTTCGACATATCAGCACTCCGACGCATCGGACCATCAGGCTTCGACGTATCGAATTCGATATCTATCTTTTTTCCTGAAATCTCAATCAGGAGCCGGGCGAGATCAGCTATCGATATCTCCTCGTCACTGCCGATATTCAAGGGGTCAGCGACGGGATATTTTTCACACACATCAAGAATGCCTCGAGCGAAATCGGTCGAATATACAAACGAACGAGTCTGTGTACCGGTTCCCCAGATAGTCAGCGGATTGTCTCCACGGAAAATACGCTGAATGAGACTTGGGATCACATGGCTGTACTCGGCGAAATATGCGTCACGAGGACCGTAGGCGTTGTAGGCACGCGCAATTGCAATTTTCATGCCGAATTCCTCAGCGTATGCCTGTCCCAGATATTCCTCCATACGCTTCGCCCATCCATATCCCGCGTTCGCGGCTTCTGGAACACCCACAAATCCGTCCGACTCAACAGCATGATCACTTGCTTCTCGAGAATACACACATGCAGAACTAACGACGAGGAAGCGCTCGACTCCCGCGACCCGCGCCGCATCGAGTACCGTAAGGAACGGCTCCATGTTGTCTCGAAACAAGCTGCCATGGTGTCGCATACTGTGCGCGATGCCACCTCCTTTGGCTGCAGCAAGATTGACGACAATGTCTTTCCCTTGCATCAGTTCTTCAATCTTTTTTCGATCTCGGAGATCAGATTCAATGATCGAAATTTGACCCTTGACGTCTTTAAGGAAATCTTGGCTTGTCGTCGAGCGTACCGGCACCGTAACATCGGCACCACGTTCAACCAGCATCTCAACTGTGTGGCTGCCGATAAATCCAGCACCTCCCGTTACCAACACCTTCTTGCCGGAGTAAAAATCAGCCATGTATTTCAGTCAAACGTAAGTGCCTCACTATAGCATCAGGCGTACCACCCGACCAACGCTTGAATAAAGCCTGGGACGCACCTATGATGCGGATCTATATGGCTCCGAGCCTCACCTCCCCTAAGATACTGAGCATTGCTGCAGTAGCGCGCAAAGTACAGAATCTCCGCAGCAACGGCATGCTGATAGTCACCACCAACGGCACATTTGATCTCCTGCATCCCGGACATGTACACAGCTTAATTGAAGCAAAGAAGCACGGTGATGTGCTTATTGTGGGCGTTAATTCGGATGCATCAGTACGACGCTATAAAGGCAAGCTCCGCCCGATCGTTCCCGCAAAGGAACGGGCATTCATGGTGTCCGCCCTGGAGTGCGTCGATTATGTATTCATATTCTCATCGGACACGCCTGATCCGTGGATCAAGAAGGTGAGGCCCGATATCCACGTGAAAGGATCCGATCGCTCTCTTGCTGAGATTACCGAAGGCGCAATCGTCGCCTCCTACGGCGGGAAAGTGAAGCTGATCCGCCATACCGGTCGCCATTCGACGACACGGCAGATTGAGAGGATTGTTTCCGCTTATCGAGACAAGAAACCGGAATCGAAGTAATCCCTGATCCCTGTCTCGACGGTGTACGCGGGTCGGAACCCTAGAACGTCTGCCATGCGAGAGATATCGCACTCGATGTGATTCTGATAGAGACCCTCATACGGATTATCGATATATTCCGGCACGCGATCCAGCCCTAAGACCTTGTTGAGTATACGCACCAGTTCATTGAAACTGACCGGTACGCCGCTCGAGCAGTTCACGACAGTACTTTCGTTCGCCGTAAGCGAGCTGATATTCGCCTCGACCACATCCTTTACATAGATATACTCGCGCTTCTGCTCACCCCATTTGAATATGCGCGGATTTCCTTGGTGCATCTGCGTCGCGAGCTGATAGATCATGCTGGCCATCTTTCCCTTATGTGCTTCTCGCGGGCCGTAGACATTGCAGTATCTCAGGCCGATCACTCGTACCGCAGGATTGTTTCGAGCAAAATCCATTGCGTATGTATCGAGCGCAGCTTTCGATTCACCGTACGGATTTAAAGGCGCAACAGGGCCATCTTCCTTATACGGAGTAGGTAGATTACCGTATACAGCGGTCGATGATGCGTAGGTAATGTGATGTGCGCCATTTTTGAGTGCGTACTCGAACACAGCTCTCGAATCTTCGACATTATCGCGGAACATCTGCTCACGATCGAGAATCGAAGTATCCGCATTCGCGCCTTGATGAAAGAGGACGTCGATATGTCCGATCGATTCGAGCGGCAACCTGCCGTTTTCTCGATACAGGACCGTGCCGCTAAACCCGGCCAACGCAGGCTCGGCTCGGCTGCCGATGACCACGACATCATGTCCTTGCTTTTCCAGTTCAAACGCGAGATTCGATCCAACAAAACCGGTTCCGCCAGTCACTAAGGTTCGCATCGTGCCAGTATACAGAGCTCGCCCTCGTCGTCCATTTCACCTTGCATTCTTTCGTGATGCATTGCACTCTTCCGCTATGAAAGGTGTCGCATTCGACCTGGAAGGCACATGTGTCGACTTGGAAGAAATTCATTTCACAGCATATTCCCAAGCCTTCGCCGAACAAGGCATCATCATGTCTCCTCTTGAAATTGCCAGGCTGCCAAACGCAATGGGTGGCGGAGCGCGTTTTATTTTTCAGGCCATGTTGTCGAAATTTCCTGATTTTCAACTCGAAATTGCTCGAGAGCGCAAGCGAATTCATTTTGTCGAACTGTTTAATGCAACCACCCTCGCTCCTCGACCTGGCTTAATAGAGTTTATCGAGTCGCAATTATCACATGGTTGCACTATAGCCATCGGCTCTACAACGAGCCGAGATTTCGGAACAGATATCCTGATAAAAACTGGCTTGGATCGTTTTTTCCCACCTGCTGTATGTGTATTCCGAGAAGACGTCAGCGAGATAAAGCCCGCGGGAGAGGTCTTCGCACGCACCGCACATATATTACATGTAGTTGGAAATGACCAGCTAGTCTTTGAGGATTCAGTCGTCGGCATACAAGCAGCACACCAGGCTGGATCCTCGGTCATTGCCATCCCCGCCCCCTTCGCTCTTGATGAAGATCGAATATCCCTGCTTCAAGAAGCGGGACCTGTAGCCTTGTTTGAGGATTGGGAAGCGGTACCTCGACTTTTTCATCCAGCGCAGCATAATGACTCTACCGGCACGTAGCTCCACCTTTCATGAGTAAAATCCGTATTCTTAAGCCCGAAATCCACCCCAAAGGCTGGGGCAAGGAAATCTGGATCATAAATAATGATAAATACTGCGGTAAATTATTGCATTTCACTGCGGGCGCATCATTTAGTGACCATTTTCATCTCAAGAAAGACGAGACATGGTACATCCTTCAAGGAAGTATTGAACTGCGTCATTATGATTTAACGAATGCGGAACGTATTATAGATGTCCTAAAAGAGGGCGATGTTGTGCATGTTCCCATTGGTGCCCCCCATCAGTTGACTGCACTAACGGATGCAATCGTGCTCGAAGTCTCGACCCCTCACGATGAAAAGGACTCGTATCGGATCGGAAAAGGAGACAGTCAGAAGATAGATTCGGCAGATAAAAATCTGTGGGAAAACTATACGCAGTTTATACAGGACAAGATATCCCCTCCCAAGCATGAATAAATATCTTGATTGGAGAAAGTATGTGCTTTTTGCGCAATACCACTTGAGTACAAAATACAAGAAGAGTTATTCGCAATGCGGCGAGGATCTTCTCATGCGGTGCGCCCTGAACCTGATAGGTATCGAGCACCCGACCTATATCGACATCGGCACCAACCATCCGATCCTCAACAACAATACGTATCTCTTTTATTCGACAGGATCTCGAGGCGTGTGCGTCGAACCTGATCCTGAACTCTTTCGCGTGATCAAACGGACGCGAACACGAGATGTATGTCTTCAGGCAGGCGTCGGTCCTGAGGAAAGCGAGGGCGCAGATTTCTACGCCATGAGCTCGAAACCCCTTGGCACATTCTCTCAGAAAGAAGCCGAGAAGAACGCCTCGACTAAGAACTACGGCGATCAATCGATACAGAAGGTACTAAAGCTCCCTCTCTACACTGTTGATTCAATCGTCGAAAAATATCTCTCCGGGTCTGTCGATATTATTTCCGTCGACGCAGAAGGATTGGATTTCGAGATCCTCAAATCGATCAATGTAACGAAATACCGCCCGAAGCTTATTTGCGCCGAAACGTTACGATATAGCGATCAAGGTACGGTTGAAAAACAGAAGGAAATACTTGAGTACCTCGCATCAGTAGGATACATGGTCTATGCCGATACGAACGTGAATACCGTGTTTATAGACAGCGCATTCGCAGACCTGATCCGATGACCTCTACGGACGCTTGATGACGGAGACTCCTCGGTGCTGAACGGTGTTTGAAGCACAGAGATTGGCGAATTTAATCGATTTGATTACATCCTTCGTCTCTGCATATTTGACCACTAATGCCGCGAAAAAGCTGTCGCCGGCACCCGACGTATCCTTCACCTCAAATCGTCGAACCGGATATATCTTGTTTTTAAATAAAGCACCCCCTCCTCCTTGTGTCACGATAGTCTTCTGCATCACTTCGGGGGTGATGCTTGCTTTCGATCGTTCGTACTCGAAGTTGTTTATCTTTATGAAAGCTGCTTTTGCAGCGAAATTGCCGAGGATCTTCTTGGTGTCGAGGAACACACAGTTGTGATTCTCGCAGATATACTGAATATCCGCTTCCGATAGGAAACCCTTGTTATAGTCCGAGATCGCGATGACTGAATATCGTGACAAAGGAATCTTCCGCACCTGGGCTCGCGGCATGCGCGGGTTCGTGTCGACCCTGAGGAACGCATGATTGCTTGCATGGTGCATATACCGCGTCTTGGTCACGTTCTTCCAATTCGGGTTCGTCACAATATCGCAGCTCGAGAGTATGCTTTTGATGTTACGCTCGACATTCATCGCCATCCCGGGATTTTCTTTCTGCTCGATGACGTTCAAAACAGGGATCGGGAGATCAGGAGCAAGACGTTCTGCATGACAGTAGACGAAGACATCCCGTGCACTCTCGCCGATGACAAGGATCTTTTTCATTTGATGGTTATGCCCGGCGCGAGATGCAATTCTTCGAATCCGAGCTTGTGATCGATCGCGGGCTTTTTGAAAATGGTGTTCACGGCATTCGCGATGCTGACCTTGGTCGGATAATACGATTCGGTCAGGTTTGTCGAGGTCGGACACGGTACATTCGGCGTACTGAGCGCGTGCGGTCGCTCTTTGAGCGTCACGGATGCGTTCTGTACTACTTTCGCGGTGATTTCTGATCCCACATTGAACGCTTCATTCGTGGTATCTATAGAGAGAAGCCTGCCGGTCTTCTTGACCGAGGAGATGACCGTATCGATGTCTATGGGATTGATACTCACGAGATCAATAAGCTCTGCGTCGATATCGTCATTCATAAGCTCGAGCGCCTCCTGCGCCGCGATCAAACCGTCGCCATACGCGACGATGGTGATGTCCCTGCCTTTTTTCACGACACGGGCCCTGTCCAGCGGTTCTGCATACAGTTCAACCGGTACATGCTGCTTGATTCCGAAGAGCCAGCGCGGTTCGAGTATCACGACCGGATTTTTGTCTTTAAGAGCAGAGACGAGCAGACCTTTCGCCATGTAGGGTGTCGCGGGTATCACGACCTTGAGTCCGGGTACATTGCCGAAGAGCGAATATAACGCTTGGGTATGCTGCGGCCCGTTTCCCCATTGTCTTCCGACATTGATCCGGATGACGATAGGCACGGGATTACCGCCGCCGAACATATAATTCCATTTTGCCGCCTGGGTGAAGATGGAATCTGAGGCAAGGAGGCTGAATTCGACGCGGCCATGATGCACGATCGGATGAAGACCGGTTATAGCTGCCCCGACCGCCATGCCGGTAACTCCCGCTTCGGAGACCGGGACATCGAGCACGCGGGTCGGATACTTCGCCTTGAGTCCGGCAGTGGTACCGTCGGCACCGTTCTTATACGAGACGCCGAGACCGATGATAAACACCTTCGGATCGATTTCCATCATCTGATCAGCCGCTTCTTTCAGCGCTTCCGTGTATTTTATGATTCGCTCAGGCATAGACGTCGGTATAAAGCTCAGATTTCTCAGGGTACTCGGCAGCGATAGCATATGCGAGATTTCGCGCGGCTTCCTGTTGCACATCGGACTCGATCGCGCCCAGCCGTTTCTCTAAGACCCCCAATCGCAAGAGTTTTTTGCGCAGTCGCTGTACCGAATCTTTCTTGATGCGCACCTCAAACACGTCCTCTTCGCGATATCCCTGCGCATCATCGAAGATAGGAGCGCTGTGCGCCATATGCCGATAGGTCATGCATTCGAGGACGACAGGCCCTCCTCCCTTTCTCATCGCAGTCACTGCTTTTGCGGCCTTGCGATACACATCCTCATAGTCGTTACCGTCAGCTCGGATATACGCAGCACCGAAACCAGTGACAATCTTTTCAGAATCATGCCCGGCGGAGCGACGCTCATGCAACTTGGAATTGACGGAGTACAGGTTGTTTTCCACCACGAGAAGCAGCGGTAGTTTGAAGAGCGCTGCCAAATTGAGGGTTTCGTAGACAACACCTTCTTCGAAAGCGCCATCCCCGAAAAAAGCCACTGTCACGCCTTTTTTCTTCGAGTATTTCTGTTCGAAAGCGCTTCCGTTGGCCAAAGGCACAATACTTCCGAGAATCGGCGTCGATCCGATGAAATTGACCGACGTATCAATCATATGCATCGATCCCCCTTTACCATGCGCACAACCCCCAGCTTTACCGAGAAGCTCACACATCATCCGCTTCATATCCCCTCCTTTCGCAAGGTAATGTCCATGCGATCGATGATTCCCCATCGCTCGGTCTTCCGCTCGCAGGGCATCACTCACCCCAACAGCCACTGCTTCCTGGCCCACATAAAAGTGCACGAAGCTCATTATCTTATTATCGAGATAGTGCTTGGCTATCTGCTCTTCAGCAGCTCGAATGCTGAGCATCTTCGTATACGCATTGATCAATTGCTTCTTCATACGTGCATTTCGATCATGATACGGCCCGCCGTGCCGCTCCGGATCGCATCGATCGCGTCGTTCACCTGATCTAGCTTGATCCGATGCGTGATGACGTCGTCGATATGGAGCGCTCCGGTCTTATACAGATTGATATACCGCGGAATATCGGTCGTCGGCAAGAAACCGCCACCCTGTGTTGCACGAATAGACTTACCTTCTCCGCCGAACAGGTGATGTGCATTCGAAATCTCGATCACTTCTCCTGGCTTCGGTTGTCCGACCATGATGTACCGCCCTCCTCCTCGCAAAAGCGGGAGGGTTGTCTCGATGGCCTTCTTATTTCCTGAGGTGTCGATGATTACATCAAAATCCGAAATACCGAACGTCTTCTGAACTACCTCTCGTATATCACTTTGTGTCGAATCAACGAATAGATGCGCTCCACACTTTTCGGCCAATTCCTTCTTTCCAGGATGGATATCGATAGTCACGATGGGATATGCACGTGCTATGTTCGCCGCTTGAAGGATATTTAGTCCCAAGCCGCCTGCGCCGATGACAAGAACGCTCTCGCCGAACAGTACGCGCGCCTCATCATTTATCACACTTAACGCGGTCGAGAGTCCACAGCCGAGAAGTGCGCACAGCTCATCAGGAGTGTCGTGCGGAACCGCGGTCAGCCGATTTTCAGAGACCAACGAATACTCACTGAACGTAGTGACTTTTCCGCTCGGCATGTTCTTACCCGCATATTCGTATGTCGGGAAATCGGATTCTATCCCCTCGCCTTTACGCCAATGCATCACGACTTTATCTCCTTTTTTGACGCGCGTGACACCTTCTCCGACAGCCTCGACGATGCCGCATCCTTCATGGCCTAGAAGATGTGGCACGAACTTTGCATTCCCTTTGTTTCCGGCGATTTCCTGAAGTTGGGCGCCGCAGATCCCGCTCACGAGAACCTTCACCAATACTTGTCCGAAAGCAGGCTGCCCCACGGTAACCTCCCCGATAGTAAGGGGGGCATCTATCGTCTCAAGGATGGCCGCTTTCATTTTCACCGCGACATTCTAGCACGCAGCGACGTGAATGGTACACTCCGTTTTATGACGTCCGTACTTCTTTATTCTCACCTCGGATTGGGGGATCAAATTATCTGTCACGGCATCGTTCGTGACTACTGTACTCGCTTCACACACGTAACAATCCTTGCCGCACCTCAGACTCTTGCCTCCGTCTCATTTATGTATCGTGATATCAAAAATCTTGAAATTATCCCATGCTCTCATATCGAGGCACCACATTTTCTTGCACGGCATAAAGATAAATTCGATTCCATTCAAAAAATCGGTTTTGAACTTCTGAACCGCACCTCAGGCGTATCGGTTGAAAGACAGTTTTATGCACTTGCCAATGTGGTTTTTGAGAAAAAATGGACTAGCTTTCAAGTCCAAAGAGACCTGATACGCGAGCAAAATTTATATAATCGTATAGCGCCCCCAAAACCGTATATATTCCTCCACGAGGACCAGGAACGAAATTTCACAATTAAGCGACGGCGAATTTCGACCACATTGCCACATATCGCTCCTAATACTGGATTTACGGATAACATTTTCGATTACGGGAAAATTATCGAATCCGCGTCGGAAGTTCATGTCATTGATTCTTCCTTCATGTTTCTCATCGATTGCATGCCATATCAGACATCCGGACAAACGCTTTTTGTACATAGATATGCGCGCCCAAATTCTGAATGGCATTTGCCCACTTTAAGAAAGAAGTGGAAAATTTTGGGTTCGAGTAAGATGAATCTATTTCAAAGAATCGTACGTAAGATACGTCGATGAGTAACAAATGAGCGCTAGATCTTATGCAGTTTTAATAATGAAGCATTGAATTGTCTCAACTGGTTTTATTATTATTTCATTCTTGTCAGCAAAGAATTCATCAAACGCTCTTCGGGCGCCATCAATTTTCCCGTAATCGTGACATATGATTACCCCTCCTTTCGTCATCCTTGGATAGAAGAATTTCAGTCCATCCAATGTTGACTGATACAAATCAACATCGAGGTGGACAAATGAGAATTTCTTTGCCTTAATTTCTTCGGTTGCGGAGTCTGGAAAAAAACCCTTGTAATAGAAAATGTTTTGATAATTCTTAAGATATTCTTGCACGCCTTCGAGCGGAAAAGCTAATTCTCCCTCTTCTGCCTGATCAGGCTCATCTTTTTCAGAAGGCTTAGGAACTCCAGAAAAAGTATCGAAAAGATGCAGCGGTTTTGAGGTCGCTTCGCGTATGATTCTTGCAGAGCCTCCTCGATATACCCCAACCTCTGCAACTTCGCCGTCCAATTTGCTGGTTTTTTTTGCCAAAGAGAATAATTGATACATCTCGAGATTGCTTTGGAGAACCCATTTATCTTCTCGGATTTTTTCTATCACTTTTAGTGCTTCAGGGAAATCAAGATTCTTATAGCCATAGCTGGCAATAATCGCATAAATCCCTTCCAGAGGTAGAAATCCGATTTTTTCCCGAGTTTGAAGGAAGCGTGCAAATATTTTTTTTCCAATCCATTTCGGCGAATATTTCATGATGATTCCGTGTTATCCCATGGACTCTCGACCAGCATTACACCATGATGATGATGCGAGAATCGATTGGTTACGTTTGTAATCTGCAGCGGTATTATAGCTTCTCGAGAAGGATCTTGTTCAATCCGAACAGTCAGACTGTAATTTCCAACATTCATCGCAATATGACTATTGCTTGGAAACGTGAATACAGACCTGTGAATACCCTCCTTTCTACGAGCAAGCAAATTAGGATTCTTATCCGTGTCTCGTGAATAGAATACAAGAGCACCATGCTCATTAGTGCATGAAGCCGTAATCCAGAATTTTGATTTTTTATCACGAACCTCATATTCCACATCTACCCTAAAAGGAACATCGGGCTCGAAAGTAGTTGCCGGTTGCCCGTCGCCACCACGCACGGTAACAGATTTTAGTTCAAATCCTTTTGAAGAATCTTCAGGAAATTCAATGCGCGCAACCCCTGAGTTAGCTTCCATTCTCTCTAAATAGGTAGAGACTACTTCTGATGTCGGGCCCACCATTCTTACTTGACCTTCTTCGAGCAATACACTCCTATCGCATAGACTTTGAACGACATCCAGATTATGGCTGACGAAAAGGATGGTACGTCCGTATTTTCGAGCAGATTCATGTATTTTTGCAAGACACTTTCTTTGAAATTCAGCGTCTCCAACAGCCAATACTTCATCAATCAGCAAAATGTCGGGCTCCATATGCACTGCAACTGAAAAAGCCAGACGCACCTGCATTCCAGAGGAATATCGTTTTACGGGTGTATCTAGGAATTTATCGACTTCAGCAAACGCGACAATCTCGTCGAACTTACGCGCGATCTCGCTTCGCTTCATACCGAGGATTGCGCCGCTGAAATAGATGTTCTCACGCCCGGTAAGTTCGGGATGGAAACCCGTACCGACTTCAAGGAGCGACGAGATGCGGCCACGTATCACTACCTCTCCATCTGTCGGCTCGGTTATGCGATTGAGTATCTTCAATAGAGTTGATTTCCCTGCCCCATTCCTTCCAATGACGCCGACAATCTCGCCGGGCTCCACTGAGAACGTTACGTCCTTTAACGCCCAGAAAACCATCGATTCGCTTATTTGCTTTGTTTTCCGAGCAAGAAAAGATCCGGGTCTCTGTATCAGAGCCGCGAGCGAGTCACGCAAGGCAAAATAGTAATCGCTCTTGCCCGACAAGACATATGACTTGGAGATAGATTTAACTTCAATAATGGGCTTCATATGAGATCTGCAAAGAATCGTTCGGTCTGCTTAAAGTAGACAAGTCCAATTACCAGGACAATAAGCGCAGCGAGTGCAGCAAGACCGAGCAAAGTCCAATTGATCGGCTGCAGACCGAAAAGCGCTGCTCGTGCCGCCTTAATCACGCCGGTCATCGGATTCAGTGCGAGTACCCAGGAATATTTTCCCAGTATGGATGGTGAATAAATGACCGGGGTTACAAACATGAGTAACTGAACGAAGAACGGAAGAACATACTTAACGTCGCGGTATTTAACGTTCACTGCCGAGAGCAGAAGCCCAAGCCCGACCGCAAAAACACAGGTAATAAGAAGAAGGAGCGGCAGTATAAAAAGTCCCCGCAGCTCAGGAACGAATCCGTACCACACCATAAGACCCGCGAGGATTACTGACGCGATAAGGAAATCGATCAGATTTGAGAATACCGACGAAATCGGCAGAAGGATGCGGGGAAAATATACCTTCGTAAGAAGGTTCTGATTCGCGACCAGGCTATTGCTTGCCTGCAGAAGCGAAGCAGAAAAGAGCTGCCAGAACAGTAGGCCCGTGAAGACGAATACGGGATATGGGATATTGTCGGAAGGGATCTTGGCAAACTTGCCGAACAAGACCGTGAAAATCAACATCGTCGAGAGCGGCTGGAATATGGCCCATCCGACGCCGATGAAAGTCTGTTTGTACCGGATCTTGAGGTCGCGCCACGTAAAAAAAAGCAGCAATTCCCTTCCCTGCCAGAGCTCTCTCAGATCCATCCATGAAAATTTCCTTCGCGGCCGGATGACAAGCACCATAATTCGCCATTAGAGCACTACTTGCCTAACCCGTCCAGCAAGAGCTTTCATGCTACACTGCGCCAAAAACTTTCCGCCGTGAATCATATGTCAGCTCGAGAAATACTACTCTCTGCCGTAACCCTCTATCGAGAGCTGGATACTTCGCATCCCGCCACTGTGCGGTTGGTAAGATTTATCCTGTCAGGAGGTCTTGCGACCGCTGTTAATCTCGGAACGCTGTTTGTTCTCACACATTTCTTTGATATCTGGTACCTCTATTCCTCTATTGCGGCGTTCGCGGTCTCGTTCTTCGTCAGCTTCTCTCTTCAAAAATTCTGGACGTTTGCTGAGAACTCGCGCACTCATCTACACATACAAGCAACGCTGTATCTCTTGGTGATGATCCTGACGCTTATATTGAACACGACAATTATCTACACCCTTGTCGAACATGCGAATATCCACTACCTGATCGGGCAGCTCGTCAGCGGAATCTGCATAGCGATCATTAATTTCTTCAGCTACAAGCACCTCGTTTTCAAGTCTCGAACAGCAAAGTCTGATGTTGAACCGCTCAAACTAATCCACCTACTTATGATAGCGGGAGCGGTTGTGGCACTGTTACTACTTTCCTTCTATCGATTACAGGAGAATCCACCAACATGGTTGGACGAGGGATCGATCGTACAAGTGTCACAGAATCTCATAGACCACGACGTGTACGGAATACAGATTGCCCCGGGGGAATTCATATCGACCGACTTCTTGACCACCAGTATTCCGGTCATCTATCCGATCGCGCTGTCGTTCGCGCTCTTCGGCACAGATCTTTTGATCGCACGATGCGTTATGGTTGCGTTCATTATTCTCCTCGGATGGTGCATATTTGCATTGGTTCGAAGCATTGCTCCCGAGCGCGGGTATACGACACCCATTCTCTCCCTGCTACTTCTTGTTACATTCGCGCCTCTCTACGGTCACGGGAAAAACGTACTCGGCGAAGTGCCGGGACTCATGTTTTTCGCAGCATCACTGCTTGCATTTATACGCGCCGAACGATCAGGGCGCGTACCTGTCTGGGTTGGCGCCGGCATCCTTGCCGGACTCTCAATGGCCACAAAACCAATCTACCTCCTCATTATTGCTCCGTCAGCGTTTCTTATTTTTCTCATTCGACGCAAATCCCTATCCTTCAATGCGGCGTGCGCCTACGCACTCGGCGCTCTCGCGGTCGTATGCGCCTGGTTTGTGATTCATCTCGGCGGTGACGTCCATGCTCTCAGGGAGATTTTATTCGCCGCCAACGCCGATGGCTCCACCCCGTTTCAACGACTTCCCCTGATCTTCGTGCAATTCTTCACAGAATTGCAGCCGATGTATTTCCTCGGTCTGCTCGGCATATGGATACTCTCACTCATGGCTCGCTGGAAGCGCGGAATTAGAGTCGAGTCAATCGAGTTTTTTGCCGTGACGTTCGCTATGGTAAACCTAGGCCTCTACCTCATGAGTCGCGGATTCTATCGCTACTTCTTTCCTGCAGAAGTCCTCGCGCTCGTATTCCTTCCTCTCGCACTCGCAACCATTTCAACCCCGCCACAACGTCGGACCATCACTCGTGTGGGAAGCGGAGTATGTATCGCTGCCCTGATACTGTTCCAAGCGCATCAAACCGTCTTTAACTCGTGGATCTCTGAATACCGCAATAGTACTCGCTCAGCGGAACTTACTGAACATTTGCGGAATATTCCCGAGGGAAAAAGTGTTTTTTTCTATAATGTTCCGGAAGCAGTGATCTTCTTTGAATCCTCCGAGTATTACCAATATCTCAGATACGGCGACAACGTCATCCGCGGCGAGAAAAACCTGGCACTACTATTCTCCGGTACTCCTGATTTCGTACTAGTTGATCAGAAATTCGAAGAAACTGAGCGCCTTACCGGTCTATACACCCAAGTGGACAGATTCGATAAGTACATTCTCTACGAAAAGAAATCGGAGAATATCAGTTCCCGATGACCTTTACATCAGGAAGCGGGACGATGAATTTCGTCCCCTGCGAAACCAGTGCTGATTCACGCTTCATAAAGCCATCAACGAAACTGTACGGAAGTGCAATAAGGTAGTCTGGCTTCGCTTCGCGCATCTCTTCTTCAGTAGTAATGCGGATATCCGATCCAATGATGTACTTCCAATGCTTGAAGGGATTAGAATCCGCCGCTGCGGTGATAGTCTCGCCTCCTATGCCGCAGTATTGAAGGATGGTATTTCCTTTCGTCGAAGCGCCGTATACCCAGATACTCTTTCCCTCTGCCTTTATCTGGTTGCATAACTGTCGAAGATCATCCCGAGTCTTCTCGATGCGGCGCATGAACGCGTGATAGGTCTCCTCCTCGAAAAGGCCGTCGGCGATCTCTTGACGAAGATTAGCATTCAGACGCTCGGTCGTAGGATACGCGGCACAACCCTTCTTCTTGACGAAGACCCTGAAACTTCCTCCATACACATCATTCTCGGTGACATCGAATACTTCCAAACCCACCTGGTCCAGCAGCCAGGTCATATGATTTGTCGCGTAGTATCCCGCATGTTCATGGACAATATTGTCGTACATGTTCGTCCTGATCATCGCAGGAAGATACGCCATTTGAATGATCCACACTCCGTCGTCATCAAGACATGCCGCGACGTCTCGTGCGAGGCTGATCGGGTCGTCGAGGTGATAGAACATCGCGATGCTGAATACCAGTTTCGCCTTCTGCGCAGAGACAGCGTCAAACGCTGCCTTGTTGAAAAAATCACGTACCACTGTGTATCGCTCTGACGAAAACATTGGGGTGACGTTCTTCGCGGGGTCAATCGTAATGAGACGCACAGGATCTTCGCGGAAGAACGAGAGCAGCGTCCCATCGTTCCCTCCAATATCGAGTACAACATCACCCTCCTTAAGTGCGTTCAAAGTTTTTGCACTTGCCGCTACGTCTTCGAGAATGCGGGCCATAGAGGAATTGGTACTGCTGGTATAGGGGTAGGCGTCATACATCGCGGTCAGATCGAGGCGATGACCGAGCTGCACCAGTCCGCACGTGCTCCCATCTTCCTTCTTCTTACACATGACCATATCCAGTGGATACTTCACCGCATCGCGACGATATTCAAGGTTCTCCGGAAAGACAGAGGAAAGATACTGCTCGCCGATGTCGATGCACGGAATAATCTCGGTATTGCCGCAAACACGGCACCGATCAATACGAGGAGCGTTAGATGAAGTCATGTTTCGTAATCTGATTCTAGAGCTTCGGCTTCCAATTATCAAGAAAGGTGAATACCTCGCGAGCATAGGGGAAATCGTCATGGGGTTCCGATATCTCCTGATGATCGACAACGCCTTGAAACAAGATGTTCGTGCCGAGATGTGCAGCGATATCCTTGAGAGCAACCGCCTCCCTCCCGCCGACCTCGACAATTCCCGTGCGATCAAGATTAGATACAATCCATGAAGCAACGAAGTCACGAGACGCGAAACAATACCTACTTTCCCCGTCGACGAACACAGGTCTGCCGGAGACCATGTCGACCAAAACCCCTTTTTGCAAATCTTCGCTGTACATTGCCCCGAGACGTACTATGAGGTTGTCTTTCGCGCTACACAATGACTCCGCTGCCGCCTTGTGGCGTCCATACATCGTATCGAGTTGGGAGCGGGCAGAGATGGTGCTGATCTGGACGAATTTACCAAACTTCCATCGATAGAGGAGATCCGCGGTCTTTGCAACAGTCTCCCGGAAATCCCACTCTGGATCTTCCTTTGCTTTGAAACGAGCACTGGGCATCGCAGCGTTTATAAGAACGTCATACGATCCATGCATACTATCCGTATACGTATCCCGCGTGACCGGCGTCACCTCGTACGCAGAAGATTTGAGCGCCATGACTAAGGCCCTGCCGACATAGCCCTGCGCGCCGACTACTGCAATAGACGCCATGGCTATTCACGTGCCTCACCTTCTCCTTTGAGGTGATCGATACGAATGATCGGGGGGTCGCAATCATCCCACCGTTTAGAAAGCATAGCGATCGCCGTCACGGCAGTAATCGCATAGAACGCATGCGAGACCCCCTTCGGTGTCCGGACACACGAACCACGACTCATATGTATCTGCTCTTCTGGTGCATCTTCCGAATCCTTCGTGACCATGACTCCCGACCCTTCCACGACCAGAAAATACTCATTGAATTCCGGATGGAAATGATGCCCTCGCGTCTTCCCTGGTTGGAAATAGAGCATATTGAATTCCACCAATGGGTCTTCAGGAAGCCACGTAAAAATGCCGCCTCTCCCGTCTCGCACGGTCTCAAGGTTACAGGAGGGCTTGAGGATCTCGATTTTCATGCGGTCAGTGTACGTGAGGTACCTGATGCGTCAAGAAGTTCTATTGAAAATCACCAGGCGCAACAGGTTCAGGAAATACTTCGGCGCCTGTTGCAGGAAATTTAGTTTCGATTCGCCGTATTTGCGCGGATGGAACGTTACGGGAACTTCAACAATCCGGGCGCCACTTCTGGTGGCCCGGAATATCGTCTCGAAGAGGAAGAAATTCTTGTCCTCGATCGTATGGAGTTTCTTCCAGGTAGAAGTGCGCAGGATACGAAAATTCGTATTGTATTCACGATGTCCGCCGACGCGGCTTATGATGCGAACGATCCAGTTACAGACCCGGCCGATCGGCAGCATCATTTCCTGGGTTATCATCCGTCTGCGAATCTCACCTCCGGGTATTGTCCTCGGGATCTTGTAACCCAAAACCATGTCCACCCCTCCTTTCGCCCTATTGAAAAGAGTTCGCATGTCAGATGCAATGAATGAAAGATCAGCATCTGAGGATAGGATATATTCCCCCCGTGCAGCGTTATATCCGTCTCGCAACGCCGAACCAATACCCAAGAGGCCTGATCTTTCGATGAGTACCACATTCCCATATGTATTGTTTAATTGCGAAACCAGCTCACGCGTGCCATCTTTTGAATTATCGTCTACGATAATGACTTCAATAGGTACATCCTGAAACTCACGCTCGATCTGTGGAACGAATATCGCAAGATTTTCTTTTTCCCGGTAGGTAGGAAGCACAATCGAAAGGATAGGATCTGTTGCCATATCTATACAAATTTCACCTTCCGCATCGCGAAGACTGTCATTTTGAGGAGCAGCCAGCCGTGGCTCCAGCGACGGATGTTGGTCTCGCCATAGACTCGCTCCTTATAGCGGATCGGGAGATCGATGATTTTGCAATTAAGTTTGGACGCACCGAAAAGGAGATCGAAATCGCCAAATGGGTCGAAGTCGCCGAAAAACGCCCTTCCTGCCTTGATGTGCTCATAGTCCTCCCGCCAGAGCATCTTGGTCCCGCAGAGCGTGTCCTTGAGCCGTGAATTAAGCAGCCAGCTGAACGCGAGACTGAAGAATTTGTTACCCAGAAGATTCAGGAAGCGCATCGACTCTTTCTCGAGCGGATACACTAAGCGCGAACCATTGATGAAATCGCCACGCCCTTCGACGAGCGCGCGATAGAACTTCTCGACATCCGGTGCCGGGACTGTCATGTCTGCATCGTAAATCGTGAGGATATCCCCCGTCGCCATATCGAATCCTTTGCGTACGGCATCCCCCTTCCCTTTCCCGTCTTGCTGCGCGATGACGATCCGCTTCTCATTCCCATACTTCCCCGCGATGCGCTGTATCTCTTCCCACGTGTTGTCCTTCGAATTGCCCTCGACGAAGATAATCTCCGTAAACGCACCGAGCTGCGGCAATTCAGTCGCGATACGCTCGATCATCCCCGCTTCGTTGCGCGCCGGGACCACGATAGAAAGCGATGGATTCGTGAGCGGCGTGCGGGAATCCTGTTTGCGCAGAACCACGTAGTGATAGAGGCCGAGGTGCGAGAACGGAAATATGTTCGCAACGTACGTATTAAAAAACCAGCTGACGAGTGGAATGTATTTCGGAATCAGCATGCGGCTGCCACTGCGCACCGCCTCCAATCCTTCAAGGCGCGCGAAGTTCTCGATGTCCGCACGCGACACCCAATTCTCGAGTCGAGACGGCATACGCAAGCCGAGGAGCGAGGCGAGGCGAAGGATTGGTCCCCAGAACGCACTATGCTGCGTCACGATAATCCTTCCGTGCCACGATATGTGCTCATTCGCTTCACGGAAAAGCATCTGGATATCTTCGACATGCCCGAGGAGGTCGGAAATGACCACGTAGTCGAATTCGCCCTCTACTGCTGAAAGCTCCTTCGTCTCGAAGGCGAGCTCTCCCTGATCATATGTGCGGATATGCTCGATGAGCGCCTCGCTCACATGGATACCAAGCCCGCGCGACGGCTGCACGCGCTGTAATAAGGATGGAGAGTCGGCGCCGACATGCAGTACCGAGCTCCCTTTCGGCACGAGGAACGCGATGAACGACTCGATATGTTCGTGATAGAAACGGTTCTTCCGGCGCCACTTCAGGCGCTGATGTGCATGCTGATTGAAATATTCGCGTGCTGCCGGGTGGAGATGCATAGATTACGGTATCGCGTACGGATCGCTGTCGGCACAATCATACACGTACCCCTTGATGACGCCAGAGTGCGTCTCGAAAAGCGGCGTGCAGGTGTTGAAGAAAGAGCGATAGAACCCGCCTTCGTTCAAGAGTGGCACATCGACGACGAGGTACCATCCATCATGCTGTGCGAATCGCTCACGATGCTCTGTCACATATGAAGGTACCGCATAGAATCGGCCCGCATATTTCCCGATCGTATTCAGTTCATAGGCACCAGCATCGGCATGCGTAATAATGCTCGGCGCATCCGACTGAGCGATGAATGCTACGCTTTCAGCAAGAACGTCCGCGGAACTGCCATACATACCGCCCCAAAAGTATTCTTGGATGAAGAGAAGGTTATACGAGACACCGATGACGACCAGTGCCGTGACCGCACTCGATCGGAATGGCGACGAGATTCTCGCCATAAGCACGAGAAGCGCTGATACCAGAAACGCTACCGCCATGAAAAGAAATGACATGTAGAAGCCGAGGGGGCCGTTGCCGCCAGTAAACGGCATGAGGATATTCCAGTGCCCCGATACAACCGCTGAAGGCCACGCCGTCTTTGGATAGAGCGGTATCACCGTGTGTGGCAGAAGTGCGAGGGCAATAAGTACGATACTGAGCCCCACCCCCACAAGGAAGCCGGTTCGCCGGCTGGCTTCAGGACGATTCGTGAATACCGCGGCAAGCACCGTTCCTGAAAGAGCAACAAGCGGCACGATCGTGTACATGAGGTATTTATCCAAAGCTCCCTGCGAGAAATCAAACAGAATGAAATAGAAGAGGGATCCGAGAAGACCATAGATAATGAAGATGCTGTTTTTCTGCAGCTGCTCTTTCGTCGCAAGAAACGGAAGGAGAATGAGAAGCGGCGAGAGGTAGAACAGTGCCTTCACTGCCTGGATGACGATCTGCATATATCCCCTTCCTTCAAAACGGATGTAGGACGTCGCATGTGAGATAGTCGGGCCGATATCGAACGCCGGCATGAGCTTGTCCGCAAGAATGAGTGCCACCGCCAAAACACCAGCCCCGAGAACAAAAAGTCCGGCCGCGCTCGCAACGAACCGCGCCGTAAATCGATTCCGCATGTGCCAGAGATAATCCAGAAGGATGGCGGCCGGCACGAGTACAAAGCTAAGCTTCGTCATAAAGCCAAGTGCCACCGCGCCGAAGAGCGCGCCAAGCCAGCCTAGTTTGCCGCGAGTCGTCTCGGCATCAAAAAAGCGGCCATAGGCATACACAGCCGCTAAAAAGAAGGCAGGCAGTATCGTACCGTCCATATCCAGCATGAGGGACGCCAAGACGCCATACATGGATATCGCATACAGTCCGGTTGCCCACGCCGCTGCTGAAGCACTTACGCGGCGTCGCATCACGATATAGAGAAGCCACGCCGAGAGCACGCCGAATATCAACGGCATGAGACGCAGATTATCCGCTCCGAAAATCGCCCCGCTCCAGACGTAGATCAATTCCATGAGCGGTGGGTGCGCTGAGAGCCCGCCCTCGATACCTACGCGCACCATTTGCGCGTTTTTCCATTCATCTTGATGGTACGGAAGATCAAGCCCCAGCAGACGGATCAGCGCAAATACGCCAAGGAGAAGTGGTAAGAGATACATCGCACGATGGTGCAGAGAAGGAATACTAGTCATGATTTTTCGCATAATCGCTGATTGCGAGGCGTGTTTCTCGTACTCGCTGCGGGCATTCACCGCCAGCTGTCTCCTTTTTTCGGGATCATTTTTGAGCGCGATGATGGCGTCGGCAATCGCACGAGGATTCGCCTTCTCAAGCATACAAAATGCTGCGCCACTGAAAATCTCGCGTACCGCATCAGAATACCCGGTTATGTACGGGATGCCCATGACCGCCGATTCGAATGCCTTATGCGGGATAGTACGATCGAGTCGCGGGTTATTTTCGAACTGACCGAGACTTACGTCTGCATCAGAAATATACCCTCGCATCTCGTCGAAGGAGAGATGTGTAGAGATGAGCTGTACATTCGTCAGATTCTGCTCGTGAATCACCTGCTCTACGTGCTTGAGTAAGTGCCCATATCCGACAATACGGAATTCAATATCACTCTGAGATTGCAGCAGGTGCGCCGCCTCAAGGATATGCATAATCCCTGATTCGGGCGTGAGTCGTCCACGGAAAAGCACCGCGAATTTCTGATTCTGCTCCTTTCCTTTTTCTTTGAAGAAGACCGATTCGTCGACGCCCGTATAGATCACCGCATATGACTTTGCACGACCGAAACGACTAATGAGGTAGTTCTTCTGCGCCTCACTCTCGACAAGAACACGGTCCGCACACCAGATAGCGAGCCAGTCCACGATCGTAAAGATCCATTTTTTAAATCGCGACGCACCATGCGAATGTGCAAGCGCATCAGAGAACGAGCCAAGAAAATCGACAATGACCGGCGCACGCGAAAATAATCGCGCGATCGGCACGGTCACATGCCCTGGATACCCGACGATGAGCGCGTCATATGTCCCACGAAGAGAGAGTAGCCGCCATGCGAGGCGCGCGTATTTCATCGGCCCCGGAGAAGTATCGCGACATTCCACAATCTCGTGACCCGCAGCGCGGAGTGCGCGCATGTAGATCCGATTGCGCGAGAAGTCAGGATCGTAGATACCGAAATACAGGAAGCGCATGTGAATTTATGATACACAGATTTCTGATACCACCCGATTGACGAGAGCTGAAAGACTATGCGCTGCAATGTTCTTCTCCGATGCACGCTGGAGAGAGCTCAGGGTCGGTGCATCGAGCGAGAGGATCACAGCAAGCTTCTGTGCAAGATCCTGCGCGTCCTTCTCGCGAAAGACGAGTCGTGGATCTGCATCCTGTGCGTAGTCCTTACTAGACGCAAGCGAGAGCGCGCCGCACGCTCCCGCTTCGAAGATCGTCTTATCGAACATGCCGCTCGCACTCGCATTTACAAAAATTTGATATGCGGCAAATATTTTCGGCGTTTCGGTATTCGGAACTCCCGGACAAAAACGCACACGACTCTTGAGGCCCTGATCAGCGACATACGCACGCAGGCTGTCGTGATACGCACGATCCTGCGGCAATGAATCCCCATAGATCGACGCAGTGAATTCTGCACCCTGATCCTTTAGGGTCCTCAGTGCCTGCAGTATCACCTCGATATTCTTTGATGGCGCGATGCGTCCGAGCGAGAGGATCGAATGCGGCACCCTCTCGCCGTGCGGCGTGAAGTGCGTCGTGTCGATGCCGACCGGCATGACCACGGTCTTACGGTACTTCCTCGTATATGAATGTTCTGATGTGCAGAACACTTTGGTAGCGAACATCGCTGCAACATCCGTAAGGAATCCGCCTGCATAGTGATTACGCCACAGATAGATGCACTTCCCCATCAGCTTCCAGAGCCAGCCGGCAAGAAGCACATACTCCTGATTCATGTGCACGAAGACCGCATCGTATTCATGACTCAGCTGCCATACATATCGGAAAAAATTGGTGAGGTACTTCCATCGGGACTCTCCGCCTTCTTTGCCTAACGAGTGCACTGTAACGTTCTCAGGCAGCGCATGCTCGCCTTCTTTGAGGCAGATGACATGAATGTGTTCGTAGTGAGTCGCGAGTTCCTCGAGCCAGCGATGGAAAAAACCGAGGAACGAATCGTTCCGATCGACCACCTGTGTCACGACAAGAAGTCGCATAGCTTATTTCCCGTACACTCCGTCCAGGAGATCGAGGTCTTTCCCGGAATCGCGAAGCAGCTTCTTGTTCTTCTCTTCCATTCCCTTCAGTGCTTCGATGCCTGCACGATCCTCAGGGAACATCTGTTCATACAAATGTCGGAACGCCGCATAGTCCTTGATGAAGCAGTGCCCACCCGCACCGCGCCCCGCAGGACCGCCGTGTCCGCTCTGGTGTACCGGATCCAAGTGAGAACGTCCCATGCGTGGATCAGCGGCGAAGGCATCACGCACCGCGTCGTACTTGCCGCCGAGCTTCTGCGTGAGGTCATACAGCATGTTCATGTAGACGACCTTGAGATAGAGCCAATTGTTGCCGGCGTATTTGATGATCTCAGCTTCAACAGCGGAGCAGATGAGCTCGAACGGTGCAGGCGGAAGTACCGAGAGCACCTTCTGAGCCGCCGCACGATTCTCCGGCGTATCGGCGCAGATACCGATGATGTTCCGATCCGGATGTCCGGCATCATATGCAGCCGTCGCCTCGCGCAGGAATTCCGGCGAATGCATCACGATCTTGGTGGGATACGCTGCTTGGATCGTATTGGTCATTCCCGGCAGCATCGTCGATTTGATGATCGCGATCTTCCCATCGCCGACGAGCGACACAGCGTCCCGGACGATCGCATCGCTGAAGCCCTCAGGTGTCGTCGGCGTCGGCACCGCAATGAAGACGATGTCGCACTCCTTGATGTTCTCTTTGTTCGCACGATACGGCTCTTCAAGCGCATAGCGCACCACGGTAAATCCGCGACTCTCGAATTCATCCGCGTAATTCTTCCCAATGAATCCCTGCCCCACGTAGCCGATGACGAGTTCCGAAGACGGCTTCTGGCCACCCTGACGTCGCTCTACTTTCCCCGACGATGAGATGTCCGAATACCACATATCGCGATACTCCGCTTCGTTCGGAAGATCGAGCATCAGTTTGCTCCGCTTCCCTTCCGAAAGCATCGCGATCGCGACACGCGGAAGCTCTTCCGGCGACGCAATGACGGCGCCCGCCTCTTTCGCGAATCCGACATCGTACGAGACGACCGGACATCCTGCCGCGAGTGCTTCAACCACCACGAGTCCGTATCCCTCATAGTGCGACGTGAGCATGAGGAGATCGGCCGCTTTGTAGAACGGAAACGGATCTTGCGCACCTTCGAATACCACCTTCTTCTCGATACCAAGCTCTTTAACAAGATGTTCAAGTGAGGCGCGCTCGCTGCCACTGCCGACAATGACGAGGCCCGCACCGGAATCCGCGTTCGCGATTTCCGCGAATGCACGGATTGCGCCGGCGACATTCTTTTCTGACTCAAGCCGCGAAACCACCAAAACTACTTTCGTAAAATCAGGATAGCGTTCGCGACGATTGATCGCTTCCGCTTTATGCAGTGCCTCGAGATCAATGAAAACCGGGAGAACCGACGGCGCATTGAAACCGCGCTCAACGAGTGACTGGGCGATACGGTTCGAGACCGCGCGCACCGCGTCCGCACGAGCCAGGACGAATCGCGCCAGAAGAACCTTCAGGCGGCTGCCAAACGAATGTCCGGCAAACTGCGCATCAAAGAGATCGGTATGTATCTGGACATGCAACCGGCTCCCGCGCAGGCGTGCGATGACCCAAGCGATAAGTCCCGTGAAGAAGGGGTCCTGCGCCGAGACGACATCCGGACGCTGCACCCGAGAGCCCGCGGCAATGGCCCGAAATGCCCCCAAAACGCGACCTAAACCGAAGCCGCGAACCGAGGCGTTCCCGGCGATCTGGATGACCTGACGGGGCCCATGAGGGACCAACACGTCCATGCGCTCGACGGTGCGCGCCTGCATGCGCAAACGCCGCGTAACGGCGCTTGATTCTTCAAAGGCATTCCGGTCGGTAGAGAGTACCAATACCCGCATTGGCGCATTCTAGCGGGGTTTGCCGAGGGTATCAAATCACACCACGTTTCCCCCACCCTGCGCAATATGCGCATGCTCCTCGGCGACTTTCTCCCACGTCTGGTCAGTCGGTAGCGCAGCCACATCGCGCAACGCCTTCTCATAGGTTTCGGTATCGAAGAGCGACTCCATTACCGCCTGCATGGAGTCGGCATTAAGCGGATCGAACTGAAGATACCCCGGAAGCTGTACCGAAAGCCCGTTGTCGCGGCTGATGATGGCGGGTTTTCCATGCGCCAGACTCTCAAGGATGAAATTCGGATTGAATTCGGAGAGCGCCGGAGCAAGCGCAACGGATGATGCATCGATGCGTGCAAAGAGCGATTGCTGATCCATCTTCGGTAGGATCTCGATTCGCTCTCCGAGAGATGCCGCCTCCTTTGCAATGAGTTCACGATCCGGTCCGTCACCGATGAGCACCAACCGAGCCTCGGGATGTTTCCCGCTGACTTTTGTAAATGCCTGAAGCACCACAGGCAGATTCTTGTACGAGACGAAACGGCCGGCGAAGAGAAAGGTGAAGGTGCCTGATTCTCGCGAAAATACTGTACGCGTCGGGAAGGGATTTCTGATGATGCGCACGCGATCCGCTGGAACACCGTAGTGCGTCACATAGATCTCTTTGAGAAATTCGTTGTAGGTCACGATAGTCTCCGCAGACTGCACCACACGTCGAATCGTGCGAAAGAGGCGCGGTCGATCTACTTTAAAAAGTCCCTGCTCGTAGTACGCCCGCATCGGCACAAACCGCTCACCATGTTCGACAACTCGCTCCCAGATAGGATCACCTCCGATGCGCAACAAGAATCGCTTTCGCAACAGACGCGCAAAGAACGCCGACGGTACGCCTGCGGTCGTGAGATCGAATGCGTAGATCACATCATGTCGGAGGGATTCTCGCGCGATCGCGAGCGCATAGAGCGCCCATGACACGAGCTTCCCGTACTTCCTGCTCGCACGCAATACACGATATTTCTCGTCTCCTGTATGATCGCCGAACGCAACGACGCTCACCTGCCAGCCGAGCGAATGGAAGTGTTCAGCGATCTTCTGGACATGCGTCGCCGGGCCGCCGACGTCCGGGAAAAAGATGCCAGTCGTGAGGAGGATTTTCATATTGCCTTCGATAGAGGTGTCACGCATAGTATACCGGTGACGCACCCAATCAAGACAGCACTTATCGGGGCCGGCCGCTGGGGCACAAACGTCGCCCGCGAACTCCATACACAGTCGGACTTCGTCAGCTTCGCAACCAAAGAGAGTTCCCCCACCTTTTTCGAGGCGAAACATCAGACCGTCGAGGAGATCCTTGCAGACACCTCCATCAGCGCCGTCGCAATCACCACCCCCATCGCCACGCATGGTGAGATGACCCGCCGTGCTCTTGAGGCCGGCAAGCACGTATTTTGTGAGAAGACTCTCGCGGGGAGTTCTGAAGAAGCATATGCACTCGCCCACCTCGCGAAGGAGAAAAACCTTATACTCATGACGGGTTATATCTTTCTCTACCATCCGGTCTATCAGGAATTGAAACGAATCCTGAAAGAGGAGAAACCACTCCGCATCGAATGTGTCTGGAAAAAACACGGCACCTTCACCGAATCCATCGAATCCAATCTCCTCACCCATCACCTCGCACTGGGCTACGACCTTTTCGGCATGCCGCAATCCGGCGTAATTACGCACCGCGAATCCGGCGAGACCGCGTGCGATCGCATTGAAGCAACTCTTTCGTATCCCGATTGCAAATTCGTCTCGCGCATCGACCGCCTTTCAGAGGAACGCTCGCATACCATCACCGCATCGCTCGCGAATGGTGATACTCTCGTTTGGAATGGTGCTGAGCTTACTCGTAACGATGAACCTGTTTTTCACTCAGAAGAAGAACCGCTCACGCGAGAAATCCGTGCGTTCTTACACGCCGTACACGGCGGCCCCACGCCTGTTACCGCCGGCGATTTCGGCGCACGCATCCTCGAAATCCACGAACTTCTCAGATAAGCCTAACCGCTTCTTTTGCCGCTTCGACGCAATTCCCGATCTTCCCCGAGAAGATGCGGATGTGACGATCGGAAAGCTTGGACACGATCGTCGGGCGCGCATCCGTTGCATCCATCCGCGGAAGGACGGTACGTATCGTAAAGAGCGAACCGACATGCTCCGCATGCCTGAGTCCGGGTATATAACGCCTGCCCGTCTCGATAAATGCTTCAAAATTGGAGAGTGGCGGATTCTCGATCAGGCCGTTGTTGAGGAGCGGGAGGATCGCCTCGGGAATAACCGGCGTTTTCCCGGTATTCGTTGCATGGATCGCATGCACGACGTTCCCCATCACATGCAGACCGCTCTTCCCCCACGGATCGACACACATGAAAGGACCATCCATGACGACGATACCCAAGTCGGCGAATCCCGGTACGCGTACTACCGGCTTCTCGCACACCTCGAACTGATACTCGCGATGGTGCTCGCCAGGAATGAGTTCATTGAGGTGCGCGTACGTCGCGATGATGATGGTCTCGAATGAATCAAGCATTTCATGTGTTGCTCGGGAGCCGAGATGCACACTCACGCCAACCTCTCGCAGCTTCTCTGTAATATCTTCGCGAAGCGTGTGGGGATCCATCCACGATTCCTCGACCTCAATCACGAGATCGATATTCTCCGGATCGCAGTACTGATCGATCGGCAATTCGGTATACGCAAGATCATGTGCGCGGCAGAATTCGAGGAACGCCCGCGCATCAACAAACGTGTCTTCCCGAGCGATGGCATAGATATTCCGTCCTCCACCGATCACCGATTTCCCATACTCACTACGGAATGAGGATTCGGAATCACGCGCTGATCGCGCGGTATCCGAGCTGCGTGGATAGTGATAGCCACGATGGAGACGATACTGATTGATGCCGGAGGCCGCTTGCAGAAGTGCGGGTTTCTCCTCGAAGAGATGTACCTCGTGCCCAGCGCGCGCTGCATGAATCGCCGCAGTCGAACCGAAAATACCGCCGCCGACCACGGCCACACGCTTGGGGGATTGCATCGCCAAACTGTATAGAAAAAGAAGAAGGCGCGCCAGGCGCGCCCTCAACTACATGTCTACGCTCACCACAGTGAGCGCCTGCGTCAGGACCAATTATGGATTGGGCCGGGCGCAGTGATATTGAAATTCAAGAAGTTCTTTACCCTCCGAGGTTGAGATGGCACCAAGCATCATGGTCTGCATCTGCATTTCGAAGTCCCTTCTCAAGTTGCACCCAGCGGCTACCCGCCGAGTGACTGCCATTACCCTATACCCGCTCATCCGAATGCGCAACCGGGGATATCTCAAGCGCTTCGGCGAAGACCTTTTCGCGCATATCCTTTGCGACCAATGACCAGTCGAACCGCTCATGAACCATCTGGCGCGCGGTTGCGACGATTGCGCGGACTTTTTCCGGGCTCCGCATGATATTCTCGACCGCCGCCACGATTTGGTCCGGCGAATCCTTATCGACCGCCCATCCCGTGACCGGCTGATCGGGATTACGCTTCGCATCGAAGAGGAAATCCGCAAGTCCCCCTTCCTGGGTCGCGATAACCGGTAAACCTGCGGCCATCGCTTCAACGAACGAATTCCCCATACCTTCCGAGCGGCTGGGGCGGATGAAGATATCGCTTGCCTTCAAATATTTGGGCATTTCTGCATGCGAGATCTGTCCGAGGAATTCGACACGATCAACGACACCTTCTTTCTTCGCGAGAGCGCGAAGCATCGTCTCATCATTACCGGTCCCGAGCACCATGAATCGAACATTCGCCGGGAGCTTCGTAAGTGCACGGATCACGTCATCGATCGCATTCTTATGGACGAGACGCGACGTAGTGATAAGGAACACATCGCCCATTCGCTTGCCGAGAGAATCCTTGATTTCATCGATCACCGACTGAGGATGTTCCTGGGAAAAGTGTGCCGTATCGACACCGTTTGGCACGACATAGAGCGGCCCGCGGAATCCCGCGGAACGGGCCCATTGGGCAAGGAAGGTCGAGATCGTCTGTACCACACTCGCCTCGCGAAAACCTTTTTTCAGAAGCGGCATAAGGAGTCGGATATGCCAGCGCCCGAAGACATGCTCGAACGGGTCTCCTTCCTGCAGCGTGAGGACATACGGCAGACGGATTCCCCACAGGCGCATAAGCAGCACAGGAAACACCATGTAGCTCATCATCGCCCAGGCAGTATCGAAATGATGTGTGCGATGCAGCTTCGCGCCGAGCGCAGCAGCGCGCAGCACGAATAAAATCTTGGCGAGATACGATGCGCCGTTCCCGATGCGATAGACCTGCACGGTACCGATGCGCTCCTCGAGCGGGAGTGATTCATCGAAGCGCTGCGTAATCAGATGGAATTCGATATCCGATGGTTTGATACGATCAGTGATCTCCTTGATGGCGATCTCCGCGCCGCCGATATGTCTCGGAAAGTACGCAAGCGAGAAAATGAGGATCTTCTTCATGTAATAACCGAGCGGATGTACTCCTCTACCGAACGCGTAGCCTTCCAACCAAGCTCACTGGTCTTTGCGGTGTCGACAATCCCCTTCATGCGATTCCCCGGAACTTCCGGCTTCATCTCGACGGGACCACCGAAAAGTTCGGCAATCTCCAGGATCGAATAATCTTTCTCATTGCCTAAACCGTACTCATCTCCCTCACCTTTTTCGCCGACCAAGAGAAGCCCATCGACGATATCATCGATATGCGTGAAATTGCGACGCTGCGTTCCCGGAGATGTGACCTGCAGCGGCTCTCCTTTTTCTTTCTTCTGACGGAAGATCTCGATCACCGTGCCGTACCTGCCCGCACGCTCGCCCGGGCCATATACGTTATAGAAATACGTGATCGCGTACTGCAGGCCGAACCATGCGCCGTAATTGCGTACCAGTTCCGTATTCGCCGCCTTCGTCCACGCATACGGACTCTGGTCGCGACCAAGGCCGCCGTCGGCGAACTTCGTCGATGATCCTGCGTACACCAGCTTGCACTTGCGGGTCCGCCAGAACTCCAAGACCGAAAAAGTGCCGACCATATTCAGATCCCATACCATCGCGATATCCTCGAAGCTCTTCTCCGGACGCGCGTACTCGGCAAGATGGAAGATGATGTCCGGCGTCTCAGGGATGAGTTCACCGATATCCTTCGTATGCCCCGAACGGTATTCGACACCATCGATACGATTCCCTTCAGGAGCCGTCGAGTGGTTATCCAGGGAGATGACCCGATAGCCCTCAGAGACGAGACGCTTTACGAGATTCGATCCGACGAATCCTTCTCCGCCGGTCACCAGTGCGAGCTTTTCTGACATTGCGCCAGAGTAGCCCCTTTTTCAGCTTTCTTCAATGATCTCCCACTCGGTTCCCTGCAAGCGCCGTGCATAGACGATCCCTCCCGCTCCCCAGAGTGCGATCAGAACGACGGCGCCCCACCACATGATTGCCGGCACGTCAGTACCTCCTGCTGCGGCGATCTGAAGTCCACTGCGCTTCACTGGCTCACCTTGTATAGGAGTCGCTGAAATCGGCGCCGAGACCGTTTTCGATTCCGAGCCGCTAGACACTTGCGGCGTTCGTGCAAGGCCGCTCTCAGGAATTGATGCTCCCGGTGTCGGAATCCCCGGAGAGAAGACGCGCGCTTCAAGATCCACGCGCTGCAGGGAGTCCCCGGTCCCGCTACCTCCGTCTTCTTTGGTGAATCCGACTTCGTCTGCAAGAACATCGTCCGGCGCATACAGGAAGAGCATCTCACCGTCATTGCTCAGGCTGAATGCGCTATCGAACAACGCGCCTGCGTAGTCAGGATGATCAACGGCGAACTTGGTGGGATTGTCCGCAATAATTGCATACGTACCCGCAGCAAGACCCCCTCTCGTTTTCGAGATCTTGTGATTCTTCCCGCTCTCCACGAGCTTCCATTTCGTAAGATCAACGGTAGCAGTACCGCTGTTATACACCTCGATCCACTCCCGACCGCTGTCCGAACCTTGGTGCAGGTCATACATGATCTCGGTTATCGAGACCTGCGCAGACGCGAGACACGGCACCATGAGGATGAGTGCCGCAATGATACGCATACTAGTCCCCGCTCAATATCTTCTTGAGGTCTTCGGTTGCGATTTCATCGCGCTTGGCTCGCGGAGTTCGGGGCGCCTCAGATTCAACTCGTGGAGGCCGCACGGGCTGTGGCTGAGCCTGCGGTGCGCGCGGGAATTCCGGAGGTGCATCGCCCGCATGTCGTGCCATTTTCTTGGCGAGGCGCGAACGCATGATTTCTGCTGGCGAACGAACGTCGCTCCTTGGTACCTCCTCCGGCTTCTTCTGGACCGATGCGATCGCATCTCGCAGAGCCGAGCGCTGTTCTGCCACGGGCGCTGGCTGTGGTTGCTGCGGTCGCGGTTCGCGCGGAGCCTCGTCACGAGGACGATCTTCTCGTCGCGGCTGCGGTGCTCGCTGGTGATTACCGTTTGCACCAGAATTGTTCTCCCGCGGATATCGATCGCGCTCTCGCGGTGGTGCTTTCGGAGGCGGCGCAAATTCTTCTTGCCGCTTCCCGATGATGGCCTCGACTTCCGAACGGTGCTTCGCGTGTGCGCTGCGCGTGTGATGAATGACGTCCTCGCGATACGAAACATGCGGCGCCTCGATAGGCGGAACCGTCTCGGCTGAGAATGGCGCCGATCCCACGCCATCGATCATGAGCGTGAGGTAGATCTGACCGAGACCGAGGCCGACGAGATCCTCCGCTTCGAACGTCGGTTCGAAAACCGTCTTCAAGACCTCCGCATCGAAAGGTCCCACGCGGAACGTGACGAGTGTTCCCACGTTGCCGAAGACCGCATTGCGTACATTCTCCTCCATCTGCTCGATGTACTGGTTTGCGAGGGTGAGCGCGAGCTTGTATTTGCGCGATTCCGAAAGGATGTCGGCGAACGCCTCATTCATCATCGACTGGAACTCATCGACATAGAAATAGCAGCGTGGCAGCTTCGCCATGCGTGCGGGCGGCTCATCGGCACGCGACATCGCCGCGAGATAGATCTTCACCGTGAGCATCGAGCCTAAGAGCGCGGCATTCGATTCACCCATGCGCCCCTTGGAGAGATTCACGATGAAAATCTTCTTTTCGTCCATCATCTGACGCAGGTTGAATGTCGATTTCGGCTGGCCCACGATATTGCGGATCAAAGGATTCGCTACGAATTGACCCACCTTGTTCTGGATCGCTGGCGTCGCTTCCTGGGTATAGCGATCGGTGTAGGTTGCGAACTCCTCTGTCCAGAACGCTTTCACGATGGGGTCGGTGATCTTTTCGATGACCGCCGCACGGAAGGGTTTGTTCGTGAGCATGCGGTTCACATCGAGGAGTGTGGAGCCGGGATACTCGAGAAGCGCGAGGAGGACGTTCTGGAGGATGTATTCCATACGTGCCGACCAAGCATCGACCCAGATGCGCTTGAAGGCACCCATGAGGCCTGAGACGACGAGGTGACGCTTGTCGTAGCCAACATCTTCCATGACATTAAAGCCCACTGGATAGTCGGTATCGAACGGCGCGAAGTAGAGCACATCCTTGATTCGTTCATGCGGAACGAAATCCAAAAGTTTCTCCGCCGTCGAACCATGCGGATCGATATACGCGATACCTTCCCCGTTCTGGATATCCTGGATCGCCATGTTCTCGAGCATGGTGGACTTCCCCATACCGGTTTTCCCGATCACGTACATGTGCTTACCGCGATCTACCGCACGTATGCCGAACATCTCCCGCTTGCCGCGGGTATGGGTCGTCGCAAAGTACGTGATGCGGCGCTCATCATCAGCCCCACTATCCCTGATGGGTTGCATTCCCGATAGTATAGCGCTTTTTAATGAGAAGCTGCCAGATCCTGTTGCGGCTTCAGTACCGGTTTCAAGCTCGAATACTTGTTACCGGGATCCCATACCATGTAGGAATGGAGGCCTAATTCAGCATTCGCACGTAGCTGGGCTTCCACCATGGCCGGCGTGTATTCAACGGGATAGTCGAAATCCTGGATCCAGGCACGCATCTTTTTCTTGTCATACGCAGGCTTGGAATACACTGCGGGCGTCGAGGTGCCGATACGGGTATAGGCCATACTTGGGATCGAGGTGGTCGTGGCTTCGGTTCGCTTCACCGCACTCGCCATCACATATTTCATGAGCTCATACGGCACCGCATTCACGTCGTTCCAGCCATTGAATCCCTTCGGATAATGCGAGGGATACACCATAGGGCCGATATAGTCGAAATACGGCAGCGCCCGCTCCAGCACCTGTCCGATATTCAGATCGTCATAGTTCGTCGTGACCATGCCGAAAAGATCGGCGGAGATAACGATCTCCTGCGGAATATTGGTATCAAGATACTTATAGAAATCCTCGAGCATCTCCTGCTTCGTCTTCCCGTCGCGCTTGATGAAATCGGTATCAAGCATATTGCCGTCCGATGGATAGCGGATGTAGTCGAAATTGATCTCATCGAATCCGATCTCGTACGATTCTTTTGCCAGCGCAACGACGCTCTCCCAATACGCGGTTGCACCCACATCGACGAACGCGAGACCTTTGTGATCCTTCCATACGCCCCCTTTCTTGCTCTGCACTGCCTGTTCGGGGTGCATCTTGGTATAGAGCGGATTCTGGAAGGTCGTGATGCGACCGATCACATAGATGTCTTTCTCGTGTAATCGTTCGATGAACGCCTTCATGTCACGCGCGCCGCACTGATCGGAGACCATTGTCTTGAGAAGCGGGTGGTCCGTCGGAAACGCGATGCCGCCCGTGTAATCACGGATGTCGATAACGATCGCATTAAGCTCGGTCTCATCTACAAGCTTTACCAAGGAGTCGCGGAAACTCGGGGTACCCACGACACACTGCGACATATAGATCGCCTTAACCGGATCCGGCGTCGGGACATGCTTCACGACCGGCTTCGGTGCTGCAGGAATCGGTTCCGCTTCCGACGTGGTGCTTGCGCCACGGGTATACACCATCGTCCCCGGAGTTACCGCGAATGCGGCATTCGCGATCGTTCGGGTCAGACCCGATGCATAGCCGCTCGCAACAAAAGCGCCCGCGACGATAACGAAGCAGACGAATCCGAGCGCAATTATGCGCCCTGACCCTCTAGGCCGTCTCATGCACTTCCCCACGCACCTGCGGCGCACTTTCGACGTACGTATGGACACGCTTCGCGCGTGCACGAGCTGCAACTGCGCGGCGACGGATGATGATGCCGAGCGAGATCACGATGATGCCCGTGACGACCATGATGATGTTGTCCATGCGGATCGGGAAACCAAGGAATGGCAGTGTAGCAATAAACGCACCCACGAACATGATCAAAGCATCGATTGTCATGACGGAAAGTATACCCTACTCCGTTGCGTCGACAATCACGACGAACTCGCCTCGCGCGGTCCCCGAAGTTTCCAACCGCATGCGGAGCTCATAGGCGCTGCCGGAGACCACTTCTTCATGGATTTTCGTGAGTTCCCGCGCCACAAGGATGCGGCGATCGCCGAGTATCTCAAGCTCTTCCAAGAGCTTCAGTATGCGATGCGGCGATTCATAGAGAATGATCGCGCGCTTCTCTTCCGAAATCGCCTTCAGTGCCGTCTGTCGCCCCTTCTTGTGGGGAAGGAAGCCGAGGAAGATGAATTCGTGACCGGAGATCCCCGCGATGGAGAGCGCCGCAGTGAGCGCCGATGGTCCGGGGATGGCGATTGCCGAATGCCCTGCTTCACGCACGATGCGGACCAGCCGAGCACCAGGGTCGGATATACCAGGTGTTCCTGCGTCAGATACGTACACCACATTCTCGTTCTTCTCCAAGCGCTCAATCACCTCGGCGGCCTTGATAGCCTCTTTTGCTTCATCAAGACGGAATACCGGCTTCTGGATATCGTATTTTGCCAAGAGCTTTGCCGTCACCCGCGTGTCTTCCGCGTAAATAACATCCGCCTCCTTGAGTGTGCGCAGTGCGCGCAAGGTGATGTCCTCGAGATTCCCTATCGGCGTTGCAAGGATGAAGAGCGCCATAGTTAGTGGACGAGCTGCTCAGCGACTTTATAAATATCTCCCGCACCCATCGTGATAATGAGTGTTCCTGCCGACTCTGCCGCAAGAGCTTCACGAATCTCATCGAAACTATCCATCGCTTCTACATGCTGACCGACTTCAGCGACTGAGTGATTCGAGATCGTATGCGTCTGCTCGTGACGGGCTTCATAGATCGGGGCCACGATCGCGCGATCAGCACTATCGAGTGCCTGCGCGAATTCATGCAGGAAGGTTTCAGTGCGGCTATGGAGATGCGGATGGAACGCGACCACGATGCGCTTACCCGGGAATTTCTCGCGCGCTGCTTGGATGGTTTTCTCGACTGCAGTCGGATGATGTGCGTAGTCGTCATAGACGATCGCGCCGTTCTTTGTCTCCCCTTTGTATTCAAACCGGCGCCACGCGCCCTTGAATTCCTTGAGTGCGATGTCGATCACCTCGTCTGAGATATCAGGAAACGCCGCCTTCGCAGCGCACTTCGCAGCCCGCGCATTCGCCGCATTGAATTCCCCGATAAGGTCGAGCTTTGGTACTTCCTCTATGGTGTAATCGAATATCTCCGCCTGCACCTTCTCCAAGACCGATGCAACGTTTGGATCGTGCGTATTGGTGATGATCACCCCCTTCTCGGGGACACGCCGCACTGCTTGCGAGAAGGTCGATTGGAGTGCAACGAGCGACGGGAAGAAATCAGTGTGATCGAGTTCGATATTCGTGATGACGAGAATCTCCGGGGAGAGCTCGAGAAGATGATCGCGGTATTCGCATGCCTCGACGACGAAAAGATCGTTCCGGCCCGGAAGGAAGTTCGAATCGAAATCACGGACGATGGATCCCACGATCGCGGTCGGCTCTTTGCCCGCAGCCTTAAGGATCGCCGCAAGCATGCCGGTCACCGTCGTCTTTCCATGCGTTCCTGCGACCGCGATCGTCCGAGAACCCTTGCTGATTTCCCCCAACATCTCGAAGTAAGAGATCTGCTTTATGCCAAGCTCATGCGCCTTCATGCGTTCCGGGCTCTCTGCGGGCACTGCATCGCTGTAGATGAGGAGCTCGGTATCGGTGGGAACAAACAATGGATCGTGACCGATGAAGACCCGGATTCCCTTTTTCTGAAGAAGCATCGTAGTCGGGGATTCTTCCCGGTCGGAGCCGGAAACCGCGAGTCCACGTGCGACCAAGAGCTGTGCGAGACCCGACATCCCGATACCCCCGATACCGACCATATAGATACGCTGCGGGATAGGGCTCATAGTGCGTTGATGATCTTAAGGAATCGATCGTTACGATCGTATTCGTTCTTGAACATACCGAATGATGCGAACGCCGGGCTGAAGAGGAGAACGTCACCTTCTTGCGAGCGCCCGAGGGCCGCCTGAACTGCCATATCGAGATCGTCATAGCGATACATCGCTTTCTTATCGAACACACGGTCGCTGCCGCTTCCGGTGAGCAATACTACTTCCTTGCAACTTTTCTCAGCCTGCCCAAGAAGATCGTCGAAAGAAAGTCCCTTATCTGCCCCGCCCATGATGAGGATGATGTTTTTCTTTCCTGCATCAAGCGCCTGAAGAGCCGCAATAGTGGCTTGTGGCGTGGTGGCATTGTTGTCGTTATAGATTTTCACGCCGGCGAATTCGCGGACGAACTGGAGCCTGCCTTCCACGCCAGCGAATGATTCAAGACCAGTACGGACCTCTTCGGCGCTCAGACCAAGCACCTCAAGTGCCGCGGCCGCAAGTGCCGCGTTCACGCGATTGTGCTCGCCCGGCATGTTGAGTTTCCATTCTGCAGGTGCGGGAGATTCGACATGCGTGCGGTATGCCTCTTCCCCCGCCGCGATCGCCGTGATCTTTTCCGCAAGCTCGGGCGTCGCAATGAGCGAATCCCCTTTCTTCTGGAAACGGAAGATATTCGCCTTATCACTGAAATACGTATCCATATCAGGATAGTAATTCTGGTGGTCGGTCTGCAGATTCGTGAACACCGCTACATTCGGGCTCATCTCGAGATCCCCGAATCCCTGCAGCTGCCACGAATCAAGTTCCAGAACCAAGAAGTCGCCCTTCTGCATCTCCGGCAGCAGTGCCAAGGTCGAGACACCGCGGATATTGCCGCCGAGGTGCGCTCGCTTTCCTGCTGCCACCAGCGCGTGATGAATCATGTGGGTCACGGTCGATTTGCCGCGCGTGCCGGTCACACCAACGACGGTTACTCCGGACTCAGCGGCAAATTTCGCCGCAAGCGCGGTCGACATATAGACCGGAACACCCGCCGCGCGCGCGGCCGCGATTTCCGGCGAATCGAGGCGCACGCCCGCCGCCTTGATTACCATATCGGTATCGGTGAAGTCGCTCTCAATATGTCCGCCGAGATGGAACGTGATGTCGTATTCCGCAAGTCGTTGAATGGATTCCTGAAGCTCGGCACCGGATTTCCGGTCAGTAACCGTTACAATGCCGCCCTGCGATGCGATGAACGCAGCATCCCCAATACCCCGACCAAGCAGACCGAGACCGAGGACGGTTACGCGTTTCCCATTGAAAAATTGCTGGTGAGCCATACGGAGCTGAAAGGAGGAATTATCTTTATAGTATGTTCGTACTCCGGGAACAACTCCTGAATGCGGCGACGAAAATGCTCCGAATCCTGCGAGGCACGGAAGAAAATGGATCCCGAGCCTCGTGTCTCGAAGCGTCGGTCGGCTTCTTCCGCAACTGATTCTGCCGGGTCGATGATCGAAATGGTACCGAATGCCGCCTGCGCCTCCTCTTCGATGATGTGTCGTGCAAAAGGATAGTGCGTGCAGCCGAGAAAGACGTGATCGAAATTCTCCCCCCAGCGCTTCTGGAATTCGCTACGTACGATATCGCGGATCTTGTCGTCATGCGCACCGAATTCGATAGCTCCCGCGAGATCATGTATCGCATGCTGATGGAGGATGACCATCCCGCCGAACGCACTTTCGTAAATACGTGCAGAAACGGTTGCAGGTGTCGCGAGAAGAAGCACTTTTCCCCCAGCGTGCTGACGCATGCCGCGTGCCGCTGGACGGGTCATCTCGATAACATCGGCACCTTCCGCACCATGACTCAGCACGTGCGGGGAGACCGTGTTGCAGGCACTCACGATCTCTTGCGCCCCAAACATGCGGAGCGTGCGGAGGCCATTGGTAGCAAGATGTACGAGCTCATGTGCTTCGCGCGTCCCGTACGGTGCGTGCTTGATATCGCCGAAGTAGACGACATCTGCATTCGGATTGCGCTGACGGATCGCCCGGAGAACCGAGAGCCCGCCAGATCCAGAATCAAAGAGACCAATCATATTATGTGAAATTATAGGTCATATTCATCGGGCGAGCGGCGATCTGGCGACGCACGACCCCGTGTCAGGAAGATAGGAGCGGAGCGACGTAAGAAACCTTTGGTTTCTTAAGCGGGGGTCGGGGTTGTGCGCGACTGATCCTGAATCGAAAAGCCCGATCATACTTAATAGTTTTTGTACTCGTTTTCAAGAAATTGCTTCAGTCGCTTCAGACCCTCTTCGATCTTCGAGACATCCAGGGCGTAGCTGAACCGCACGCGATCCGAGGCACCGAACCAGGCGCCGTCATACGTGATCATGCGGTACGTATAGTATAAATCACTCACGACCCTCCCCGAGTGCTTGAACTTAGGGAGCACGTAGAACGCCCCCTCCGGCTCCCACAATTCGAGGCCGAGCGCCTTCATTCCCTGGTACATGAGGTCGCGGCGCGCTTTCCATACTTCGACGTAATCCGTCACATACGAGCGCGGTGAAGCGAGCGCCGCGATCGCCATCTCCTGCGCCGGAATGCTCGTGTTCATCGCCGTGTGTGTCTTCATCTCGATGATCTTCTCGATGAGCTCCTGATCCTGCGAATATACGTATCCGACACGGAGACCACACATAGCGTACGTCTTAGAAAACGAATTGACGGTCACCACATGCGGACCATGCAGGAGATAATTCTCGCGCACATAGATGAGATCCTTGTAGACCTCATCGGAGATGATGTAGATATCTTCTCGCGCGCAAAACTGCTCGATCGCCTTCAGGGTCTCAACCTCCTGTACGGTACCGGTCGGATTCGATGGCGAGTTTATCATCACCGCAACGACACCCTTCGCTGCCTCCATGAAGGTACCGAGATTGATCTTCCCGTTTTCATCAAGGTCATAGTAGACCGGCTCCATGTGCGCCAAGGTCACGTTGTGCGGATACGAGTAGTAGTACGGCCGCGGCAAAAGGATCTTGCCACCCGGTTCGTAGATCGCGCGCAAGACGAGATCAATCGCCTCGGACGCCCCATTGGTTATGACGAACTGATGCGGCTCAGCGTCCGGATACAGCTTCGCGAGCTCGCTGCGCAGGGCGACGGATCCCTGTACCGGACCATATTTGAAGCCGCGATACTGCTGCAGGATGCGGAACGCCTCCTCCGGCGGCGGAAGATCCGGCTGTCCGGAACCGAAGGAAATAAGGGATTCGTCGCCCTTCCCGATGAAAAACGAGGGTCCGGGAATGGGCGCGTTCATTGGTCGATTCTAGCCGAGCCTCCTAGAGAGCACAACGCAGTGCACAACCCACATGCTGGTTATCGGCCCATGCTACGATTGCGGCAATTACTTCTTCATCTACCTAATTATGCAACGAGCCCGTTTTGGTGTTCCTGCAGGTATTTTAGTCTCTTTAGTACTCGCCACCGTCGCACTCGCTGGCATCACAGCCGGGTCGTCATCGACCGCATTTTCGACAAACGTTGCGTATTCAGAGGTAAGTGTCGACACACCCGCTGATGTAGGTGCTGGCGACATACTCATTGCAAACATAACCTTCCTTGGAGGCACTGGTCCTCAAATCACTATTCCTGATGGCTGGAATGTAATCGAGCACACGAACAAAGGAAATGAGATCTCAATTGCATCATATTGGAAGCTCGCAACGGGATCCGAGCCAGATGCCTACATCTGGAGAATCTCCCCTACCACCCGCGCAGCAGGAGGCATCACTCGATTCAGCGGCGTCGACGCGGGTGATCCTATCGGACCAGTGTCTGAATCGAGCGGACGCGGCACTACGGCCACCGCCCCGTCCATCACAACGACCACCGAGGATTCCCAACTTGTCGCACTCTTCTCTATTGATGCAGGATTGTTCTCCGGAGGCAGATTCAGCGCTCCGAACGGCATGTCAGAAAAGTACGATATCTCTTATGCTCCATTGGGCCCCTCAACAGCGTTGGACGTCAGTGCACAATCGTCAGCCGGGGCGTCAGGATCTAAATCATCTACATTCAGCAAATCCATCAAACAAAACTGGGTATCGCAACTCATTGCACTCAATCCGAGACCATCCGTCTCAATTCCGGAACCGATTGCGTATTGGAAGTTTGATGAGTCAAGTGGCGATGCGGCAGATGCTACGGGGAATGGAAAGACACTTACTAACATGAATTCGATTTTGTATGCTTCCGGACGAATTAATAACGGTGCGGACTTAGAATATTCATCATCCCAGTACTTTTCCCGCGCAAATGAGGGTTACTTTGACACGACGACAGGAACGTTGAGTTGTTGGATAAAAGCCGAAACCCTCGACCCTTCTCCCGGAAATCCATCTATCTTTAGTAGCGCTACTAATGTCACAACGGGTGGACTGGATTTTGGAGTAGCGGTACATAATGGTGATGTTCTGTTCGGCTACATGGGGGCAGGAAACAACGCAGTACTTGGAAACACCCCCCTTGCCACAGATACGTGGTACATGGCGACTTTCACCTGGAATCAGTCAGGCAAGGAGCTGTTTTTGAACGGGGTAAGTGACGGCACGAACACTGCAGACGAAACTTTGACGGCTGGAGAGACAAGTATCAGCATAGGACGATACCAGAAATTGAACTTTAATTTCTTCGACGGCATTATTGATGAATGCGGCATTTGGGACACCGTTCTCACCAACGAACAAATTGAGTCTCTCTACAATTCAGGGAACGGACGCACCTATCCCTTCTAAATTCAGTGGGCACGGGGAGACTTGAACTCCCAATCCTTGCGGAATACGCTTCTGAAACGTACGTGTATACCAATTCCACCACGTGCCCTTCGGAGGCATTGTACGCAGTAAGCCTCGTTTGGCCAATCTATTCGATAGCCTCGATCTCCGCACCGATCGCCTTCAGGCGTTCGTGCAATCGTTCATATCCACGATTGATCGGATACACGTTCTCCAAAACTGATTCACCTTCTGCGGCAAGCATACCGATGAGCAGCATCGTCGAGGGACGAAGCGCCGGCGGTGCCTCCATATGCACCGGATGCAATTTCGACGGGCCGGTCACCTCGACGCGATGCGGATCAAGCTGCGAGACGTTGGCATTGAGTTTACTCATCAAGAGATAGTACTGCGCACGGCCTTCGTACACCCAATCATGAATGAGTGTCGTCCCCTTCGCTTGTGTCGCCACCGGCACGAAGAACGGAAGATTATCTATGTTGATGCCCGGGTACGGACGCGGCGCGATCTTCTCTGGCGGCGCATTCAAAGCATCTGCTTTCTTGACGGTGATATCGATGAGTCGCGTCTTGCCGTTGTCGGCAAGATATTCCTCTGAGCGAGTGTGACGAAGTCCCATACTCCAGAGGGTTGCGAGTTCGAGCTCGAGGAAATCGATCGGGCAGCGCTTCACGGTGATTTCCGAATGTGTCGTCGCCGCAAGAGCGATGAAGAACATGCTCTCGATGGGATCCTCGCTTGGATACGCTTCAATGTCCGCATTAATATCTTCGACACCATGCACAACGAGTGTGGAAGTTCCGATACCCTCAATCTTTACGCCGCATCGTTCCAAGAAGAAGCAGAGATCCTGCACCATATAATTCGCGCTCGCGAATTTGATCGTCGTAACTCCAGGAATCTTCGCCGCGGCCATGAGCACATTCTCGACACCGGTATCCGACGCTTCGTACATAATGATTTCGCGCGGACGCCTCTCACCGACTTCGACATGATAGCTATGCGTGTCTTCGCTTCCTTCGATCGCAATTCCGAGACGAGAGAGCGCATCGATGTGTGCCCCGAGTGATCGCTTGCCCAAGTCGCACCCCTTCGGAGCAGGAAGATCGAACGAAGAAACGAGGTGTGCGAGCGGTGCGATGAAGAGCGCGATCGAGCGCGTGCGTTCCGCCGCCGCACGATCTACTTTCGTGATATCAAGCTTTGCCGGAGGAGTGATGACTACATCGCCATTCACCCACTCGACGGAAACACCGATGGATTTCAAGACCTCGATGAGACGATTCACCTCCTCGATCTTCGGCATCTTCTTGAGCGTCGTTTTCCCCTTATTGAGGAGAGACGCGGCAAGCAACACCACGGCGGCGTTCTTTGAGATATTTGTGGTGACCTCTCCGGAGAGCGTCTTCCCGCCTACGACTCGGTAGTTCATATGAATGAGGGTCAGTTTTACACGGACTTGGTGGTATGTCGACAGCTTGAGGAAGGCTTCAGTGGTCACAGATATTTCTTGCACCGTCGTGCAAGAAATTCCGCGACCCCGCCTCGGCTGTTTCGCGTACTCACGAAACATGCCTCCGGCTCGCACTAAAGCAGAAAAACCTGCCGCAGGGCAGGTCTTTTCTGTCTTTAGTGCGCGTTGTAGGGATTGAACCTACGGCCTTCCCCTTATCAGAGGGATGCTCTACCACTGAGCTAAACGCGCGTTATTGTGTCACTCTATCAGCACGCACCTCCCCGGCCCAACTATCAGCATCATCCGCCGGAGCTCAACGCACATATCGCTGGTTCCCCAACGTGGAAAGGATAGTAGCAAAAATATGGCTGACATGCTACCTTTCTGAGCGCGGCAGGTGCGAAGCCGCTTTCAAAGTCTCAGAGGAGCTAGAAATGGCTAAAGGCAACGATTCGCGTAAGAAGGAAGATCGCAAGGAGGCAACCGGCCGATTCAAGTCCGGCAAAGTCAGCCGTCGGCAGGCATGGCAAGACCAGGCACGAGCCGAGACCGACAGGGCCTGCCAGCGACCCGGCGCACGCTGATCGACTTTGATCTCAGTACATTCCGCGGCGCGTCGAAAGACGCGCCGCATCCATATTCCGACAAACAAAAAGCCGCCAGAGAAGGCGGCCTTTGTTTTTGTTTACGTCACACAATACACACTCTTTTGTTCCGTCCATTAACCCGCGGTCTTTCCCGCGTTGTCCGACACATTGAGGGGTCGTAGTGTCATGACCCTCGTATGCTCAATTGAGGCATACGAATCGACTAACAGCTTCTCCGAAGAGAAGGTTGTTTAGAATGAATCCACGAGCAGCTTCCGCTACCCGTGCCTTGTTACGACTTAGTCTTTGTCATTGAGTTTGCCTTGAAGCATCGCAAGGATGCGCTTCGGGCACTCCCAACTCCCCTGACTTGACGGGCGGTGAGTACAAGGCTTGAGAACGTATTCACCGCGGTGTGGCTGACCCGCGATTACTAGTGATTCCAGCTTCATGAGGTCGGGTTGCAGACCTCAATCCGAACTGAGGCTACTTTTGAAGGATTTGCTCAGGGTTACCCCGTCGCGCCCCGCTGTAGTAGCCATTGTAGCGCGTGTGCAGCCCAAGATATCAGAGGGACATGCTGACTTGGCGTCATCCCCACCTTCCTCCCCCGTGAGGGGGCAGTCTCGCCTGACAAATATAACAGGCAACGAGGGTTGCGTTCGTTACCCCACTGAAGGGAACGATTCAAACCACGAACTGACGACAGCCATGCATCACCTGTCCTACACCCTCGAAGGCTTCCTTCCTTTCGGAAGGCGTGCAGTAGGATTTCTAACCTTGGTAAGGTTCTTCGCTTAGCGACGAATTAAGCCACACGCTCCACCACTTGTGCAAGCCCCCGTCTATTCCTTTGAGTTTTAGTCTTGCGACCGTACTACCCAGGCGGATAACTTAACGCGTTAGCTTCGACTCAGAGAGGGTCGATACTCCCTAAATCCAGTTATCATCGTTTAGGGCGTGGACTACCGGGGTATCTAATCCCGTTCGCTACCCACGCTTTCGTGCTTGAGTGTCAGAAACGTGCCAGTGAATTGCTTTCGCTTTCGGTGTTCCCCATGATATCAACGGATTTCACCCCTACACCATGAGTTCCATTCACCTCTCACGCTCTCGAGTCGTACCGTTTCGAACGCGATTCCGGAGTTAAGCCCCGGGATTTAACATTCGACTAATATGACCACCTACGCACCCTTTACGCCCAATGATTCCGGGTAATGCTTGGGGCCTCTGTATTACCGCTCCTGCTGGCACAGAGTTTGGAGCCCCTTATTCATGAGGTAACGTCAATAACTTCCTCCCTCATAAAAGATGTTTACGTCCCGAAGGACTTCATCCACCACGCGACGTCGCTCGATCAGGCTTTCGCCCATTGTCGAATATTCTCGACTGCAGCCTCCCGTAGGAGTATGGACCGTATCTCAATTCCATCGATGGGGGTCAGCCTCTCAGCTCCCCTAAACGTCATAGCCTTGGTGAGCCATTACCTCACCAACTAGCTGATATTACGCAGGCCGCTCCAGAAGCGATAAATCTTTACTCTTGCGAGACCATCGGGAATTACCCCGCCTTTCGGCGAGCTGTGCCCGACTTCTGGGTACGTTCCTACGCGTTACTATCTCGTCTGCCGGTTACCTTGCGGTCCCCTTGACTTGCATGCCCTATCCACGTCGCCAGCATTCACCCTGAGCTAGGATCAAACTCTCAGTTAAAGACGGAGTATTTCTACTCCTATCTTGATTAGGTTGGACGGAACAAAAGAATGTACATCTTTTGTTCCAATGCTTTCTTTTACTTTCTTGTGTTCTTGCTTATGTGTGTGTTCCCCGAACCCTTGCGGGTCGGAGATCGTTTGTTTCTCTCTTCAGTTTTCAAAGGTCTACCCCACGCCAAAGAAGGCCTCGTGGGATCCTCGATCTCACGAAGCTCTAGATCAGTAGAGTGAGACAAGTAGAGGCAGTATAGTCGCTTTCCGACCCCTGTCAAGCGCTACCGCGCCTCAACTGAGCCATAAAAGAGGGGTCCGCCGCGGGACCGCCCCTCCCCCTTGCGGACCCCCAGTGCCGTGCTACCCTTTCCGTATGCAATCGAAGGTCCGAAACCTCCTCCGCACCGCCAGCTTCGTCTGGTATTGGTTTACGCACCCCCTCGCGAAGGAGAGGATTGTGATTAAGTAACCCCCACTTGATACCAACCCCCTCCTTCCCGGAGGGGGTTTTGGTTTCTGTTCTTTAGAATGGAGGAGACTATGGTCCATAAGGATCCTGGCGAACACGATGATCTCTATGTCCAGATCTGGGGTGTCGAGTATCGTTCATCGCCTGAATTCCAGGAGTGGCTCAAACAGGTTCGCGCTGACACGAAACGCGGCATGATCGCTCACAAGAACGATCTTCGCGACCGACTGTCGACGCGCACCACGGAGATCCGTACCTGGTAATCAAAAAGGTGCCGCCAAGCGGCACCTTTCTCTTTTAGGAACGCTTGGCACTCCAGCGTTCGTAGGCGACGAGGAGCGGCGTCGCAAGTGCGATGGAAGAATAGGTTCCCGCGATGACACCGATGATGAGCGTCAGTGCGAAATCCTGCGTCGCGACCGGGCCGAAGAAGAAGAGGGCTCCGAGCGAGACGAGCGTGGTCATCGAAGTGTTCACCGAGCGCACGAAGGTCTGCTCGATCGAGCGTCCTGCGACGTGCTCGAAGTCCTCCTTGCGCTTATGCTCCTCATTGAGACGCAGATTCTCACGAGTTCGGTCGAATACGACGATGGTGTCGTGCACCGAGTAGCCGAGGACCGTAAGGATCGCGGTGACGAACAGCGTATCCACCTGCGCACCCCAGAGATGTCCGAAGATCGCGAACGCGCCGAGCGGGATCGCGAGGTCATGCAAGAGCGTAATGACCGTGATCACGCCGTATACCCATGAAGAGACCGGCTTCGAGACCTTGCGGAAGACGAAGGCGATGTAGAGCATGATGCAGAGCGCCACGAGACCGAGCGCGATGATCGCCTTCGTGCGGAGCTCCGAACCGATGGAGGGCCCAACGTCAGTGAGGCGCTCGATGACCGGCTGCGTGCCGTTGATAGCGACCGCCTCAGCAACTTTCGCGCGAGCATCCTGCGAGAGCGGCGCGGCACGCACGATGTAGCTGTATTCTCCTGCACCACGCACGGTCACATCTTCAAGTCCCGCATTCGTGAGGGATTCTTTCACTTCCTCTACCGAAGGACGATTCTGCGGATACTGCACTTCAATGAGTGCCCCGCCCGTGAAGTCGGTACCGATGTGGAGCCCGAAGACACCTAGCACGACGAGCGCCGCCACCGCAAGGGCTGCAGTGAGTGCGAAGAACGTGTTCCTGTATTTGACGATAAGCATATTAGATCTTGATGCCGCTACCGAAGAGGAATTTGGTCATACGACCAGCCTTCTTGGGGGCAATAGCGAGGAGGAACGTGCGCGAGACCGTGATCGCCGTGAACATCGAGATCACCACGCCGAGACCGAAGACAAGTGCGAAGCCCTGGATGATCGAAGTACCAAACCAGAAGAGGATGATCGCGGTGATGATGGAAGAGATATTCGAGTCGCGGATCGAGAGCCATGCGCGCGCAAAACCGTCGTGGATCGCTTCTTCCATATCCTTACCGCGAGCCAACTCCTCACGCATGCGGGCGAAGATAAGTACGTTGGCATCCACCGCCATACCGATCGAGAGAATGAATGCGGCGATACCCGCCGCCGTGAGCGTCACTGGAATGAGCTTGAAGAGCGCGAGCGAGAGGATGACGTAGACCGAGAGGGCGAGGATCGCGACAAAACCCGGAAGGCGGTACCAGAGGATCATGAAGAGTGCGACCGCCGCGAAACCGATGAGGCCCGCCATGACACCGTCCTGCACCGCTTCGCCACCGAGCGTACCGGACACGGTCTGCGTCGAGACGAGATCGATCGGTACTGGAAGTGCGCCGAAGTTGAGGTTGCGCACAAGTTCACGCGCCGCGTCCGGCGTGAAGCTGCCTGAGATGACCGCCGTACCATCAGGGATCGCCTCGTTGATGACCGGCGTGGAGATCGGCGTTCCATCGAGGAAAATGCCGAATACCTTGCCGACATTATCCTTAGTCGTCTTCGCAAAGATGTCCCTACCTTCAGTATTGAAATGGATGACGACCACCGCCTCGTTGGAGAAGCCTCCTGCCTGACCGAACTGCAATTCGGCGCGGCTGATGTGGCGACCGGTAAGGATGGCTGGACCGAACTGCTCGTTCACCGTCGTCGATGCGGTTTGTGGCGCATCTTCCTTGAGCATGCGGAATTCGAGAACCGGCGTCTGGCCGATCTGACGGATCGCCTCGTTCGCATCAGTGACTCCCGGCAATTCGATGATGAGGCGCTCCTCGCCTTCGCCCGCGACCGAGCTTCCTTTCTCACGCTGCACGATCGGCTCCGCGACGCCGAAGAGGTTTACGCGGCGCTCGATGGTCTCACGCAATGCATTCATCGATTCCTCGACATCCCCCGCGATCGCGCTGGTATCCGCCTTGTAGAGGAGCTGGGTGCCGCCCGAGAGGTCGAGCCCGAGGCGGAACTTCTTGGAGCCGCTGACTTCAGACTGGTAGACGTACCACACCAAAAGCGCCCCGAGAATGAGGATGACGACTGCTCCCAGACGGTACTTCATATAGCGCCGTATTGTACCCCGTTTCCGGTTATCCACCAGATATCCCCATATGAGGCCACGAATCCCGAAAGCGGCAAAATCCCCCGTTTTTAAGAGGCTACGATGGGCTACAGGGTTCAATACTGAACCTTCACAGCCGGCACTGGAAAAGGAGTTTTCTCATGCACGGTACAGCGACGTTGTCTCGCAGTGAGGCACACGCCTATGATCTTAGAGAAACCATACGTGAAGCCGGCGGCGTTGAAACATTTCTTCGCCAAGGCTTCCTGCAGATCCGATACGACCCGAGCGTACTCGCCGAACATACACCGGCCATCATCAATGATGTGCGCCGGATGATCGACGGCGAGGATCGCGACGCATTCGCAGCCGACATCTTCGGTCGCGATGAAGTCGGCTGGCAGCACGACAGCGGCCTCTATCGCCGCAGTGAACGGGAGCAGAAGTGGTTCTTCCACTGCTTCAAGGAAACTGCCGATCGCATGATCGCACGAGCCGCTCCCGTGGATCGGTACACCGATCTTTTCCATGCGATGGAAGATCTGAATCGTCGCTCACTGGGAATCGCCACGCTCGTCGGCACGCTGCTCGATGAATATCATGCTGCGAACGGGATACAGGTTCCCTATTCGCTCGAGCAATCATTCATCGGCGGCGCATGCGTCACGCGCACGCTCCGATATCTGGAGCGGGCAGTCGGAAAGCCTGATGCGACCGCTCATATCGATCGCGCCGGCATCACCGTCCATTGGTGGGGCAGCCGACAGGGACTGGTTGTCATCGACGAATCGGGAACGCGCCACCGCATTCTCGAGACCGAGTACGACACGATCTGCATCTTCCCCGGCAAGAAGTTCGGAGCCATCACGAAGTACGCGTACGGACACGGCACGCTGCATGGCGTCGTCGACACCGCACGTGAATCAGGCGCGACAGATGACCGTTTCGCCGTGGTTTCCTTCGTGCATCCGACTCTCACCAAGGAAGAAGCTGCTCAGGTCCTCGCTCACGAACAAACGTGTGCGGAAATCGAGCAGAAGTATGCACTCTAAGGAAAGCGGGAACCTCTGGTTCCCGCTTTTTATTTTGCGAGCTCGACGAGATTCTTGAAAATCATCGCGACCGCGATTGGCCCGACACCGCCAGGAACCGGCGTAAAAACAGATGCTTTATCAGCGCATGCGGGATCAGCATCACCGATCACCTTCCCTTCGCTCTCACTCGTTCCCGCATCGACAAGCACGGCGCCCTCTCTTACATACTCAGGCTGTATAAGTCCCGGCTTCCCTGCACCCGAGACGATGATATCCGCTTCTTTCAATCCATCTAAAGAATCCCCTAAGGTAAGCACGTGGACGTCTGCACCGAGATTCGCGAGAAGCGCAGCGACCGGTGCGCCAACCAAACGACCTGAACCCACGACCGCCGCTTTCTTTCCGTGCGGATCAATACCTGCACGAACAAGGATTTCCCCGACCGCCTCAGCGACCGGCGGACGGACTTTCGGATGCGGCGAGATACCATCAACATCCTTTTCAGGCGGGATTGCCGCGAGCACGGTCTCGACTTCGATTCCGTGCGGGAGCGGAAGCTGTACGATGATGCCATCGGTTGAGCCAACAAGTTCAGCAACGCCAGCGACCGCACGTTCAGTCGTTGCATCCTTCGCGATCTCGTGACGAACCAAGGTAACACCCAGACGCGCCGCGGCTTTTTCTTTGATGCGCACGAACGAATCGGTTACCGGATTCTCCGCTCCGACCAGGATGCCGAGCGTAAGCGGACGCGGGAGCTGCAAGCTCCCGTAGATTTCTTCCGCGATTCTCTTCCCGTCGATGATCATGTAAGTCCTGCAGCTTTCTTAAGCTCGGCAACACCGTCTTCAAGCGAGATCGTTGGTTCCCAACCGAGGAGTTCCTTCGCCTTCCGATTGTCGGCGAGTGCGTGCGCCGGCTCCAAGCGTTCCGGTTCGTTAACGGTAGGTCCCCCGACTGCTGCTGCGAGCTCGTTCACCGTGCGGTTCTTACCCGCGCCGATATTGATAACCTCTCCCTTCCCCACCTTTGTCGATTCCGCTGCCAAAAGGTTAGCGTTGACGACATCTGTCACATGGGTGAAATCGCGACTATGCGTTCCGTCACCCCAGATGGTGATCGGATTTCCGTCCTGACGCTGTTTGATGAACTTTCCGACCGCGAGCGCATAAGCACCGTTCGGATCCATGCGTGAACCGTAGACGTTGAAATAGCGAAGACATACCGTCGGCAATCCATATACCTCGCTCCAGACCTTGCATGTCAGTTCGCCAACATGCTTCTGCAGGCCATATGGACTCTTCGGCTGCGCGCTCATATCTTCCGTGAGCGGCATGGTTTCCTGATCGCCATACACCGAGCCGGAACTCGCGAAGACGAACTTACGAACACCGCCTTCGTGCGCAGCTTTCAGCGTTGCGACGAGACCTTCGACGTTTACTGCAAACGTCTCGATCGGATTCTCGATGGAAAACTGCACGCGCGGAAGCGCGGCTTCGTGGAATACATACACAGCATCCTTGAGGATTGGAACGAGCTTTTCGTAATCCCGTATGTCTACCTCGTGATAGGTCACCCTCGGATTGATGCGATCTTCGAATCGCCCTGCGACGAACGTGTCGACGACATGCACGTCGAATCCCTTAGCGACGAGTGCATCAGCGATGTGCGCACCGATGAATCCTCCGCCGCCGGTTACTACTGCTTTATCAGCCATATCCTGATACTACGTGCCCTTCGCGGTGAGCACAATACGTACCGTCTGGAAGATGACGTAGAGATCGAGCAAGAGCGAACGACGCAGGAAATAGTAGAGATCGTACGAGAGTTTTTCTTTCGTGGCCGCGACGTCGGTGCCGTGGTGCGGATGACGATCGTGCAAAATCTGCGCCCAACCGGTGAGTCCGGGGGTGACGAGGTAGCGCGCGTTGTAGTATGGAATGCGTGCGTTGTAGTGCTCGGCGAGCGTCGGGAATTCCGGGCGCGGTCCGACGACCGAGAGATCGCCCTTCAAGACATTCCAGATCTGTGGCAGCTCATCGAGACGCAGGACGCGTAGGATCCGGCCGACGCGCGTAACCACCAGTTCACTCTTGCCGCTTTCGCCGTACTTGCCACTGTCATTCCCCGTCATGCTGCGGAACTTGTAGACATAGATGGGCTTTTGGAAGCGACCGACGCGTTCCTGTTTGATGAAAATATCTCCCCCATCATCAAGCTTGATCGCGAGCATGATAAAGGGATAGAGGAGCAACGAGAGCGCGCCACCGATGAGCGCCGCAGCGACATCCATGAGTCGCTTCAGAATATCGTACGCCGGTGAGATGGATGAATTCTCCAACACCCACTCGTACTTCACTAATGAGAGCGGGACGCGGTCGAAGACTTCCTGATAGAGATCCATCATATTCACCATCACGAAGCGGCGCTTATGGAACGCAGCATCGTAGAGGATCGGCAGTGCCGTCTGGATCGCATTGTCGGAGACATCCACCACGAGGAATGCAATATCGTCTTCCTCGGCGACACGGCATGCGTGTTGGATGACCTCGTGTGATGGCGTCTGCGACGTATCGACGACATATTCGAAGGCGAAGGGATAGCGTGAATCCGATCCGATCTCTTCTGCCAATGCACGAGCATCAGCTCCCGCGGCGATGAGCACGCCCTTCAACTTCCGACCGCCACGCAAACGCGGATAGAGAAACGCACGCCAGAAGATAATAAGGAACGACGAGACGATGAGATAGATGAGAAGGACCGTCTTCGGTGCGATAAGGAAGAATTCGACGAAGAAGAAGAAGAGGGCTGCGATGATGACGTTGATGAGCTGCGTATACACGATGGTCGAGAGGAGCTTCGTGCGAAAGATGCGGGTGTAGCGACCATAGAGCCCGGCAAGGAAAAAGATACCGACCCACGCCACGAAGAGGATGGAAAACGGTGCAGTGTGGAGACTGAGGAAGCTCAGGGACGGAATCTCCAGATACCGCAGCGTCAGCGCCACCCAAAGCGAGGCAGCAAAAATACACAGATCTCCCAGAAGGAGGATGAGATAGTCCCGTTTCGGAACCAGGGTCATAGTCCTGGCATCATACCGATAAAAAAGCTATACTACAAGCCACATTTCGGCCCTCGCGTATGGCAACAAAAGTACTGCTGGTGGTCACTAAATCCAACTACGGAGGAGCCCAACGCTACGTCCACGACCTCGCGACGAACCTCCCTAAAGATCGCTTTGAGGTTACCGTCGCCTTTGGCCCTGCCCCCGACGGAAAACCAGGTCGCCTTGCGAAAGTGCTCGCTCAGGCAGGCATCCGGATCCTCCTCGTACCGGAACTCTCCCGCGACGTGAACCCGCTCGGGGATATGAAAGCCCTCGGCGCATTAGCGCGACTCTTTAAGAAAGAAAAACCAGATGTCGTACACCTCAACAGTTCGAAGGCCGGCGGTTTGGGCGCGCTTGCCGGACGCATTGCGGGCGTGAAGCACATCATTTTCACCTCGCACGGACTCCCGTTCGACGAAGACCGCGGTACGCTTTCACGATTCGCCATTACGATCGCGACGTGGATGACGGTTCTTCTCTCCCACCACACGATCGCCATCGCCAACGACACCGCAGACCGTCTGAAGAAATTGCCGTTCCTGCCAAAGAGAGTGGCACTCATCCACAACGGCATCCTCACACCACGCTTCCTCTCACCTGAAGATGCGCGGCGCGATATCCGTACGCTGGACGCCAGCATCCCATCGGACGCGAAGTGGATCGGCATGATTGGAGAATTGCACGTCAATAAAGATTATGCGACGGCGATCGAGATGGTGGGCTTTCTTGAATCCGATGCACACCTGATCGTCATCGGCGATGGCGAGGAGAAAGAAAAGCTCAGCGCGCGCGCAGAAGATGCAGGCGTCGCATCACGCGTGCATTTTCTCGGCTTCGTACCGGAGGCTGCGCAGTATCTGCGCGCCTTCGATGCATTCCTGCTCACCTCACAGAAAGAAGGACTTCCCTACGTTCTCATGGAAGCGGGCTATGCCTACATCCCCGCGGTCGCGAGCGATACCGCAGGCGTGCGCGACATCATCCTCCACAATTTCACGGGACTGACCGTCCAGTCAGGTGCAGCTCGCGCATTCTCTGAAGCTATCGAGAAAGTACTGGGAGACGCGACGCTTGCGCGATCACTCTCCGACGAGCTTTTAAAGCGTATCCAGAAAGTCTTCTCGCTTGATCAGATGGTTGAGAAAACCGCTAAGTTATACACCGAGTAACTCCTTCTCGCGCGAGAGCGGTCGCTCAGCGCGGCGCAGGCCCATGAGCATGCCGAGCGCGAGGAACTCGGTCAGCAAGTGAGAGCCGCCATAACTCATGAACGGCACCGTCGTACCGGTAACCGGCAGGAGCCCGAGATTCATACCGATATGCACGATGATGTGCGCCAGGAACATGATCGCGATGCCGACGCCGAAGAGGACCGCGAAGTTGTCCGATCCATGACTCGCAATGACCAGCGTACGGAGCACGATGACCGCAAAAAGGCCGAGCGCGATGAGGACGCCGAGGAATCCCCACTCCTCCGCATAGGCGGCGAAGATAAAGTCGGTCTGGTATTCGGGGAGGAAGCGTAGCTTCGACTGCGTGCCGAAGCCGATTCCCTTTCCTAACAGTTCGCCTGAGCCGACCGCAACGGTCGATTGATACGCGTTGTATCCCGCACCGTGGATGTCAGCTAACGGATGGATGAACGTCATCACGCGCTCCTTCTGGTAGGGCTGCAGTACGAACATCCACAAGGACCCTGCGGCGATGAGTCCGGTTATAAGCAGGAACGCGAGATGCTTCCACGAGATACCGGCGACCAAGACCATACCGAACCAGATGGACGCGATGATGATGGCGCCGCCGAAGTCAGGCTGCAGGAAGACGAGTCCGCAGATAGCAGCGGCATACGCACCGGAAATGAAAATGTGCTTGAAGTTCGCGATCTCGACGTGACGCCGCGCGAAGTATTTCGCCAAGACGATGATAAGGATGAGCTTCGCCGGATCCGACGGCTGCAGCGCGAAGAAACCGAAGTCGAAGCGCTGCTGCGCACCTTTGACGATGGTTCCGGTAAGAAAGATGAGCGCAAGCAGCGAGAGGATAAGGATGTAGAGAGTGGTCACGATCTGGGTGCGGCGCAGGAATGTATATTCCGGTATCGCTGCGAGAAAGAAGACTAGGAGCGCGAGGCCGATCCAGATGATCTGTCGATCGAAGAAGGCTTCGCCGCCTTGCCCGAAGGGATACATCGTCACCAATCCAAGAACGGAGACACTCAGTGCCGCAAAGAATAGGTACCAGTCGATGTGTCCGAAGAGGCGCCCGAGAAAACCTGACATCCGCACATTCTGCCGCAGCGGGGCTCTGCGCGCTAGCGCGGCTCCATGAGGGGCTTCATGATCGGAAGGACATCAATGCGGCCCGGAAGATACGGGAAGGGATCCTGCCACGTAAAGGCGACATCCATCTGCTTACCACGCTCGAGGAACTGCACTTCAGTCGCAGAGCCGGCAAACGCGTTCCCTGCCGTATCGAAGACGATGGCGACGAACTGCGTGTTCTTGAGGTCGACGACGGAGCCATTCCTGATAACCGCATTGAGGCGCGGTTCGGTATTTGCATTCACGATCTCTTTCGTCGGGACCGTGATCGGCTCGGTCGCATCATACAGGCGCTGCCACACCAAGGGCGCCGTGAATTCGAAGAATGCGCGCGTCGCTTTGCGGAAACCGGTATTGATGCCACCGACGAAAACCGGCGTCACATTGCCAGGGATGATCGGCGTCACGCCTTCGACTTCTGCGACCAACACATTGTTCTCATCATAGAGGCGGAAGATGTACGGTGCCTCCATGACACCCGCACCGACATTCGGATTCTCGACATACGCGACGGCACTGAAACTTCCCTGCTCCGCACCCGGCATTCGCACCGGCATCGCGCGCGACCATACGATCGTCGTCGGCAGGAGTGCACGCTCATCGAGCAAGCGACAGCTTCCACCCTTATCGATCGCGGTCTCGCCGTTATTCATTTTCCCGTCGAAGCAATCCCCTGGCTCGTAGAGATACATCGCGAGCGGGATGAGCGTGAGAGAGCCCACGATCACGAGAAAGCTGAAGATGTATGCGAAACGCCTGCGAGAAGCCCAGGACATATATCAAACAGTATAAAGCCAAAAGCCGCCTCGCGGCGGCTTCGGATTTGAAAACTCTGTGTTGGCGGCGACCTACTCTCGCCTTTCGACTACCATCGGCGCAGAAGGGCTTAACTGCCGTGTTCGGAATGAGAACGGGTGTACCCCCTTCGCCAAACCACCAACACAGAATCTTCAATAGTCTAAGTATTCATGGATTTCAGAGAAGAGCGGGGAGAGAGCATTGCCCTTCATAGAGGAACTTAGCCCGACCGAAGTGGACAGATGTCCAATGTGTGAGCCTATCCCTCACCCCCGCCGAGGAGAAGTCATGCGACTTTCCTCTCTGAAATCCACGAATATCTAAAAGATCATGCCCTTTGGCAACTGAAGAACGACACCATCAAAAACGAAAGACTTGCGTTGGACACCGTGCGAACACGGATACCCACAATTCCCTAACGAGAGATCTGTCGACGTATTAGTACACCTCGGCTGAGCACATCGCTGTGCGTACACCTAGTGCCTATCAACGTGGTCATCTCCCACGGGTCTATAACGATTCCTTATCTTGGAGCTGGCTTCCCGCTTAGATGCTTTCAGCGGTTATCCATTCCCGACATAGCTACGGGGCGGTGCCACTGGCGTGACAGCCCCCAGACCAGAGGTCAGTTCATTTCGGTCCTCTCGTACTAGAAACGAATCTCCTCAAGAATCAACGCCTGCAGCAGATTAAGACCAACCTGTCTCACGACGGTTTGAACCCAGCTCACGTACCTTTTTAAATGGCGAACAGCCATACCCTTGGGACCTTCTTCAGCCCCGGGATAAGATGAGCCGACATCGAGGTGCCGAACATTGCCGTCGCTATGGACGCTTAGGCAATACCAGCCTGTTATCCCCAGAGTAACTTTTATCCGTTAATCTTCGGTCGCATCTAATGCGGACCGTCGGTTCACTTTGCTCCGCTTTCGCGCCTGCTCGTCACGTACGACTTGCAGTCAAGCTACCTTATGCCAATGCACTATCGTCACGGTTTCCATTCGCGACTAGGTAACCTTAATAGGCTCCTCCGTTACTTTTTAGGAGGACAGCGCCCCACCGAAACTGTCCATCAGGTACTGTCTTTTTACGGTTTTGCCGTAGAAGTTAGAAAATACAATTTCTAGGAGAGGTGTTGCATTGGCGACTCCACAGAGGCCTAAACCTCTGCTTCAAAGTCTCCCTCTTACGCTACGCGGAGAAATCGTATCCTCAATACCAAATTACAGTAAAGCTTCTGGGGTCTTTTCGTCTAGCTGCAGGAAGGCGGCATCTTCACCGCCCTTGTATTTTCACCGGGCAAATCCTCGAGACAGTTCCCAACTCGTTATACCATTCGTGCGCGTCTGAACTTACCAGACAAGGAATTTCGCTACCTTAGGACGATTATAGTTATCGCCGACATTGACCGGGGCTTATGAAGTGCCAGCAACAAGCATTGCTGCTTGAGACCGACCTCACTTGACCTTCCGGCATTGGTCAGGCATCACCCCCTATACTTCCTCTTACGAGTTTGCAGGGAGCTGTGTTTTTGGTAAACAGTCGATTGGGAATCTTTAGCTGCGGCACTCATTGCTGAGTGCGGACCTTATTGCGAACGTACGGTCGCTTTTTTGCCGAGTTCCTTGAGGATCTCTCACCCGTTCATCTTAGGCTACTCGCCCTGAACACCTGTGTCGGTTTGCGGTACGGTTTGTATATAGATAAGCTTAGAAGTTTTTCTTGGAAGCGCGCTCCTCACAATTCGCTTTGACGAATCTCCACTTCTACAGATAATTCTCGTTTACCTGCCGGATTTACCTAGCAAGCACAATCACTACCTGACCCCCAATCCAATAAGGGGGTGTGAATACAGCGCTCCGTCCCTCCATCACTCTACACACAAGTCACGGAATATTAACCGTGTATCCATCGCCTGCGGCGTTTGCCATTGGCTTAGGACCGACTAACCCTTCGTTGATCTCCATTGCGAAGGAAACCTTGTTCTTTCGATGTGCAGGAATCTCACCTGCATTGCGGTTACTCGTGCCAACATTTTCACTTCCACGCGCTCCAGCATGGGTCACCCCTTTGCCTTCATCGCACGTAAAACGCTCTCCTACCACTCAACCTCAATCAAGAGGTTAAATCCGCATCTTCGGTACAACGCTTAGCCCCGATCATTTGTGGCGCGAGATCTCTAGATGAGTGAGCTGTTACGCTTTCTTTGAATGGTGGCTGCTTCTAAGCCAACATCCTCATTGTCTGAGAAATCTCACCTCCTTATTTGCACTTAGCGTTAATTTAGGGACCTTAGATTGCGATCTGGGCTGTTTCCCTTTTGACGTATGGAGCTTCGCCCCCATCGTCTAACTGCCGTATTTTAGCCTGTGGTATTCGGAGTTTGATAGGTCCAGTGGTCTTGCGACCTATCCAGACCTTCCAGTGCTCTACCCCCACAGGGAACATACGACGCAAGCCCGAAAGCTCTTTCGGAGAGAACCAGCTATTACAAGGTTCGATAAGCTTTTCACTCCAACCCACAAGTCATCCCAAGATTTTGCACAATCTACGGGTTCGGCCCTCCATCCCTATTTCTAGGAACTTCAGCCTGCTCATGGGTAGCTCACCTTGCTTCGGGTCTAATACAATCGACAAACGCGCTATTCACACTCGCTTTCGCTGCGGCTCGGGGGGATTACCCCTTAACCAAGCCGATTGCATTAACTCGTTGGCTCATTCTTCAATAGGCACGCCGTCGTGGCTTAAGCCACTCCGACTCCTTGTAGACATACGGTTTCAGTTCTATTTCACTCCCCTCACCGGGGTTCTTTTCACCTTTCCCTCACGGTACTAGTTCACTATCGATCTGAAGAAATATGTAGCCTTACCAGTTAGTCCTGGCGAATTCACCCGAGCTATTCGTGTCTCGAGTTACTCAAGAACTACAACCATAGAGATGCTTTGTTTTCGAATACGGGGCTATTACCCTCTGGGGCTCTGCTTCCCAGCAGATTCCTCTAACTCAGCATTTTGTGACTCTACCTGTTTCCAGCGTTGTAGCCTTATAACCCCCATCCCCAATATCGTTTCGCGACTTTCGTCGCGCGCCGATATTGTGGTTGAGTTTGGGCTCCTCCCTTTTCGCTCGCCGCTACTAGGGGAATAACTATTGTTCTCTTTTCCTCTTGGTACTGAGATGTTTCACTTCCCAAGGTAAGCTCTCAACGGGTTTATTCGTTGAGTCATTGCGGTTTACGCAATGGGGTTGTCCCATTCGGAAATCTCCGGATATAGCAATTGCTAGGCATTTTCCCGGAGCTTATCGCAGCCATGCCACGTCCTTCATCGCTTTCTTCAGTCTAGGCATCCACCGTACGCCCTTACCAGAAAACTCGTTATGAGAATTCTGGGAACCGCGTGTTCTTTTACTTCGCATCATGCATGTCTAGTGCAGAGGATACGAAGGTTTTGGTGTCCTACAAGCCTCCTTCCTTTCGGAAGAAGGTTCCTGATCTTATTTCTGGAGACTTGTAACCAGAAATAAGAACATTTGATTCTTTCGTTTTCTTTCTCAACGCAAAGCCTTGCGGCTCTACGCTGAATTTGATGTCGTTCTTCAGTTGTCAACGAGCTACACACGGGTACAAAAAAAGCCGCTCGGAAGCGGCAATCGGAAGGACAGAAAAAATCTGGCTATCCACGCCACTTCTTTTGCATCTGCTTAAGTCCCATATGTAAGGCGGAGTATATACGTCCGTCTACCACCCGTCAAGCGGGAGCCGAAATGGCCGAATCTGGGCATAAAATGTGGATAAAATGGGCCTTCCGGTCACACATATTCGCCTGCTGGCGAATTGCGCGACCCCGCCTCGTCTGCCCGAGGCAGACTCCGGCCTTGCGACGGGGCCCCGACCCCGTCTCACCCTACGGATTCACCCCGCCTGAAGGCGGGGTGAAGAGCCGAAAACCCAAGGTATTGGGCCTTATTTGTCGTGATGCAGAGTCTCTGAACGGAGGCGCTCGATGGTACGAGCCGCTGCCTCCTTGCCGCCAAGGCCGAAGGCCAAGCCGAATGCAAGGGAGAGCGCGACCACGATACCCGTGAAGAGCGTCTGCCAGAAAGCCGCCGCGATGCCGAGCTGGTTGAGCGCAGCCAAGACTGCGAAGATCCAGATCGCCCACTTGGCGACGGAGCCTGCGAGGTGCGCCTGACGAACGCCAGCAGCACGAGCGGATCCGATGACCAAGTTGCGCACCACCTCTGCGACGATCGCCGCAAGGATGATGATGAGGACCGCGACGATGACCTGCGGGAGGTAGTACAAGACCACCTGCTGCAAGAACATCGTGACGCGGACCAAGCCGAGTACTTCAAGCGATGCGATGAGGAACACGACGATGATGAACCACTTCACGAGGCTGCCGAGAAGGCGTCCTGCATGGAGATTGAATCCGGCGTCTTTGACTGCCTCATGCACGCCCGATGCCTTGAGAGCATCGTCGATGCGGAGGACGTCGACCACCTGTTCGATCACCTTTGCCAAGATCATTCCTACGATCCAGCCGATGATGAAGATCACCGCGGCTGCGAGTATCGCCGGAACGAACGTGACGACCGTGAACCACACATCATTGAACGAACCCTGCAGAGTCGCCGCTGATTGTGCAACTATCATATATACCTAGGTACTATCACTAGTAATTATTAAAAGTCTTCGACCGAAGAGTGTCTTCATGATAGCAACCCCCTGCTTTTTGCGGTGCGGTAAGTACGCGCAGTGTGGATAGGCTCTAGAGGTAGTTGGTGCGGTTGATGAGCACCCGATGCGGGTAGTCCAGGATATCGCGCAAGATCTTATCCTTGATCGTGAGGCGATAACGGAATTCCGGCGTCGAGAAAACGGCGTAGCGCACCTCCCTCCCGTATTTCGATTCGAATGATTTCACTGCCTTCTCCAAGCGCTCGTCGTTTAAAGTATCCGCGACGATGATGAGATCCGCCGGACGTGTGATGTCTCCCGTGAACACACCAGAAAGGAGCACCACCGACATACGTCCTGCGCGACGAAGCGCAGCTTCGACGTCGTTGTACTGCGCGGGAGAAACCGCGTGCACGAACGTGGTGACGGCGTTCAGCTGCTTGCACTCAGGATTGAGCGAATAGTATGAGATCTTCTTACGTGCAGTCGAACCCTGTCCTTTCTCTTCCTTCAGGAGTCCGGTCTTCTTGAGCGATTCCACTTCCGTGTTCACGCTGTGCGCACCCACTTTCGCGCGGCGCGCGATCTCGGCCGGCGTGAACGTCTCTTTCGGGTGGAGGACGAAGAGTCTCAGTATCTTGGCTCGGGACGGGTTCCCTAGTACTGCCTCCAAGAAATCGTGAGCTTTCGTCATATCCGTAGTAAGCGGATTGTAGCATGAGGTGATTTTCTGGTAAAAAATCTCCTTGCTTGACCCGCATTATCGTTGTATTGTTCGATCCTCGCACTCTTCAGAAAGGAGATACGCGGTGGAAAAAGTTCTTTTGCTTGCACCCGAAGGCTCATTCGGGAACATGCTTTCGGAGAATTTGAGACGTTTCGGGATCGACCATGTCGAGAGGTCGAGATCGCCTTTAAATCTTCGCTGGCGATGGACCGAGATGCTTGATACCGACATCATCGTAGTGGATGCGAATTTTTGCGGGAACGGACGAGAAACAGCGCGACTTGTCCGAAAGATCCGCAGAGAATTCGGAAACCCGATGATCGTGTTTGAAGCCTATGCAACGAATGAGGGGGCCTTCGCCTGTCAGGTCGCAGGCTGTAATTTCTTCGCATCGGGTGATACGGAGCAAGAGCTGCGATTGAACATATGCCAGCAAGCAGGGCTGATCTTTCAAGAGCTTTCACGCGATCACCAGAAAGCAGCGTAAACGAAAAGCGCCCGACACATCGTCGGGCGCTTCTCTTTTTGATACGAGAGATTACTTGATCGTGACCTTCGCACCAACAGTCGTCGCAAGCTCCTCCTTGAGAACCCTCGGTTCTCAACGAAAAAGATCCGCTGGTGCGGATCTTTTTCTGCTCTCCGAGACGGGAAACTCTTTACGCCGCTCCTTAACCCACGGCTCACCCGACTCTTCCCGAGCACTCGCAAAAGTTACTTGATGGTAACTTTTGCTCCTGCTCCTTCGAGCTTCGTCTTGAGCTCGTCGGCTTCCTCCTTCTTCATGTCCTCCTTGAGAACCTTCGGAGCACCGTCCACGAATGCCTTCGCTTCCGCGAGACCGAGGTTGAGTGCTTCCTTCACTACCTTGATGACTGCAACCTTCTGGTCGCCTGCTGCGGTGAGTTCGACGGTGAACGAGGTCTTCTCCTCGCCCGCTGCCGCTGCCGGACCTGCTGCTGCAACTGCAGTTGCAGAAACGCCCCACTTCTCTTCGATCGCCTTCACGAGCGTGTTGAGCTCGAGGACGGTCATCTTCTCTACTGCTTCGATGATCTGTTCCTGTGTCATACCTTGATAGTTGATTGATTAATTCTTCGTCTTCGCCACTTCCGCCATCGCGATTGCGAAACGCTGGATCGGGCTGTTGATCACGTTCGCGAACATGCCACGCAGGCCTGCCATCGACGGGATGGTTGCGATCTCTCGCATCATCGCCTGGTCGACAAGCTTACCTTCGAAGATACCGCCGAGGATGTGAAGCTTTGGCTTCTTATCCGCCGTCTGGTACTTCTTTCCGAATTCATGGATGAGGCGGGCTGGTGCGGTCGCGTCGTCGTTGCCGCCGTACGCAAGCGCTACTTCCCCTTCCATCGGCACGCCCTCGGTTTCGTGACCGAGCGATGCGAGCGCACGCTTGATGAGCGTCTTCTTCGCCACGGTGTACGTAACACCTGCCTGACGGAGTTCACGGCGCATCGCGGTCTCCTCGCCGATGTTCACCCCCTTGAAGTGGATGAGAACCGACGTGGCTGCGTTCTTGAACGCAGTCTCGAGCTTCGAGACGATCTCTACTTTCTGCTGCTTCGTCTGTGCCATATGTTTCCAAACAAAAAGACCCTTATAAATGGGCCCGAGTTCTCCTTCGAAGAAGGATAGTTCGACCTCGGCGGGACTTACCTGTGTGCCCGCTGTCTCTGGCCCTTGGGGAAGACTCTACTACGCCAGCGGTTGTCTGTAAAGGAGGGGCGTGGTACCGTGCTCGAGGTAAAACACAGGAGTAATGCGTAATGCTTGATTCCACGGAATTAGCGCCCTACCAACTCTCACAAGCGGAAACGAAGCTGGCTCAGGCGATAGAGGGCAAGTTCGGCAAAGGCTCGGTTGAACACAACGAGACGCTCTGCGTTCTCGGCAAGTCGATCCAGCGGTTCTACAATACAAAGCCGAATCACCTGCAGATCATCCGCAAGCTCTTCGAAAGTCACGGGGTCAAATTCCCTGCCTAAACAACACCGATGCCACATGGCATCGGTTTTTCTATTTCCACACCTCCCACCACGCAGTCTCCTCTGGCTGATTGAGCATCGCCTTGAACGCAGCAGCGGTCTGCTCTTCCCTATCCTTCTTCATGGCATACGTCGAGACCGTAAACGCTAGCCCAAGAGAAGCGGCCACAAAGAGACTGAATCCCAGTACGAATCTGAAGAACGAATTTACCGCAGCGCCCATATTCCCTTACTTGGATTATACAATGTCTTTTGGCAGCCCTCCCTTCGACCTCGGTCAAAAACTATCTAGTCTTAAATCAAGGAATACCCAATGAGTTTTATGTACGCATAAAAAAGGAACGGTGAGCTTATTGCACCGATCAGCCCTACTGCAATACTCATTAAAATTGAGTTCGCAACACTCTTTTTCAGCAGAAAACGAAAAAGCAGAAGTGATAGAACAAAGAAGGCGGAACTACACCACACGGCCAGCCCAAGAAGCGCGTCAGTCAAACCGATTGCGTCAATCATATTTAATAATTTATTAACCAAATGATGTCTTCTTTTAGTAATTGATATGCCCGCTCATCCAACCCCTTTCCTCGATATTTATCCAACTCCTTTAGGATAGCCTTGGCTGCAAGCTTATCTAGTACCTGTTCGGATACTTCGACTTTCTTCTGCACCTTCTTCGTTGTTTGTTTGCCGCCTGGATCAGGCTCGACGATCGTCTGAACAATATTCCTAATCACCTTCCTCACTACCAGAATACCCTTTATTTTCTGCCGCAATCCATCATAAGTCTTCTTGGTCATCCAGCCGAGCATGTATGCACGCTCGAAGTCAGAAATGGTACTACTTGCCGTCGCGATTATGCGAAAAGATTGCGATGTCGTGGTGCTATTTCCGAATACATCGGTAGACGAGGCCACAATCGTGGAAGTTCCGAGTTTCTGGAAGAATAAATCAATAGTTCCGCTATTTGGAATAGTCGTAGAGCCGAACTTTGTTTCGAGGATGAACAGTCCAGATGCGTCTTGCGCGATCACTTCCACCGGCATTTGTGTGGAGCGCAGATAATCCTTGGGCTCTGGCGAGACTATTGAAATCAGTGGGGGGATTGTATCGGAGGCCGTGATTTCAATTTCTTCGGGGATCTCGCTGTTCACTATAAGATTCAGCTCGGTGACTAGGCCTGGATAAGTATCTTCAGTGTATGAGCCTTCTGTGGTAGTGGCACCGTTAATATAGTTTGTCTCAATTGTATATTCGCCACTGCCTGTACCTTGAATGAGAATTTTATACTCCCCATCGAGCACATTTGGGATGGCAACAAATTCAGTATCTGTATGGAACCCGGAATAGAAGGAGTTTGGTATCTCGTTTATCTCAGCATTCGTTGTTGGATCTTTACCAATGCGTCGCCCATCAGGAGCAACAACCATAAAATCAGCTGGTGAAAGAATTTTGAATAGCAAGATATTTTGTATGAGTCCCGATTGGTCGGTAATCAAGACGCTAGCATCGTCTCCAGTCAAAATATTGAAGATTGACCCTTGGGCATCAGTTACCATTTCTCCGTGTTCAAAGGCATTAACACTTAAATTCAAGCTTATATGCGAGGCGCTCTCTAACGGCACTGTTCCATCACCATCTCCTAAAATGAGTCCATGGTTCCCGAGCGGAGCATCAAAAACACTCGGATACCCATGTTCCCACTTCGGAAAATGGGATTGTGATGCCACTACCTCAAGTCCTTTTATCGAGCTCCCTCCAATATTTCCCACGAAATTGTGTACTTCCACGCCCGATTCGTAAAGCTTATTTTTCTCACTATCTAGATTTTCCAGGAAGTGATTAAAGGGATATTCATTCGGATACTCGCGCAAAACATTCCCCTCAAAAAGGTATCCATAAATAGGGAGTAGCTCTTTCACTGATGCAATTGGTGAATTCCTTATATAGGCAAATACGTCTTCAAATCCCTTCTCCTTTGCCTCGAATAGTAAGAGCAATTCAATAATCGAATCAACCATATAATCCGGCCGAAGACCGAGAGGAGAGAACTCGCCGGCCTCCCACATCAAATACGCTTTCGGAGCACCGAGGTGCGGTGTACCCAAGAAAATGAGCTGATCCACATCCTGCTCGTAGGAATCTGACTGGATATACTGTCGCGCGACGAGACCTCCCATCGAATGCGCAACGAGATCGACTTTTTCACACCCACATATCAATTTAACCTCATCGATCTTCTGCTTCAGCAACTCAGCCGTCTCTACATTCGATTTCCGCCAGTTGTATGGGAAGGTGAATAGATCGACTTCGGGGGTGTAGTGATTGACATCAAGCGTGGCGATCAGGTCATCATAGGTATGCAGAATCGGATCGATTACCCATTCCCCTGAACCATCCTGCTGTGAGCCAAGAATACCGGGAATGATGATGACCGGATCCGGCTCCTCTGGCTCTGATTCCGGCGGCACTCCCCACTTGAAAGGAAGGAATCCATAGTTATTCGATAGCGGAATCCCCGCTCCTGTCTGGAAGTACGCCCTGAATTCGCTCACGAATTGCGCCGGAAATACCGCGACTAATATATCCTCTCCCTGTGCGCCGTTCGGTATTACATCCCCAGATTGCGGAGAGCTCGTGGCATTGAAGCCGAGCAAGTGGCCATTTACGAGAGTCGAACTACCGACCGCACCACGATAGATGTCTCCGTAGCGCGAACCGGTGATTTTCGGCGAGAGATACGTGCACTGCCCGTCGGGAATATAGAACTGGTTCGCAATAATCGAGCTTGTCGCATTGCCGCAGAAGAATCCGATTGGCTGTGGACTTTCGAGCGCCTCCGCAATCGAGAAAGTCCCAAGGAAGAGGGGCATGATCGCGGCGCCCCGAAGCCACGTTTTCATGCCCCTATTCTCTTCCCAAACTTCATGAAGCGCGAGACCGCGCTGTGCACAACCTCACAAAACAAAAACTCCCCCTTGCGGGGGAGTTTTTGCTGTTGGGCCGATTCCCAACTGGAGATCCCTTGCGAGACCTGGATCAAGCAACGTTAGTTGTTGACCGTGTAGTAGCCAGTGCGGAAGTCCTCTGCAGGAACAGTCCTGGTGAGAGTTGTCGCCGCAGTAGCGTCGGTGAGTGCAGTACCAACGCTGCCGATCTGTACGCGCCACTGACCAGTGGAAGCCGGTACATCCGGATTGTAGGTAACTGCGAGCTGGAAGTCAGCCGAAGAGCCGCCGCCGATACGAACGGAGTTCGTAAGCTCAGTACCGCCCGAGACGCGAGAGAGTGTCGCCGTAACCGTCGTCGAAGTGGCAGTAGTGCCATTGTAGAGGTAGTACGAGACGCCCTTAGTGCTGTTGTCACCAACTGCACCTGCAGTCGTCGATGCGAGAGCGCTAAGCGGGACATACACGTCGTTAGAACCGAAGTTCGTAACGCGGAGTGTCACCTTGAACTCACCCGTGCTGTTAGCAGACGTATCCTGAGGGTTGTGGGTGAAGCTTTCGCCAACCTTCGAAACCTGGATACCTTCTGCGTAGAGCGTCTGGGTGTAGGTCGTGACCGAGCCTGCACGAGTCGTGACCGACTTGCCATCAGACGTCGACTTAGCAGCGATGTAGTATTCACCGCCGTTTACATCAACCTTGATGCTGTCACCGTCATCGAAAGTGCCAGTGCTGGTCTTGTTAACCTTAGCAACGATGCGGTAGGTCTGCGTAGCATCCTTTGCGATCGTCTCCGTATCATCGAGATCGAACTCGAGGTACGAAGTGGTCGAAGTCGCGGTGATGTCTGCGAGACGAGTGCTACCACGCATGAGGTAGAACTCCTGAACCATATCGCTGTTAGTTGAAGCGCCCGTGATGGTGCTCGTTGCCTTGAGGGTATCGAACTCCATCTCTGCACCTTCAGCCTTAAGGGTGAACTCAGCGAGCGTGATTTCAGTCGTGCCCGTGGTCGAAACCTTAACGTTGCCTGCCTTCGGATTGCCAGAACCTTCCGCGATGCGGAGCTTCACGTCCGAAGAAGACGAGAGGCGCTTCACGTTGACTCCAGCATTGCTGACGCTCGTCGAGTCGAAGAGCGTTGCGCCAGAAGCGTCGGTGTAGCGGGTCTGAACAAGCTCAGCCGTCCAAGCCTTCGATACGTCATCCGTATCTACACTTGCATTAGCCGTGAAGCCAATGTTGAAGGTGACCTTGTTGTTGCTGCCCATGCGGACAACCTGAGAAACCGGGATGCTTGCAGAGTAGACACCTGCGGAGTCACGGACGAAGCTCGACGGCGACATTGCCGCGATCTTCTGGCCGTTTGCCCAGACGCTGATCTCAGAAGCGTAGTTGCCGAGGCGATCAGAGCCAGTCGAAGCACCGGTGTAGGTGAACTTCACGCGAGTATTCGTCACGCGAACGTCACCACCCGAAGCCTCAACGCGGAAGCCGAGGACCTTCTCAGTCTCACCAGTGTAGACATCGTCTTCGACGTCTGCAGAGTAAGAGTTGAGCGAGATGCTGCCAGCTGAACCGCTGAGAGACTCACCGCCAGTCGACGGAGTACCCGTTGTCGGAGCAGATGCGCAGAGGCTCTTAGCCTTTGCGATCGTGATCGGGCCCCAGTAACCAGCTGCCGGCGTGATGCCGTTAGCTGCCTGGAACTTTGCGACAGCGGCCTTCGTCATAGCGCCGAAGTATGCAGTCTCGTTGCCTGGAGAACCAGCGCCCGAAGCTGCAACCTGTGCACCATGGCTGTTAAGGAACTTCTGGATCCACATGATCTCGCCGCCGGACTGACCCTGCTGATGAGACTGTGTGAACGCGTAGCAGCCTGCACCGGAAGTAGTCGTAGAACCACCGCCGAGAGCTGCGATCTGAGCGAGCAATGCCTGAACCTGAGCCTGGAGGTCAGAGAGCATGTCCGCCTTTGCCGGAGTGACAAAAGCAAACGAAAGCGCAAGAACCAACACAGAACCCACGAGCACTGTCGCAACATTCTTTGTTGCTAAACTCATAGTTTTGATATTTGACCTTTTTCAATCTCCCACCGCCTTTCGGAAAGCAGAAGACCGCACGTGTGATCGTTCGACCGGGTCACACATGCTAGATACGTGCGTTGCGAGCACGCATTAATAATTTGCTAGCCCCGAGCCGTGCTTCTAAAAAGTGACGGAACGAGGGTTAGCATCGTTTGGGAAAAGACATTCATCCGTACAGCCGTAACTGGACATTTCTACCGTTTCTGGAATCGCGTAATTCTCTACTGTCTAGTAGATGGAGACGAGCGAACGCCCCCAACCTTTCAGCTGGAAGCTCTCCATGTAATGCCTATGAAGATGTCAATGAACGTCGCACCAAGACCAGCCTGTACTGCGAAATGCATGCTCCGGAAGCCGGACCAGCATCGACGCAATTATAAACTAGCTGTATTTCAGAACACCTCTCTAAGGCATTCATCTTTGTGGATAACTAGTGGAGAGAAACGGCTTAATTTAAGCGTTTCTAGCCAACTAGCCACCACGGGACGATACGGCAGGATGAAGAAAAAGTCAACGAAAAACGCGACTAAAACACGGCATTTATCCTCACGCAAAAACGTCTAAAAAACCCAGCAAATAAGCCACATAAATGGCAACTATCTACCCGAGGAGCTGGTAGCGGCTCCACCGCTTCGCGCCGATTTTCTTTACCTTCCCCGCCTCTACCAGATCGGCCAATTCCCTCTGAACCATCTTCTCGCTGTACTGCGGGAGGTTTGAAGCGATGTCTCGGATGCCCAAAAGGCCACCAAGCTTCAATATATCCATAATGCGCTCCGCACGCTGGCTCGAGCCTGCATCCCCTTCCCCTGTGGAAACCGCCGTCATCGGTGGACGTCGCACCGGTCGAGGTCCGGGGGAATGCGAGCGATCCTGGCGCATAAAGCCGATGGGAGACGTGGGAGGAATCAACTGATCAGACGTAATGGTGAGCTGTTCCGCCAATGCAGAGCGCTGGGATACCACGATAAGGCTGCCCAGCTCATCAAGCGCCTCGGCGATCGCATTGGCATTCTGGACCGAGATGTACCCCGAAACAGCGAGAAGACGGATCAGGGATATGAGCTCACGAATGGACACCAGGGCGGACTGTCCCTTTTCTGAAGCCGGCCCACGGAAACCCGATCGTAGTTCCAAAATTACGGACAGAAGCTCAAGGCCTTTATTTCTTATTACCGACCTCAATGGCTCTTCCTCTGGGACATGATTGGTCACGAGGTGTAATGCAGCGCTTATTCTCTCCGCTCTACGATATGAATTATCACCAGATACGTTGGCACCAAAAGGATTTGTCCGTATAGATATACTGTCCAATATAAGAAGTACGTTTGATACATCCTGCGCGTCTTTTATAGATTCCGATGTGGGATTCGAGGTCGTCTTTGAAACTTCCTTTTCATGTCCCTTAGGCATGACTCGAGTATAGCGCCGGCCTAGAGCACTTATCAATGTCTGAAAGCGTTAGGCGTATTTTATGGCATAACGCAAGGGAAAATCGCCACTTCCCCGCGTGATATCATGTGCGCACCTATGGCAAAGAAGGAGCGTGAGAAACGCAAAAGCAATAAGCGTTCAAAAGATGAAGATGTAAGCATCCCCGCATTTCCCGTAAGCATCGAGGCGCTCCGCGGTGTGTGTGCGGTCCTTGCGGTTGCGGTCGGCATCTTCCTTGCACTTGCTGCGTTTGAAGTCGGCGGGGCGGTCGGCGCATTCCTCTTCACCATTCTCTCGAAGCTCCTCGGAGTTGGGTACATGCTTCTTCCGTTCTCACTCCTCCTTCTCGCCATCGCGCTCATGCGCTCGTTTGAGAAGCGGTTCGGTGCCATCGAGATCATAAGCATCCTGGTATTCCTTCTCTCAAGTTTGGGGCTCATTGCACTCGCGTTTCCCGAGCAAGGCGGCATTCTTGGTGCTGCAATAGCCAATCCCCTCGTTGCGGCAGTGGATACCATCGCGACCGTCATCTTCCTTCTCTCATTCAGTGTTGCCGCGCTCATCATCGCCTTTGATGTCCATTTGAGTGTCTGGATCGCCTCATTGCGCGAAGGCATGCGTGGCGGTGAGAGTCTATCGGACGAAGAAGATCGTGAAGTCACGATCGCTGGCATTCCTGAAGAACAAGACGATGAGCCTGATGAACTCGTTGAGACCGTTCCCGATGAAGAGGACGCCCGAGAAGCACCTGCGCCACGCGTGCAGATCGCTGAAATGTCCGGCGAATCGAATGCGAATGCTGGCTTCCCGATCATCGCCGCGAGTGCGAGCGTCTATGATCCGCCGCCACTCGCCCTTCTCGGCAAGAACAAAGGTAAGCCTGAAGTCGGTGACGTAAAGGCGAACATGAACATCATCAAGCGCACGCTCCAGAACTTCGGCATTCAAGTAGAGATGGATGAGGTTTCGATCGGACCAACCGTAACTCGGTATGCCATGAAGCCGGCCGAGGGCGTCCGGCTTGCGAAAATCGTTGCCCTTCAGTCGAATCTCGAGCTCGCGCTCGCCGCTTCGCCGGTCCGCATCGAAGCGCCGATTCCTGGAAAAGCACTGGTCGGTATCGAAGTCCCGAACATCTCTCGCACCACGCTCGGTCTTGCCCCGCTCTTTGGCGACAATGAATTCACGCAATCACCGAAACCGCTTCTCCTTGGCCTTGGCCGAACGATCACCGGCGCCGCCCACTTCGCTGACCTCGCCAAAATGCCACACATGCTCGTGGCAGGTACGACCGGCTCCGGTAAATCTGTCTGTATACACGACTTCGTCGTATCCCTTCTCTATCGCGCAGGCCCCGAGCGTTTGCGCTTCATCATGGTGGACCCGAAGCGCGTCGAACTCACGCTCTACGGCGGCATTCCCCACTTGCTTGCACCGGTCATTACCGATGCCAAGAAGGCCATCCTCGCGCTGAAGTGGCTCGCCAAGGAGATGGATAGACGCTATGACGTCCTCCAGACGGAAAAGGTCCGCGATATCGCCTCGTATCACGAGAACGTCGTCGCTCCGGCAATCGAGAAAGGCACCGCCGAGCAGATGCCGGAAGCCATGCCGTACATCGTGGTCATCATCGATGAACTGGCGGACATCATGCAGACCTATCCGCGCGAACTCGAGGCTGGCATAGTCCGCCTTGCCCAGATGAGCCGCGCTGTCGGCATCCATCTCATACTCTCGACCCAACGACCATCGGTGAAAGTCATCACCGGCCTCATCAAGGCGAATGTCCCCTCTCGCGTCGCCTTCCAGGTCGCCTCACAGATCGATTCCCGCACCATCCTGGACACCGGTGGCGCAGAAAAACTGCTTGGCGCCGGAGACATGCTCTTCCTCTCGAGCGATATGTCGAAGCCGCGCCGTATCCAAGCACCGTACATTTCCGAGAGCGAGGTCAAGAAGGTCGTTGCACACATCATCAAGAACAACGACGCAGGATTGGATAGCGTGGACTTCTCCGAGAAGCAGCAAAACGATTCCGGCTCCATCTTCGCCTCTATGGAAGATGAGGAGGGCGACGACAAGTACGCCGAAGCGAAACAAGCGGTCTTGGAGGCCGGCAAAGCATCTACCTCCTACCTCCAGCGCAAGCTCGGTGTAGGCTATTCACGCGCCGCAAAGCTTATCGACATGCTCGAGGAGCGTGGTGTCATCGGCCCTGCCGACGGCGCGAAGCCACGAGAAGTCATCGGTGCCGGTAACGCCGACGAGCTCGTTGCCGCTGCAGAAGCAGCCGAAGAAGACGAATACAACCGGGGTTAGCGTATGCGCCCTTCACGTGATTCCCGCTTCATCCGCCTCCTTCTCACGCTTTTCTTCCTCCTCGCGGGAGGCTACGCACTCTACGAAGCACAAGGCCTCGTGTATGGACCCTCGATCGAGCTTGAACACACGGCCACTTCTTCGGATACCGCCTTCACCTCAATCAAGGGTCATGTTGAGCGCATCTCCGAACTCCGCCTGAATGGAAACACCATCAGCGTGACGGAAGACGGTGAGTTCGATGAACCGTACCTGCTCGCCGACGGCTCGAACCGCATCATCCTGGAGGCGCGCGATGCGCGCGGTCGCACCACCTCGGCGACCCTCGATATCGTCTACCGTGCGCCTGAGGGCTCTTATGTGCCAGGTGCTTCCCACGCAACCTCATCCCCAGCCACTTCGACCCCCTCCACCCCTCTCTAAGCGGCACGATATACTTCATTCATACTTACCCATTAACCGATACATTTCCCGTATGGCAGTCAAAAAGAAAGAGAAAGCTCCTCCGAAAGAAGTGGGTACCGGCACCGACAAAGACATCGACCGCGCATTATCTGAGATCAAGACAAAGTTCGGCGACGAAGCGATCATGAAGCTCGGCGACACACCGAAGGTAGACGTGAACGCGATCTCTACCGGTTCTATCGGTATCGATTGGGCGCTCGGCATCGGCGGACTCCCCCGTGGACGCATCGTCGAGATCTTCGGACCTGAAAGCTCCGGTAAGACCACGCTCTCCCTCCATGCAATAGCCGAAGCACAACGAAAAGGCGGCGTGTGCGCATTCATCGACGCAGAGCATGCGCTCGATCCTGAATACGCCAAGAAGCTCGGCGTCGACATCAATTCTCTCCTCGTCTCGCAGCCGGACACCGGCGAACAAGCACTAGAAATCACGGAATCGCTCGTGCGCAGCGGCAAGATCGACGTCATCGTCGTCGACTCGGTCGCAGCCCTCACTCCAAAAGACGAAATCGAGGGCGATATGGGCGCGCAGCATGTCGGCAAGCAAGCTCGCCTCATGTCACAGGCGCTGCGCAAACTCACCGCAATCGTCTCCAAGACGAAGACCGTCGTCATCTTCATCAACCAGATCCGCATGCAGATCGGCGTCATGTTCGGCAATCCGGAAACCACTCCGGGCGGCAAAGCACTCAAGTTCTACACGTCGGTCCGTATCGATATCCGTCGCATCGCACAGATCAAGAAGGGCGACGAAGTCATGGGCGGCCGCCATCGCGTGAAGATCGTAAAGAACAAGGTGGCAGCCCCCTTCCGTCAGACAGAGTTCGACATGATGTACGGCGAAGGCATCTCCCGCGAAGGCGAAGCCTTGGCGCTCGGCGAGAAGATGGGCGTATTGGAGAAATCATCCGGCGGCTCCTATCAGTACGGCGAGCACAAGCTCGGTCGTGGCTACGACGCAGCCCGCACCTTCCTGCGCGACAATAAGCCCGTACTCAATTCCCTCCTCAAAGATATCCGCAAGAATCTCGAGAACGGCGGCACTCCGTCCCGTGGCTCCGGAAGTGAAGAAGAATAAGGTTGGACAAGGGCGTGTTTCTGGCTAGAATACGCCGATATGTTGAATTACAACGAAGTAAAGCCTGGCGTCGCCGTCATCGTCGAAGGCGAACCCTACGTCTGCACGTGGAATAACATCATGCAGAAGCAGCAGCGCCGCCCGGTCAATCAGACCAAGCTGCGCCATCTCATCCGCGGCAATTCCATTGAGTACTCGTTCCAGCAGTCGGACAAACTCAACGAGGCCGAGATCGAGAAGAAGCCGGCAACCTTCGTCTTCCACGACGAACGCAAGGGTGAGTGGATCTTCCACGAAGGCACTGACAAGTCGAAGCGCTTCTCACTCTCTGACGAGATGATGGGTGACGGCGGGCAGTTCTTGAAACCGAATACTGAAGTCGAGACCGAGGCATTCAACGGCAAGATCTTCCATGTGAAGCTTCCTATAAAGGTCCAGCTCAAGGTTAAGGAGGCTCCACCAGATGTCCGCGGAAATACTGCTCAGGGCGGCTCGAAGATCGTTACGCTCGAAACCGGCGCAACGCTCACGGTCCCGATGTTCATCAAGGAGGGTGATGTCTTGGTTATCAATACCGAGACCGGCGAATACGTCGAGCGCGCCTAGCGTCTCTCCCCTATAGAAAAAGCCCCGCGAAAGCGGGGCTTTTTCTCCAGAAGCATTACTTCTGAATGTAAGGTAGAAGCCCCATGAAGCGCGCACGCTTCACCGCCTCCTCAACCGCGCGCTGCTGCTTCGCGGTGAGATTCGTCTTGCGACGATCCATCACGCGGCCATGCGGATTGATGAAGTTCTTGAGCAAGTCGACATCCTTGTAGTCGACGTGCTGGATATCATTCTGGGTAAGTATATTTGCCATAAAGCTTGTTTAAAACGGGATATCGTCTGGGTTTATATCATCCTTCGGGTAATCGATGCCTGCGCTGCTTCCGCCGTCATCTTCAGGCTGCGAATCATGCGAACGATTACCGCCACCTCCTCCGCCGGCACCTCGTGGTCCGAACTGGACCCGGTCGGCAACCACTTCGGTTCGGTACATCTTCTGACCTTCCTTCTCCCATGAGCGGGTCTGCATACGGCCTTCAACGAAGACTGCGGAACCCTTCTTGAGGTACTGCGAGACGGTATCCGCCTGGCGTCCGAAGACTACCACGTTATGGAAATCCGTCTGTTCCTGCTTCTTGCCGTCACGATCCTTAAAAGTGCGGTTCGTAGCGATCGAGAAGTTAACGACGTTCATGCCGCTCGGCAAGGAACGAAGCTCAGGGTCGCGGGTGAGATTACCGTAGAGCAGCGCTTTGTTCAAGTACATACGATAAGTATACCTATTCCTGCGTCAGTGTCTCGAGAGCCTTCTCAAGATCTGCTTCAGAAACCGGTGCCTTATCTTCCTCCTTACGAGGCGACGCCTTGATAGCGTCGGTGCGCTTCACCTCGCGAAGCTGCGGCGCCTTGAACTTGGCACGCGTATCCTCGCGGAGCGTCTTGAACACCATGGAGCGGAGGATCTGTGGGTTCGCCTGGAGCGAGTCCGTAAGCGCCTTTGCCGCATGGGTGCCTGCCTCGAACTTGAGCCAGCCGAAGTAGCCGCGGTCATACGCGACATGCTTCTCGCCCTCGCGCTTGTCCATGTCGAACGAGAGCTTGATGAGGGTAGGAGCGCCTTCGGCGATGAACGAACCGCCGAGCTTCTCGATCTCAGAGCGGATGCTGGAGACCACCGTTTCGACGTCCTCTTCCTTAACGGTAGGAACAATATGATAGCCCGCCTCGTAGATGCGGGTTACGACCTCGTTTTCATGGGATTCTGCTGACATATTTGAGTTCGGGCACTGTAGCACGCGGGTATGAAAATCGCAAGAATCGGCTCATTTACGGGCTATTTCAGCCCAAATACCCGCCGAGCATTGGCCGCGAGCTGTTCCTGGACCTTCTCGAGAGGCTCCCTGCGGATCTCAGCGATAGCCTTCACAACCTCCACCACATAGGCGGGCTCGTTCCGCTTCCCGCGGTAGGGCTTCGGTGCCACATATGGCGCATCGGTCTCGGTAAGGAGCATGTCCAAGGGGGCATTGCGGACGACCTCATCGTAGTCCCGCGCGAAGGTGAGCACTCCGGTGAACGAGAGCGTGAAGCCGAAGTCCAAGAACTGCTTTGCGACATTCCAATCCCCTGCAAAGAAATGCACGTCCCCTTTTACCTTCGCGTGCGCCTTCAGGAGCGCGAGCGAATCCTCGTATGCATTACGGATATGGAGCATGAGCGGCTTCTGGAGTCGATTCGCCATCTCGATCTGCTGCACAAAGGTTTCTTCCTGCACTTTCTTCGTATCGCCTTCGAGGCGATAGTAATCGAGTCCGCATTCTCCTATCGCCACCACCTTGGGCGACTGCGCGAGCGCCTCGTATTTCGCCGCGTCGAAAACCTCTCCCCGAGACGTAAATTCCTTCCCGCCCTCACCGAGCTCCTTCTCGTCGTGATACGACTTCGTGCTGTGGATCGGATGCAAGCCGATGGCTGCGTACACGTTTTCATGCGCCTCGGCAACCTTCACCGCGTCTGCCGAAGTATCGTACTGCGTCCCGACCATGATCATGCCCACCCCCGCATCCTGCGCGCGCTTAATGGTCGCATCAGCATCATCCTTGAACGCCACAAAATTCACGTGCGTATGGCAATCGTAATACTTCGGGCTCATACCTTACGCGGGAAAAGGTTCTCCGGCTTCTGGTTCGCCAGTACCGCCGCCGTGATGGCATCACTGGTTGAAGGAAGGATCGGTTGCAGGAGGCGAGCGATCTCATACAGGCGCGTTACCATGCTCGCGATCATCGTTTTGCCGGCTTCCGGATCGGTCTTCACGACCGCAAACGGCTTCGTATCAGTCAGTTCTTTGTCCAGCACTCCGATGAGTTTCCATACATGATCACACGCGGCGTTGTAGTCGTATCGATCAAGAGCATCAGCGTATTCCTTGGCGAATTCCGCTTCTTCGGGTCGCTCGATAGCCTGCGGGAGATTTGCCTGTGCAAGCGTGAGGATGCGCGCCGCTAGATTGCCAAGACCATTTGCAAGATCGGCATTGTAGCTCTCCTTGAATTTCTCCATCGTAAAGTCGCTATCCTCAAACGGATGGATGTGCCGTAACAGGAAGAGGCGCAGCGCATCAGCGCCGTATTCATCGACGATCGCATACGGATCGATCACATTACCGAGCGATTTCGACATCTTCTGCCCTCCAGAAGTTATGAATCCGTGGATGACGATCTGGCGCGAAGAAGGAAGATTTGCTGAGATAAGCATTGCCTGCCACATCGCCGCCTGCTGACGGATGTTATCCTTCCCTGCCATCTGCAGCGCTTTCGGCGATGGGATGATACCCCAGTACTTCTCGAAGTCCGCTCCATTCTCAGGCCAACCGAGTGTGGAAACGTAGTTGATGAGCGCATCGAACCACACATACATCACCTGCGTATCGTCGTCCGGTACCGGGACACCCCACGGCATCTTGTCTTTGCGACGCGAGATGGAGAAATCCTGCAGGCCCTGCGCGACGAAACTCTTGATCTCATTGAAACGGAAATCAGGCACGACGAGATCCGGACGACGCGCATACAAGTCGAGAAGCGACGTCTGGTAGCGCGAGAACTTGAAGAAGTAATTCTCCTCATCGATCATCTCGATATCAAGAGTGGGGTGGAGCGGGCACTTCCCGTTCTCGAGCTCCGAATCGGTCTTTTCCAGCTCGCAGCCGACGCAGTACTTCACTTGATAGTTCTTCTTGTAGATATCCCCCGCTGTGAGGCAGCGCTTCCAGAATTCCTGTGCTGCAGCCTTGTGCTTTTCATCGGTCGTACGGATGAAGTGAAGCTCCGGAAAGAGATCGAGCTTTTCCTTCAGGGATTTGAACTTCGCGGCGTATCCATCGACATACGCCTGCGGATCCTGTTTCGCCTCGGTCGCCTTCTGCCATATTTTTTGCCCGTGCTCATCGGTCCCGGTATTGAAGAAGACCTCGTCCCCCAGAAGACTGCGATAACGCGCGATGCAATCCGCCTGAATAATCTCGAGCGCGAATCCGATATGCGGATCCGCATTCACGTACGGAAGCGTGGTCGTGAGATAGAAAGGCTTAGCCATGCACGTACCCTATACCTTCCCTCCCTCGCCTGCAAACATCTTTCCGTGATTGAGGTCGCGCACTAGTTCCTGCAATACTGCCGCCATCGGGACGGAGAGGACGATGCCGAGGAATCCGGCAAGGTTCCATCCGGCGATGAGGCCCAAGATAACGAGAAGCGGCGGCACGCCGACCACCTGCGTCACCACGACCGGATAGATGAGATGGTTTTCGAACTGCTGGATGATGACATAGAGGAAGATGATAATAAGCCCCGTACTTACTCCCCCTTCTGCAAAACCGATAAGGACCGCTGGTACCGCCGCGAGCGTTGGCCCGAAGACGGGAATAAGTTCGAATACGGCTGCAAAAACCGCAAGGAGAAGCGCGTGCTTGATGCCAAGGATCATAAGACTGAGATAGACCATGACACCGATGATGACGGCGAGAATGAGCTGCCCCTGCATCCAAAGACCGATCTTGTGACGAGAACGGAACCACAGATCAAGTGCATACGACTGATGCTTCTTCGGCACGATGACGCGCAAGAAGTCATCGACACCCGTTTCAGCGACCGTGAAATAGAACGAGAAGACGACGACAAGAATGAACGCGAAAAGGCCCGTGAAGATGCTTGCCGCCGCGCTGAATGAATTACCGAAAAGCCCTGTGAGACTCGCTCCCGCACGGACGCTCTCCATAACCCCGCTGGTGTCCCCTCCCGGCAGACCGAAGATGGCGCTGTAGTCCTGCAGCACGGGAGAACTATCGATCGCTGTCAGGTACACCGGTAGCGATGCCAGGAATGCCGCCAGCTCATCCAGGATGAGCGGCATGAAGAAGTAGAAGATGCCGACGAGAAAGAGCGCCAGAAGGAGGTAGATGAAGATCACTGCGACCAACCGCGGCACCTTCCAGCGACGCAAAGCCGCAACCGCCGGCTCAAGCGCTGAGGCCACGACGATTGCGGTAAGGACGATGAGGACGACATCGCGCAAATACCATAGGAGCCATGCCCCGATAAGGATAAGGAGCGTCTTAACTATCGTGCCGGTCGTGATGGAAATCTGAGTCCCTCCCATGAGAGGATGATAGCATAGCGACGTTTAACGGATGCGCGCAAGGAGATCCCCCATCGCGACGCGTTCCTGCTCTCCCGTATCACGATCGCGCAGAGTGACGGTGTCTTTCTTCTCGTCACCACTTTCGCCCAGCGTATCGAAATCAATGGTGATGGTGTACGGCGTACCGATCTCGTCCTGACGACGATAGCGCTTCCCGACATTGCCATTGTCATCCCACATGATGTTCGGAACCTCCTTCTTGAGCATCTCGTATACCTCGCGCGCCTTCGCGACGAGTTCAGGCTTGTTCTTGAGAAGCGGGAAGACCGCCGCTTTCACGGGCGCAATCTTCGGATCAAGCTTCAGGAAGACGCGACCGTTCTCGCCGAGCCCATCTTCGGTGTATGCCGAGAGTAAGACCGCGAGCACCGTACGTTCAAGCCCGAACGACGGCTCGATGACATGTGGTACGTATTTCTCCTTCGCCTCCTCATCCATGACCGAAAGATCGACATTCGAGTGTTCGGCATGCGCTTTGAGATCGAAATCGGTACGATATGCGAGACCGTAGAGCTCTTTCTTTCCGAACGGATACTCGAACTCGAAGTCGATGGTGCGCGACGAGTAGTGCGCACGGTCTTCAGGAGCCACTTCAAGCTCGCTTACTTTCGACATATCGAGCCCGACCGCTTTCATCCATTCGTGCATGGCCTTCCTCCATTCCTCGAACTTCCCTTCCCACTGCGACGGATGGACGAAGTATTCGATCTCCATCTGCTCGAACTCGCGGGAGCGGAAGACAAAGTCGCGGGGAGCTATCTCGTTGCGAAACGCCTTACCGATCTGTCCCAAGCCGAACGGCAGCTTCGGGTGCTGGCTGTCCATCACATTCTTGAAATTCACGAACATGCCGCCGGCGGTTTCCGGTCGCAGATACACCGTCGCCGCAGCGTCTTCGCTGGCGCCTGCCTGCGTCTTGAACATCATATTGAACTGCTTGGCCTCGCCCAATTTCCCACCGCATTCAGGGCACACATTCCCTTCGACATGATCGGCACGGAAACGTCGCTTGCACTTGGTGCATTCCGCCATCGGATCAGAGAATCCGCTCACATGCCCCGATGCTTCCCATGCTTTCGGATTCATGAGGATGGCCGCGTCGACGCCGAACATATCATCTCGGCTCTCGATAAACATCCGCCACCAGAGATTCTGGATATTCCGCTTCAGAGCCACTCCCATCGGGCCGTAGTCCCAGGTACCCGAGAGCCCTCCGTAGATCTCCGATCCGGGGTAAATGAATCCTCGACGCTTGGCGAGGGAGACGATCTTTTCCATACTGACGTCGCTCATAGGGATTCTGTATAGCGCATTTTAGTCGCCGAGGCTATTTACCGGACCACGTTCGCGTTGGCTGCGGTAAAGCCCGGGTCTCCGCTGATATTGGTGGTGACATCGTCCGCGACGCGCGTGATATTCGCCCCCGTCGCCTCGTCCTTACCCTTGAGAGTGACGTCGCGAATGAGGAGCGGCTGCTGGCCGATCTGCGACGTCGAGGGCGTAAAGCCGATCGCGATCGCGGCCTGCTTCGGGAGCGATCCATTCACGCCGGTACCCGCTTCGATGTCCCCCACGCGCCACGTCATCGTGCTGTCGTTCTGATTGAATTTGATGTCTTCGCTCGACGGACTGTAGATACCCACCCAACGCACGTACGGCGGCAATACCGCAGTTATGACGCCATCTTTGATCTTGTTCGTGGTGTTGGTGAGACTGAATACCAAGGCATACGTGGTTTCGGAATTCGCCTTCGGCGGCATCGGTCCCGAAGAGCCGAACGGATTCGAGTAGTAGAGCCCCTGTGCGATGAGCTGGAGATCGCTCGCAAGCTTGATGTCCTGCACCGCCGTCGCCTGAAGCGTCTCAGGAACACCGTTTTCCGAGACACGCTTCCCTGCCGCATGCACGCTGATCGAGAGCGAAGGATTGCGGATCTCCGACAGAACGTCGTTGGTCGGCATCTGGAATGAGAAGTTGAGCGTACCCTTGGCGCCGGATGCGATGCGCCCGAGCGTGCCGCGCGTCGTCGTCTTATCCCAGAGCACAACCTTATCCGTCGAACGATAGAAGCCATCGGTCGATTGCACCGTCGCGCCGTCGATCTCCACTCCGCCGAGTCGCGCGACGATGACTGCATCCGTCACTTCAGTTGAAAGATTGTTCTCGTAGGCGACCGAGACGTTCACAGTTTCCCCCGGAGAAACCACCGCGCTTCCGCCCACCATATCCTTGTTGAGCGTCACCGCGAGTCCGAGGAACGGACGCGAGACTATCACGTGATGCGCATAATCCGCGAGCGTCGTCGTGAGCACGTTCTGCTCTGTGTCCGGTCGCGTACCTGCTTTGAAACGGAAGACGCGCTCATCGCCACTTTCTCCGCTTATGACGCCGCGCAGAGTCACCGTCTTCTTCTGCCCTGGAGAAAGGTCTCCGAGCGTCCAGAGCTGGCCACCCGCGACCCTCTGCGCCGCAGGATCGGCATACGACATCGTGAATCCGAACGGCGTATTCACATTGAGAAGCACATCCTTCACGACGGATTCCGCATTCGATGCAAGCGTCGCCTTGAATTCGATCGGCTGTCCCGAGACGGTCTCGCTGTTCCCCTCGATGGAAAGCGAGATCGGCGAGGATGCGAAGACGATCTGATACTTGGTCGAAGCGACGAAGATCGAACTCGAATCGACAAGACGGTATTCGAGATCGATCTCGATCGTGCCGCGATCACCTTCGACACCGGAAAAGACCGCCGAGACCGTTCCTTGTCGACGACCGCCCGGTTCGATGTTGCCGAGTGAGATGCGTTGATCCTTGAGATTCGTGCTGAGATCAACCGGAGAACGGGTGCCGTCTGGATACTTGATAACGAGATCAGCAAGTTCAAGTGCGCCGCGATTACGGTTCACGACTGCGACCTGTAGTTCAGTCGGAGAACCGCTCGATACCTGCAATGGACCAGAGACCGAGATATCGATATTGCCCGGATCAACCGGCGTCGAACCCCCGCCGAGCAAGAAGTAGTAGGCAAAAAAAGCGATCGCGCCGACAAAGAACGCAACAGAGGCCATGATCGCCCATCGGATAAGGACACGGGTGAAGCGGATGCTTTTCGGTGCGACCGTGCTGCGCTGGAGAAGCGGCTCCTCACGGATGAATTCTTCACCGACCGGCGGCGGGGTCACTTCGAGTTCACGGCGCGGCTTCTCCTTGATCAGGGGTTCGAGCTTGCGTGAATACATCGCTTCACGCAGCCGTTTGATACGCTCTTGTTCTTCCCTATCCCTTGGAGAAGGCTCCCGCGGAGGCATTCGGGAATGATACCACTTAGAGCTGGGTCTCGGACAGCGATTTGTTTACAGAGGCAAGCACTTGGGAGCGGACTCCCTGCACTTCCCGCAAACCCGCTTCGGTGTACGCCGTCTCCGCGAAAAGCGCCGTACCAAACGCATCCTGCGAAAGGTAGCCGAGCGCGAAGAGCATGCGCGCCACCGTGACCAATTCAATAACCGGATGCAACTCCGCCCCCTCTCGCATCAGAGATGCGTACGCGTGAACCAGTGTGTCGAAGAGATACGAATTCGGTTCCTCCCCGCCACCGAGGCGCTCTAGAAGTGCGCTGATGCGCGTAAACGCATGCACGCCGCTCACCTTCCGCATATCAAGCTGTTCGATGGCAGTGGCTCCTGCGACACGCCATCCTTTGTGTCCACGCACCAAGGAGACCATAGAGCGCGATCCGCTCTGCAGTGCATAGCGCTGCCGTGAATTCTCGCGTCGCACCGCCGTCGCACGTGCCCACACCAATCCGAATTCCCGGGTAAAGAGCGCGTAGATACGATCCGCCTCGCCGCGCTCGTAGCTACGCAGGACGAGCGTATCGGTCTGATATTTCTGATACATACCTAGCCGAGGCGGATGTTGGCGCTCCCGCTACCAAGCTTCACGCTCACACCTTCGACATTGTCGGTGAATACGACTCCCTTCACACTCGCGATGCGATCCAGTTCGTCCTTTGCAGATTCAATGAGCATGCATGCTTCATCAGTAGCCGAGACCAATATCGTTGCAGCATCCCCCGGATTGAGTCCTCCTTCCTTGCGGAGCCCCTGTACCGCGCGCAGCAATTCGCGCACTTCACCTTCGCGCTGCAGTTCCGGTGTGATGACCGTATCCAATCGCACCTCCCCTGCCGCAAGATCTTTCGCAGGCATAACCTGCTTCACATTTACTTCGTCACGGATGATGTCGCGCAGTTCTTTTGAGATATTCGAACCGATCTCCAGGAGATTGAGTGGCTGACGCACCTTGATGCCCGCCTTGTCGCGCGCCTCAAGCGCCTTGGTGACGATTGAACGCACATCCTTCATTTCCGCAAGGATGGCATCCGGCTTAGCGAAGAGTCGCGCGAAGAACCCACGCTTCACCTGCGGCCACTCTTCGAGATGCACGCTGCCGCCATCCTCGATGTTGCGCCAGATCGCATCCGCCAAAAAGGGCATGATGGGTGCGATGAGTTTCGAGAATGTGAGCAAGACTTCCCGTTGCGTCGCAAGCGCGAACTGACGTTCATGCCATTCGCTTTTCACGCGCTCGCGTGAACGGCGCACGTACCACGTCGAGTATTCGTCGACGAAGCCACGGATCGCTCGTGCCGCGCGCGGAGTGTCATACCTCTCCATAGCCGCCGTCACCTCTTCAGTCACTTCGTCGAGAAGCGCGAAGATCCAGCGATCGAGCACATGCTCGCTCTTTCGCCCCTCTGCCTTGCCGTCGTACTCCTTCTGATAGAGATCGAAGAATTTGAAGCTGTTCCAGAGGATACCGATGATGCGGTTATGTGCATCACGCACATCCTCATCGCGGAAGCGCAGATCCTCCGCCTGCATGACGGGAGAGCCCATAAGGTAGAGGCGCATCGCGTCCGCGCCATAGGTGTCGATAAGCTCCAAGGGATCGGTGTAGTTCTTCTTCGATTTCGAGATCTTCTCCCCGTCGGCCGCGACGATGGTCCCGGTCGTGACCACGTTCTTGAACGCGACATGGTCAAAGAGCGCGATACTCATCGCATGCAGGTAGTAGAACCACGTGCGCGTCTGTGCGATGTATTCCGCAATGAAATCGCCCGGGCTTCGCTTCTCGAATTCCGCCTTATTCTCGAACGGATAGTGATATTCGGCGAATGGCATAGAGCCCGATTCCACCCAGCAGTCGATGACTTCCGGAATGCGCTGATATTCAGTGCCGGCCTCGTCGAGGAGCACAATGGAATCCGTGTACGGACGATGGAGGTCGAGTTCGAAATCAGCATTCACCGGAATGGGAGAGAACGGGAGTTCGGTAATCTTTCCCTTACTCGGATAGTCGGTCTTGTAGGTCGCGACGATCTCTTCTTTCGTGAAGCCCTTAGCAGCACCCTTTAAGAGCCAGAGCGGCGTGCCATGCGAGACGATGAGGATGTTCTTTCCTCGATACTTCTCTTCCAGTTCCCAGAGGACAGCGCCCATGCGTCGACGCACCTGAGAGTCATTCTCGCCACCTTCCGGACCTTTCTCGAAACGCTCTAGATTTGCCGGATATTCGAGATGCCACTCTTCGAGCGAGATGCCGTCTTGAGACCCAAGATCGTATTCGCCAAGACGATCATCGAAGACGATGTCGCTCTTCTTGAGCCCGAGCCCCTCAGCGGCGATCTCAGCCGATTCACGCGTACGCACGAACGGTGACGCGACGATGAGATCGATTTTCTTTCCAAGATTCTTTGCAGACTCACGCACATCCTCCTTCCCCTTCTCGGTGAGATGGACAGGCGCATCCTTCTTCGAGCTCAGCGTATTCGTGACATTGGATTCCGCTTCGCCATGGCGCATGACAAAGTACGTGTTGCCGCTCTTCTTCGCCTTTTCTTTCAATTCACCCAGGGAGCCTATAACCATCACCTTCCCCTCTTTCGATTTCCAGATCGGAAGCGGTGATGCCCAGAAGCGGTTGCGTGAGATCGTCCAATCCGGTGCGGTTTCCAGAATCTTCCCGAAGCGACCGTTCTTCAAGTGCTCCGGAACCCAGTTGATCTCCTGGTTCGCCTCGATGAGTCGGCTTTTTATCTTCTGGATATTGATGAACCAGGAAGAAACCGCGTTATAGATGAGCGGTGTGCCGCATCGCCAGCAGTGCGGATAGGAATGCGTATGGTTGGCGCGCGCAAACAAGAGGCCGCGCGATTCGAGATCTTTCTTGATGTCTTTGTTCGCGTCACGCAGGTAGAGTCCATGCAGGAACGATGGTGCCAGATCGTTGTACGTACCATTCGGATTAAGGAGCTGTACCATCGGCAGCTTCTCGCGCTGCCCGAGCTGGTTGTCGTCCTCGCCGTACATCGGCGCGATATGCACGATGCCCGTACCGTCTTCAGTGGTGACGAAATCCGCCGCCTGCACTTTGTGTGACTTTTCTGTCTTCAATGACGCCACATCAAAAACCGGCTTGTATGCTTTTCCGACGATCTCGCTTCCCTTCAGTGTCCCCACGATCTCGTGGGTGACATCTTTAAGAACCGATGCGGCGCGCTCTTTCGCAAGTATGTAGACACTACCCCCCGCTTTCGCTTTCACATACTCGATCTCTGCCCCTACCGCGAGCGCGACATTACCCGGCAACGTCCATGGCGTCGTGGTCCATGCGAGGAAATAGGTCTTTGATTCCTCTTTCAATTCGAACTTCACCGTAATCGCCTCTTCGGTTATATCCTTGTAGGTGTTGTCCATCGCGATCTCCGCTTTCGCAAGCGGCGTCTCGCAATGTGTGCAGTACATGAGGACCTTATTCCCTTCGTAGAGAAGTCCCTTTGTGTCGAGCTCCTTGAGTGCCCACCAGACGCTACCGATGTACGTATTGTCCATCGTCTTGTAGGAGTTCTCATAGTCCACCCAGCGGCCGACGCGGTCGATATATCGCTGCCAATCATGGACGTACTTCAATACCATCGAGCGTGCCGCGTCGTTGAATTTCGCTATGCCGATCTCCAAGATCTCCTTCTTGGTCTTGAGACCGAGCTCTTTCTCGACAAGCGATTCGATAGGGAGACCGTGCGTGTCCCACCCCCAGCGGCGGCGGACCTTGTAGCCACGCATGGTCTTGTATCGCGGGATGACGTCCTTGATTATCGAGGAAAGAAGCGAGCCATGGTGCGGCAATCCGGTTGCAAACGGCGGGCCGTCGTAGAAGACGAATTCCCCCTTCGGGGCCTTCTTATCCAAGGAGCGCTCGAAGGTCTTGTTCTCCTTCCAGAAGGCCAGAACCTCTTCTTCCCGCTTGGCAGTCTCTGATTTTCCCCGATTTTCAGCCATGGAAGCTATCGTAGCAAAGGCTACTCTTCAGCGCGAGGTGTCTTGTTTTTGTTCGACCAGTACGGGTCTTCGATAAGCTCAAGCTTCACGAGCCGTGCCGTAATAGCACTCGCTTTGCGGCCGAATTCCTTGGCGATGGTTTTCATGGGCGTGTCCGCTTCAAAGAGCTCCGTCAGGCGCTCATCATCATCTTTCGTCCACGGACGACCGGCATTCGGGAACTTCTCACGTATTTTTTCGAGCTTTCCCTTTTCGAGAGCTTTCTTGGGTTTTATGGGTTCCGGCTCGCGTGCGCCGATGGCACGTAGGAAGTTCTTCTCCAACACTCCCCGCTCCTCATCAGGTATGGTCGAAATGCGTCGCTGTGCGGCGTCGGATTTTGCACGGAAGAGTTCGTCCTGGCGCACGATCTGCGGGTGCAGCTGCAAGGCTCGCTCGTTAAATCCTTCAAGAAAAAGCCCGTCGAGCGAACGCACGCGCGAGAGCGCGACATATCCCTGCCCGAACTCGAACGCCTGTGATAGATCGATGATCGCCGCATCCAGCGACATCCCCTGCGATTTATGCACCGTGATCGCCCACGCCAAACGGAGCGGCACCTGTTTTATCTGCGCCAGTATTTTCGAGCCGTCGGTGATACTCCACTCTCCCGGCACCGCCTCGATACGATCCCCCCTCTTAGTCTTCACGATCGGATACCCACTGTTCGCGAAGCCCACGACTTCACCGAGCGTCCCGTTCACATACCCCATATCGAAATTGTTGCGCGTGAACATCACCGTCGCTCCTTCTTTAAGTACCAACGTCTCCGGCGAGAGTGCATTCTGCTTCAGTGCGTCGACGAGCGTACGTGAACCTTTCGTCGTCATATGGAAGACATGGGTCTTTCCATCTACCTCGGCGAGCGATTCGTCATTGATGCGATCCGCCTCAGCATTATGCGTATGCAGTCGGGTCACTTTCTTTTTCTCGCTCACTCGCTTCATGCGGGAGCGAAGTGATTCATAGTGCACGTCTTCCACCTCTCCGCGACGCACGGCATTCAAGAGATCCAGGAATGCTGCATCCTCCTGACGGTGCTGCTCGGAGAGGTAGCACACGACCGGATTCGCGGCTTTCCATGCATCTGAATCAAAGGCGAAGCGTACGTTCTCCCCACGGGAAACCGGCGGCAGCTGGAAGAAGTCCCCCACGAAGATGACTTGGAGACCGCCGAACGGCCGACTCTCCTGCATGACCGGCTGCCGCAACGCACGCAGCACCGCATCCACGCTCTCAAGCGTGTCCGCATCAAGCATGGAGATCTCGTCGATGATGAGAATCTTTGCGTCATAGATACGCTTCGCGGTCTTCTCCCGAGCTTGGATGTTCTCGATATCCCAGTCGGTCAATCTCTTCTTCACGCCGATACCGCTCCAGCTATGGATCGTCATGCCTCCCACATGCGTCGCCGCAATACCGGTCGAAGCCGTCACTGCCGGCTCCACTCCCCGCTCGCGCAGCCAGTGGATGTATTGGTTGATCGTATGCGTCTTCCCCGCCCCCGGCTCACCGGTGAGGAAGACATTCACGCCAAGCTTGAGTATGGAGAGTGCATCTTCCTGCGTCATGCAGGCAGTGTAGCAAAACTATGATTCGGCAACGTATGAAAAACGCGGCCCTTTATATCCGTCGCGGTCGACCTCTTCAATAAACATCGGTAACGGCCTTATCCAAATATGTCCACGATCAAGTGACTGATATACGACAAATTCTTGATCTCGCTCTTCGCTGCTTCGCCCGATGCAGATCGTCTTATATATTCCACCCTTGAAATGGCGGTAGGTACCATGTTTAAAGTTCTGTGCGATTTCCGAAAGATCCGCCATAGCCTAGACCTTCTCCGGCGTCGGGATACCGAGAAGCCAGAGGCCGTTCTTGAGGGTGAGGCGGGTTATATCGGTAAGTGCGACTTTGTGCGCTGCGGCAGGAGTGCCATCGAGGATCTGTTCCTGTGCGTACCAGCTATTGAATGCGGCCGCGACGGCGATGAGGTAGTTCGTCACATGGTGCGGCTCGAGCTCAGCGCGAGAGCGCTTTACGACGTCATAGAAACGGAAGATGAGGCGCGCAAGCTCTGGCACAGATGCAGCAGGATCAAACGCGGCTTCTACGCCAGAATCCTTCGCCTTCTCGACGATCGCATGCGTTCGTGCGTGCGTGTACTGGAGATATGGTCCTGAATCGCCTTCGACGGAAAGTGCGCGTTCGCGTTCGAAAATAATGTCCTTGCCGGTACTGCCTTTGAGAATCTGGAATTTGATTGCCGCAACGGCGATATCTTGCGCAAGCTTCTCTTTGTCGTCGGCACGACTCTCCGCTGCACGCTCTTTCGCGACTTCTGCGAGGTCCTTGATGAGCGATTCTCCCGTGACGACGTTACCGGTGCGAGAAGACATCTTCCCTTCAGGAAGCTTCATCATGCCGTGCGAGACGTGCGTAAGCTTCGCCGCGATTTCCGGATGGACGATTTCCATCGCCTTTTTCACCACGCGGAAGAAATCAACGACTTCATTTGCCGTCACGATGTAGAGCGTCTCCGCATCCGGATATAGTTCGGTCTTCAGTTTCTCCAGACCAAGCTCTTTCGCCTCGTACGTCGGAAGCCCTTGGGAATTGAGAAATACTCGCGTATGGAGCCCATGCTCTTCGCCTTTGAAAACACGTGCGCCCTCGGATTCTGGGAACACTGCCGGATTGCTCTCGACGATCTTCTTTCCGATCGGCCCTGTCTCGCTTTCAAAGAAATAGTGATCAAACTTCGTACCAAGAATTGCGTAAATCCGTTCAAATGCCTCAAGAGATTCTGTGCGTCCCGTATCGTACAGTTCATTCAATTCAGCATCAGATTGATCGTAGAGTTTCTTATTGATCGCATCGATCTCCGTTTTTGCTTCTGCATTCTCTTTGTAGGCGGTCGCGCCTTCCGCATAGGCGCGACCGAATTCATCGGCGTTTGTCGGATGGATGCCGAGCTTCTTGATTCCCCAGATGGCACAGGCGACATGCACGCCGAGATCGCCCTGATAGTTCGCACGGATGACTTCGGCACCAGCAGCTTCCTGCAATCGCGCGAGTGATTCGCCGATCGTATTGCTCATGAGGTGCCCGATATGGAATGCCTTAAAAGGATTCGGATCGGTATATTCCACCATCACCTTCTTTCCCTGCAGCTGCATGCTGCGCCCCCATGCGTCACCGTGCGCGAGACCAATCTTCAGCATCTCAAAGAGAAATTTCGCCTCGAGGGTGAAGTTGATGAACCCAGGACCCGCGATCTCAATCTTCGAAACACCTTCGATATTCCCCATCGAAGCGACGAGCTTTTCTGCGAGAGAACGCGGATTCGTATTCAACTGCTTCGCATATGCGAGCGCAACGCTCGACGCATAATCACCGTGCGCGAAATCCGCCGTGTGTTCGAGAGTGAACTGAGGATCCTGAACTCCCTCCTTCTCGAGGGCCGTAGCAAGAGCGTCGCGTACCTGTGGCATGCGCGAATTGTACACGGCTTCCCCAATAGAAAAAGGCTCCTTACGGAGCCTTTTTCTTTCCGAGTCAGAACTCTTAGAGTTCCGCGTCGATACCCATGGAGCGGGCGGTACCGGCGATGATCTTCTTTGCGTGCTCTACATCGTACGCATTGAGGTCTTCCATCTTCTCCTCAGCGATCTCCGTGAGCTGCTGCTTGGTGAGCTTCGCGACCTTGTTCTGAGCTTTGGTTGAACCCTTTTCGATGCCGAGCTTTTTGAGAACGAGACGGGATGCCGGCGGCTTCTTCACGATGAACGTGAACGAACGGTCCTTGTAGACAGTGAGGACGACCGGGACGACGTTGCCCATCATAGGACGGGTCTGCGCGTTAAACTGGTTGACGAACTCGCCGATGTTGACGCCGGCTGGACCGAGTGCAGTACCGACAGGAGGAGCCGGTGTAGCGGCACCCGCCTGGATCTGCAATTTGATGATTTTAGTGATTTCTTTTGCCATATGAATTAGAGGCGTTGGACCTGGTCAGCTTCGAGCTCCACCGGAGTCTCGCGGCCGAACATAGGAACCAGTACTTTAACCTTTCCTCGCTCTTCGTCAATCTCGCCGACCTTGCCCTCGAGATCCTTGAAGGGACCGTCGATGATAGCGACTGCATCGCCCTCGGCGAGGTCGATCGCATGGCGGACCTGCTCCCCTGCGGTGCGCTTGAGGATCTTTTCGACTTCATCCGGAGAAAGTGGCACTGCCTGGTTGGCGGTACCGACGAAACCGGTCACCTGCGGGGTGTTGCGGACGACCGACCATGCCTCATCGGTGGCGATCATGTCCACGAGGACATAGCCTGGGAAAGTCTTCTCCTTCACTTCGGTCTTGCGGCCATTCTTGATCTTGATCTTCTTCTCGGTGGGGACGACGACATCGAAGATGCTGTTCTGCATGCCGAATGATTCGATGCGCTGCTTGAGATTGCGCGCGACCGCATCCTCATACCCGGAGTAGGTATGGACCGCGTACCACTGACGATCTGTGCCGTAGGTCTGCTTCATATGATTATTCTACCGTGGTCGTGCTGGTAGTGGTCGAGAACTGGACGTCGTCGAGATTGATCGGAGTCACCTGCGGAGCAGCTGGTACCGTTTCAACGAGCTTGCCGAGGCCGTTCGTGAAGAGGAAGTCGAACACGCCGAGATAGAGGGAGACGAGGATGGAAATAACAACCACAAGGATCGTATACACGATGGTCTGCACGCGCGTCGGCCACGCGACGTGGTTGAGTTCGCTGCGGGTATCTTTGATGTATTGTCCGAGTCCCATAGTGATTGTTTTCCTAATTTAAAACCCCCTGCGGGGGCTTTAACTAACGACATCATGATACTCCCTTTCTGTCCAGAAGTCAAGCGCCCCAGCCGTCGGCTGGGGCGCATCTCGCCTACCTTTTGTTCGAGGCATCGGGGACGATTTTAACCGGGACCACCGTCACCTCTTGGAATGGCGGTGCCGAAAGCAAAGCTACCAATCTCTTTTGAAAGCGATTGATGTTACCGTGCGGCCGTAGGGTTATCTCCTTCGGGCATCCCGACCACGCTCCTCGGATATGGATCCGTATCGTGGCGTCCTTCTGCTTCGTCCGGATAAAACGGATAGCATCCTTCACGTCACCTGTCGTCTCCGCTCGTTTCGCGTATTTGTAGAGCTGTCGCTCGGCCATGACTCTCTCCTTGTCTGCCGTCCCCGAGACTACGCTGGGATGGGCACGAACGCAAGAATTACCGAATCTCGTAGGTAACGTTCACGTTCGAGACGATCTTGTTCTCACCGGTCGGGAGCGTCGGTGCGACGCGGGATTCGAGTGCCGCATCCATAGCGACACCACCCTTGCCGTACGCATACGGCATCGGAGGATAGCCACCGGCATCTTCGTAGAAGCCGACGACGCGCACGACGGAAACGCCAAGCTGCTTTGCCAAGGCATCTGCCTTCTCCTTCGCTTCACTGATTGCCTGCTCGCGGGCCTGTGCGCGGAGCGCATCTTCATCTTCAACGGTGAATGAAAGCGAGCTCACCTCGGAAGCGCCCTTGCCGCCCACGCCGGTGAGCAGCTCCCCAGCTTTCTTCGGATCCTGCACCTTCACTTCGAGCGTCTGATAGACCTCAAAGCCGGCAAGTTTCTGATTCGATGGCGGACACGAGAAGTTGGTGCATGCCGCCTGCGTATACTCGTACTTCGGATTCACGTTGTAGCTCTGCGTCTTGATATCTTTCTCTTCGACGCCGGCTTCCTTAAGGTACGCGATGATCGCATTGATCTTCGCCGTCGATTTGTCCTGTGCACCCGCAACATCTTCAGCCTCTTCGCGCACGCTTACCGTGAACGTCGCACGGTCCGGCACCGCAAATACTTCGCCGTTACCGGTGACCGTGATGGTATTGGTCGCCGTGACGCCGCTACCGACATAGCGATACTCCTTCATGGCCTTTACGGTCTGTATGAGGAGGAAGAGTGCTAAAACACCAAGCGCTGCAGCTGCAGTCTTGACGATGATGTCCGGCGGCGAGAAACGTACCGCGCGCGAACCATTGAATTGTTCATCCATAAAAAGACGAAAGAGCGTGAAAATTAATGTGTAAATGGTATCACGCTCTGGTCAGTATCTGAGGAGACGGCGGAGCACGCACCGTCTTACTGAACGCACAAAGCCTCCACAAGGGAGGCTTTGCAACCTATCGAAAAACACTTACATCGCCGAACCGCCCGACCACTTGTGGGTGAAGAGCTGGTAGAGCGCTGAGAGACCGACGAGCAGGTAGATGATCTTTGCAATCATCGAATCCATGCCGCCGAGGATGGAACCGACATCCATACCCGTGAGGGCGAACAGCAGCCAGTTGAGACCGCCGACGACCAAGAGGATGAACGTCAGAGAGTTAAGTGAGCTCATGGCATTCAAAAGAATGGCTCATATATCGACCTTTCCATCAGTATAGCCCCCTCTCCCGCCCGTATACGGACCTGGGTGCATAACTACGGGATTCACTTGGGGTGATCGATGGGCTCGGTCACGGGTTTTCGCGCGCTCGCGAAACCCGCGACCCCGACTCGGCGCCGTCGCGCCTCCGTCTTTCGAGCCCCACCGCGAAGTGCGCCGCACTTCGCTTCAATCAGGACTTATCAGGGGTGATCGATGGGACTCGAACCCACAGCCGCTGGTACCACAAACCAGAGCTCTACCAATTGAGCTACGACCACCATTGCACGAGTCTTTATAGCAAAAACCCTTGGATTACGCGAGATTAACGGATAACTTCGGTTGTCGTCGCCCGCACCCCGACATCTTGGATGCGGAACGTAACCTTCCCGATAAGCCGATCATCGCTCGTGCGGACATTCACGCGCCAGAGGCCCGGCACGGTCACGTCTTCGAGCGTATAGCCACGGTACCCGCCATCACGTCCGCCCTGGATCGGGAAACTCACCTCGCTCACATCCACCCACTCCCCCGTCGTCGGTTCCTTGAACTGCCATTCATGGGTAACCGTCGTCGAGAGTCGTGTCGGCGCGAAAACCGACGTAAACACATACACCGTCTCTCCCGGCGCCTTATGGAATACGTTGTTGTATTGCAGGTATTGCTGGTACCACTTCAACGGCTCGGTCTGCAGGTGGTATTCCCCATTGATGCGGCGCACCGAGTGCGCGACCGTCGCCTCTTTAAGTGCGAGCGGTAGCGGCGGGATCGCATTCGTGAAATACAGAAGATTGAAGATGAGGAAGATGGATGCCGTGCTGCGGAAGAACTGCACACGCGATGCGCGCCAGACTTCCGGCGCAACACGACCGAAGAGGATGACGAACAGCGTGATCGCTCCGACTGCGATCGCTTCACTGATAAGGAAGATCGCCATGCCGATCTTCCCTGTCGCGACCGGCAGGAAGAAGATGAGGAACGAAAGCAGCGTTACGAAGAGCACGCTCGCTTGGAATACGAAACCCGTATAGAGCTTTCGGAAGCGCTCATTACCGATGAGGAGCGCCGCGAGCAAGACGACAAATATCCAACTCGTCGCATATGCGGCGCTTTGGCTGTAGAGGATCACGAACCCGCTGAAAAGACCGCCGAAACCGAACTGCATCCCCACCGGCACGAACGGCAATATCGAGAGAAAGAATTTGCCGCGCAATTTACCTGATTGGATGAGATGATAGAGAACGATCGATGTCGCCGCGAGCGTGAGATACGTGAAAAGGAGCAGATTACTCAGGAGGAGATCGACGCGCTTGAACGCGAGTGTGTCCAACGTGAACGCGATAATGAGCGTCGCGGGAGAAATGTAGTGCTCGTACCAGCGCAAAAGTTCCTCGGTGCTCCGTGGCAGCTTGGAAAGGTACCGTCGCATACACAAATCATAGCAACAAAAAAGCGGCACGATTACTCGTGCCGCTTCAAGTGCTCAACGTCGCCCTCCCATAAGGAGAACCACGCCAGACACGATCATGAGGCATATCAACGCAACGACAATAAGCGCCGCAGGAAGCGATCCTATTCCTCCCAGTGCCTGCTGTACGTATGCCGTCATCCGCACCGCAGTTTCGTGGGATGGCAGAAAGATAAGCGCCAACCCTCCCAAAAAGAGTAGGATGCCGAGCATGTTTCGATCGCTCATAGACACCTCCTTCTGGGGACATCGTACGCGCCCCCATGGATTGCGCAATGAATATCGCTAGTGGTCACGGATATTTTTTTCGCCACCGCAGGGACTCGGTCACAGATATTTTGCTCGCCGTCGCGAGGACTCGGCCAAGAACATTTTCTTATGCCGTCGCATAAGAAAATTTCTCGGCCCTGCTCGCGCTAGGGTTTTCGTGGTCACGGATAATTCGTTTGCCGTCACAAACGAATTTCCGCGACCCCGGCTCGCGGTTTCCGCTACTGCGGAAACATCGCTCCGCCTCGCACTAACGCGAAAAAAGCTGGCGCAGGCCAGCTCTTTTCGTCGTTAGTGCGCAGGAGAGGACTCGAACCTCCATGCCCTTGCGGGCGCTACCACCTCAAGGTAGTACGTCTACCAATTTCGCCACCTGCGCGTGGGACTAGTATTACTTATTTTCCTCAGTCGTACCAGCTTCCGCTGCAACGACTTCTGCTTCTGCAGCAGGTTCGTTGACGTCAGCATCCGCCTCATGCACGAGGCGCGAACGGCGGAGCTGGCGGCGAGCTTCGCGCGCCACCTTCTCGCGGATGAAGTAGAGCTTCGCGCGGCGCATACGTGCGCGCTTGACGAGCTCGACGCGATCGATCATCGGCGAGTGGACCGGGAAGATCTTCTCGACGCCGACACCGGAAGCGACCTTGCGGACCGTGAAGGTTCCGCCGATCTCATTGCCGTGCTTACGAGCAAGGATAAGGCCCTCGAATGCCTGGAGGCGGGTCTTACCCTTTTCCTCGATCTTCTGCCACACGCGCACCGTATCTCCCGGTTTGAGCTCCGAGATCTTGGTGCCAGTCTTTGCCTTAGCCGCTGTCATAGTGGGGGGACTGTACCACAGGCCAGAAACATGAGCAACTGCGCCCTACTTTCCCATCCGGCGCTCCCGCTCCGCATACTCGGCAAGGACCTTGTCGAGGGTCTGTTCGCTGAAATCAGGCCAGTGCGGCTCAAGAAAGAAAAGCTCGCTGTAGGCCGCCTGCCAGAGGAGGAAATTAGAAATACGCTGCGCCCCACCGGTTCTGATGATGATATCCGGATCGGGCATCTCTGCGGTCCATAGATGCTGACGGAGGAGGTCCTCGGTGAGTAGTCCTTCGTGCTCACTTGCCGCTTGTGCAGCAGCAATGATTTCTGCTCGGCCACCATACGAAAGACACACCCATAAGGTCATCGCCGTGTTATTTCGGGTTTTTTCTTCAGTCTCCCGCATCCCTTGTTGTAACGAATCCGAAAATCGATCACGCTGACCCGCAAAACGGACTCGGATACCATCTCGCCCCAACTCCTCCCCGCAATCACGGATCGCGTCGCTGAATATATCCATGAGATACGAAACCTCCTCCTCAGATCGATTCCAGTTTTCCGTGGAGAACGCGAATACCGCAAGGTGCGGGACCCCGCGATCGCGCACCCATCGGGCGGCGGATTTGAGGTTTTCAAATCCTCGACGATGCCCCTCAAACGTGGGAAGGCCTTTCTCTTTCGCCCAGCGGCGATTGCCATCGAGGATGATGCCGATGCATTGGACCGGCTTCGGTTCGGACATCTAGATACCTTAATACATTGAGGGTGGTGCGTCACTCACGCTTTGTGGTCAGGAATAATTCTTTCGCCGTCGCTCAAGAATTTTCCCGACCCGGCCTCGGCCGTTTCGCCTACTGGCGAAACATGCCTCCGGCTCCCACAAACGCGAAAGGACCTGCAGCAGTGCAGATCCTTTCGTCGTTTGTGGGCGATACAGGACTCGAACCTGTGACCTTTCCGGTGTAAACGGATTGCTCTACCAACTGAGCTAATCGCCCTCCTTCGTACGCGCGTACTATACACTAATTCCCCTCGGCTGGAATCGAACCAACATCAACGGCTTAGAAGTCCGCTGCTCTATCCATTGAGCTACAAGGGGTCCCTCGCATCCTAACGCGCCCGTCCAACCGGTCAATCACGACGGATCACGTGCCACGACCGGTGCCGTCAGGCGCTCCTGGAAACGATCGGCACGCATATCGAATTTCTCGAGCAGCTCCTGCAATTGGGCCTTGGTAAAAGCCGTTTGCGGACGAACGCCTGAGAGGCTTTCGTCGACAACCGGCATCCGGAAGAATTCCCACACGCCGAATGCGATAACGACGATGACGGCTGCCACGAAGCTCGTGATGAGGAACGCCCAATACGCCTGCGCCAGGAGACGCTGCGCTTCAGGCTCATGACGCGCCGCATACGCATCTTTTACTTTTATCTGGATTGAAGAATCGAATCGCATATTACTATTGCGTGAGGTAGACCCGCACGCGCACCGTTGCCCTCCATGAATTCCCGAGCTTTTCCATCTCGAACTGCTCAAGTCGGGACGGAACGGTCAGCGTCTCGTACAAACTGATCGCCCGCACGATCGACGCAAACGATCCTTGCAGATTCACCACGGCCGACACCGAGGTGAGGCCGGCGGGCACGTTGCCGCTCAGCGGCATCGGCGTCGCTTCGCCGATCGCAACCTCCGTTGCACCTGCCTGCCTCCCGGTCGTCTCGATGATTTCAACTGCACGCAAGATGCTGACATCCAAAAGACTGTTCAGTGCTGCTCGTTCTACTTCGGTATCCTGCACGCTTGCCCGCAAGCGCGCGACCGACTGTCCGCGCAGCTCACTCTCCTGCGCAACGCTCGCCGCCTCCAGATACATGATGCGCTCATCGTAGAGTGACCACACGAGGAATACGAACGCTCCCCAGAGAATGAGTGAGACGACGAGTGAAAGCCAGGCGATGAGACGTGAATTAGCCATAATCAGATTCCGGTGAGCGTTATCGTGAACCTTCCCTCTTGGGCGCCGACGAGCGCCGCGACCGGTACCGCGACCGTCGAGAAACGCTTCGAGGCTTCGAGTGCATCGCGCAAGGCGCTCACTGCTTCGCGCCGCGAGGCGGTTCCCGTGAGGACGATCGTCGATTTATCCGACGTGTACGTGATCGACGTTATAGAAAGGCCCGCCGGCTTTTCAGCGAGCGCCACGGCAAGCGCGCCTACCGGCGAGGTCGTTGCGTTCGCGATAGGTGTAAGATTGGTGATCAATCCCTGCGTGCGCACCGCCGCTTCTTGATCAGCCGTGGCAGTACCGCCGGATTGTTGTGCTGCAGTTTCCACTGAGGCACGCGCGACGCGCACCGATAAGTATGCCGGCATGATCGCAAGGATCGCCACGATCGCCGCCGCTGCAGACATGCACGCGCCCACAAACAGGAAGCGGGCGGAATTCCGCTTTCCTATTTTCGATAGCCCTTCCCTAGGGATTACGTTTGCCATATATCAAGTACCGCGCAGCGCTAGGCCGATCGCAGTCGCGTATTGCAGCGACGCGCGATAATCGAGCGGTGGAATATATTCCTCGAACGAGAATGCGTTGCACCACACATCGGGTCGCAATGTTTCTGCATGCACTTTACCCGCGATGTATTCAGGGAGTCCCTTCAGATTGGCGCTTCCGCCGAGAAGGTAGACTCGCTCAACCGGCATGGCACGCTCCCCTTTTTCATTACGACGCGTATCCCAGAAGCGGTAGTGTTTGCCGATCTCTTCCGCGAGAGAGCCCGCGACCGCATCTAATGACTCCCATACTGCTTTTCGTGAAGGATCGTCCGGCACGAGCCCGTGTTCGTTCTTAAAGATACGCGCATCCTCCTCGGTGATCTTGAGAGAATCCATGACCGCCTTGCTGAGATGCGCGCCGCCGATATCGATGGTCGAGGTGAAAATCGGTATGCCGCGCTTGAGGATTGCGACACCAGTACGCGCATAGCCACAATCAACAACGAGCGCGGTCTCGCTCTTATCTTTCGGAGAGATCGCGCGCCCGATCGATCGCGGCTCGATCTCCAGAGAGATTAGATCGATCCCGGCAAGCATGAACGCCTGCGTATACCCTTCGGCAAGATCGCGCGGGAACACCGTCACGGCAATCTCTTCGGAACCATCATCGCGGGTCTGTACGGTATCGAAATCATAGACCGCTTGCGTCGGGGGGATCGGTACACGCGCCTCAAGCTCAAACTCGATCATATTAACTATCTGCGAACGGGAACTCTTGGGCGGCACGTGCATGCCGAATACGTATGCGTCCTCTTCGGGAAGCGCTGCGTGTGCCGCAGTAAGCCCGCTCTTTTTCTTCACCTCTTTCAAGACCTCCGCAAGAACACGCGGATCTTTGATGGCGCCACGTTCGACGACGCCTTGCGGAAGCGGCTGAGTACCGCACGAGACCACCCGCAAACCGGTTGCACTCTCTTTGAATGAAAGCCATTTCACCGATGTGTCGGTAATATCGACACCCGCAGCAGGCGGCGTGAGAAGTTTTGGCACCGGAAACCAGCGCGCAAGCGTGCGCGAAAAGCTCATGCCGAAATTATACACGCTAATTCCGCGCGCCTTTATCCGATCTTCGTGCCGGGAGTGACCTCAGTATCCGGCATGATGAGCGCGATTCCCCCGTCGGGAGTATGCGATGCAAGAAGCATCCCCTGACTCTCGACACCGCGCAGCATGCGCGGTGCAAGATTCACGATATACGGCAATTGTTTGCCCACCAGCTCTTCCGGCTTCTTCCATTCAGCAATACCGGAGACTATGGTGCGCTGCCCCATCTCACCGAAATCAATCGTGCACTTGATGAGCTTATCCGCGTCCGGGACCATCTCCGCTGCTATCACTTTCCCGATGCGGATATCGAGCTTCGCAAAATCGTCGTATTGAATGGTATCCATGCGTGCAGGATACCTATTAGAAGAGCGATGACAAGATGCTTTGGATACGCGCGGTCACGCTCTTGATTGCGGCAAGGATCGGACCTGTCTGTGTATTCGTATCTGCCTGCACGCCTGAACCGAATCCGGTCACGGTGCTGCCGACACCTTGGGTACCACCAGCGTTAGTAGCGCCTTGCTGGGAGCTGCCTGCCTGCGAGGTGATCTGCCCCGCCTGCGACGCACTCGGGGTGACCGGCGTTACGACTGCCTCAGTCGGATTAGTGGTGCCGGTATTCTCCGAAGTCGCTGCAGGAGCGTTTTCGCCGCTGAGGAACGATTGCAGTTTCGACGCCGCAGACTGCAGCGCACCCGAAACAGTGTTCGTACCAGCACTCTCAGTATTTGAATTCGAACCGAAAAGGTTACTGAGGAATCCGCTCACGCCGCTTGGCGTCTGAGTAGACTTACACTCCGAACTCGATGCATTTGCTGCGCACGGCTCCTTCGGCTTCGGCTCGCCCCCACCGCCCCCCTTTGGCATCTCCGGCAACTTCGGCATCTCCCCACCCTTTCCTTCTTCCTTTCCTTTTTCTAGCTCGGTCTGTTTAGGATTGCACTTACCGTCCACCTTATCGCGACAGGTGTTGCCATGCTTCGGACCACCATCGCAGCAGCTGATCTTTCCGCCCTGCGACGTTGCTGATTCGGTGCATGACGCCTGGCATTCAGGGTCTTGAACACACTGCCCGACGGCACCAGCACCTCCCATGCATTTGTTTGTCATGCATTGCACCCATTGCGAGTGGCACGCTGCTGAATGTCCTTGATTGTTTATTTTTCCGCAGGATTCCTCAACTTGCTGACACGACCCGCTTCCCTGCGCGTGAACAGGCGCAGTCTCCCTTTGATCCAGATACACAACGCCAATACCAAGCGATATACCAACCGCGACAGCAATCACTCCTATTGATAGGCGATGTTCTGGAGTCTTTACCATATCCTGCATGGTAGCAGGGATATACCGAGAGCTAAGCGGAAGCAGTGGATTGCTCAGAACTCCTCGTCTATGTCTTCTTGCGACGGCCGGTTCTTATCGAGGTGTCGCTGCAGGATGATGGCAGCCGCCGCAGAATCGTCGTGCTCTTTCCCCTTCGGCGCAAAACGCGCTGCTTCTACGGAACTCCACGCCTCCCAGACGCTGTGTACCGGAAGCCTCAGATGCATCTCGATCATTTTTGCGAACTTCTCACTCTCTGCGGTAATAGGATTTTCTGCACCACTCACCGCTCGTGCATCTCCGATCACCACTTCCTGTACCCCCTCCTCTTTCACAAGCCGGGCGAGCCGATCGATCGCGGTGTAATCATTGGGAATCGTCTCGCGCGGAAATGCAAAACTTCCCGCAACGTCGGAGACCGCGATACCAATGCGCTTCGCGCCGTAATCCAATCCGAGATATCTCATGGCACACACTATGACTGAAGCTTCGATGTTTTGAAAGCGTGCTCTTGAAACGGCTCCAGTCGCACTACACGCACTGAGAGTCCTGCATCCTTCAGATCCCTCTCGAGATGTTCGACATATTCCCCCTGCTGATCGTAGCCCAGCGCGATAATATCCGGCTGCTCTTTCTGGATATGATCGATATAGCCACGCTCATCACCCACGACCACCTTGTCGATATCCGCGTGCGCTTCTAAAAGCACCTTCCGCGCTTCCTCGGTATTTCGCGGAGCCTTCCCTTTATGCCGGATGACGGCACTGTCGCGCGCCAAAGATACGATGAGATACGGATCCGGCGCGAGCGCACGCGCTTGATAGAAAAGATCCTCGTGCCCGGGATGAATCATGTCGAACGTCCCGAAGATCATAATCTTTGTCATATTGAAAATATATCCGCGACTTTTGCGAAGCAAAAGCTTTAAACCCCGTGGAGGAAGGCGTGGGAAACCGAGAGGTTTCCCAGACGGGGGTCGGGGTTTAAAGGCGGTGATGTATTAGCCTTTGCTCGAACCCACTTCGCACGCGCGGAGCGCGTGGTGACTTGAAACTGAATCGTACGC